>NZ_QHKO01000001.1:600000-900000 GCF_003260125.1 Lujinxingia litoralis
ACGCCCGTCCTCCGAACTCGTCGTCGCCTCGCCATCATCGATCTGCACCGCCAACCGGTCTCCCGGGGCCAGCTCACAGGATGCGATACGCTCAAGCGCTCCGTTGCGCTGAACCTTGCCGGCATCCAGAAGTGCCTTGGCGCGCTTGCGCGAGAACCCACCCGGGTGCTGCGCGTCGAGGAGTCGGGTAAGCGCCTTATCGAGACGCTCCCCTGCCCAGTCGTCGGTGATCGTAAAGAGGTAATGTGCCATCGCTTCGAAGTTCCTCAGTGGGTGGTGATGTCGAGCGTGTAGTCGCCCGGGTTGCCGCCGGCCCACACCCGGTAGGTGCCCGCAGTGAGCGCCCCTAACACGAGGCTCGCCGGCTGACCAGCAGAAGGCTCCTCGCAACGCAACTCCAACGCCTGGCCACACCCACCGCGTTCCAACCAGAGGGTGGCCCGGTCGGTGCCGGACACCGGCGTCAGTGTCAGCATCACGGTCGTTGCCTCACTCAGCGTGAATTCAAACGCCCGGTCGGCCACCGGGGCCTCACCTGCACACGAGGGAGCGCCCTCGCCGTGGTAGCCCGCCAGCGATACGTTATGGAGCTGGTTTAAGGCCAAGGGCTCCGCGCCAAAACAGCGATCTCCCGGCGGCAAAAGCGCCACCTGAACCGTGAGCGCCTCGCCGGCGTCAGAGGCCACCTTGAGGGCATGCTCACCCGCCTCCAGCCCGGCCATCCCCCGGGGTTGCTCCAAGCACCCGCCGCTCTCCCGACACTCCGTGGCAAGCTCCGCCCACCACGTCGCGCCCGCGGAAAGCGTGGCGGTCGAGAGTGCCAGGTCGCCGGGCTCCAACACCTCAAGAGTCACCATCCGGTCCCGGGCCGGCCCCGGCGCACAACGAACCATCGCGCTTGGCACATCCCCGGCGTCAAGCGCCACCACGGTGCTCTCCCCGGCCCGAAGCGCTATCGCGGTGCCGGGGGATTCGCAGCTCCCACCAATGAGCGTCGGACGCACCCGGGCGCGCAGCGTAAACTCCGCGGGGTCGTCCATATCCCCGTCCACCCGGACGTAATACGTGCCTGCCGGCAGGCCACCGCGCTCCAGGCGACCAACCTCGCAGTGGTTTACCTCCTCGCACGCGCTCCCCAGACTCACGCTCAACTGCGCCGCGGCTTCCCCCTGGATCTCCAGCATCACATCCGAAGGCTCATCAAGCGTCAGCTCCCAGACACGGTCGCGTCCATTGACCCCACACGCGGCCGCGTGCCCGTCCTGATACCCCTGCAGACTCGCCACGACCCCAACCTCCCGCACCCCGCTTTCATCGGCCTCTCCCTGCACAAGGCGCCCCGGAGCCTGGCAGCTCTCCCCCACGCTTACACCGCCATGGCGCACTTCCAGCTCAAAGCCCGGGAGCGAGGCCTGCTCCAGGCCTCCCAGGACCACCTCAGCCACCCCGGCCGAGACCCGCTCCTGCATCACCACCCGGCGCTCTTCGCCGGTGATGATATTCCCGCAAAACGCCTCCTCGTCACCACCGCACTCCGGCCGCACTCCGGCTACGAAGCCCGGCCCAGCCTCCCGGAGCAGCTCCACCGTCACCAGCCCGGCCTCCGCCACCTCCACGCCCACCCGGGTGACGCCCCAGGCCTGGTGTTCACACAACGCCGCCTGCGCCCCGATCTGCCCCCGCGCGCTCACGCCCAGCCCCAGCGAGGCGCCCGGGTCAAGCTCCACCCCGGGCAACGCCTCGCAACTCGGCGCCGCCTGCGCGGCGGCACGCGCAGAAAAGCGCCCCCGAAGCCGGTACGCCCCCCGCTCCTGCCCCGGACTCGCCACCCACACATAGTAGGTCCCGGGCTCGGCACTCACGGCTACGACCGCGTTCTTGCCCGGACGCGCCCGATGCCGCGCGCAGGCCCCGGGAAGCTGCGAGACCCGCTGCTCACAGACCTCCCGCACAAAGAGCGCCGGCACAAACTCGCCATCAAGCGCCTCGACCTCCCACACCAGATCGCCGGCCTCTTCCAGCGTCACGGCATACACATGATCGGCCCCCGCGCTCCCGTCGCACAGACTCGCGGCGTCTTCCCGGGCCCCGCGGGTATCTGCCACGACCTCCACCTGCCCCCCCTCAAAACTCAGTTCCCGCGGCTCCGCACAGCTCTCCCCGACCGGCGCGGGTCCCACATCTTCCGCCTCGCCACCATCCGGCCCCACATCGCCGGCATCCTCGACATCCTCTGGATAGCGGGCTTCGATCTCCATCAGCACCGACACCGGAAACTCGGTGCTCGCATTGCAATAGGTCAGCCCCGGGTCGCCCACCCGGTTTGGAAAGGCCGCCGGACACTCAAACCCCGGGCCCACCTCAACCCCCTGACGCGCCCCAAACACGCAGAGCAGTGCCGGGTCGCGATCGTAATAGTCACCGCCAGCCTCCGCGCAGACCGCAGCCAGCCGCGTCTCAGGCCCCGGGGCCACATCGCCAGTACATCCCACCAACCCCAGGCTCCACACCCCAACGATCGTCGACCAGGCCCGCCAGCTTCGCACGTCGTGACTCCTCATCCCTGTTGGCTTAACCCCCTCTGGCTACCACCGACCTCATCTCCGATCAAAACCTGCCGCCAACAAAATGGCGAGCCCCCGTCGTCGGGAGCTCGCCAGCACACACACGCTCAAATGTTTAAAGAAGCGCTTTAGAAATCAGCGCTACGCGGCGCCCGCGGGAAGGGAATCACCTCGCGGATGTTCTCCACCCCGGTCGCATAGGCGATCAGGCGCTCAAATCCCAGCCCGAAGCCCGCGTGCGGCACCGTGCCATAGCGGCGCAGGTCGCGGTACCACCAGTACGTCTCCCGGGGCAGCCCCAGCGCATCGATGCGCGCATCGAGCACGTCCAAACGCTCCTCACGCTGGCTCCCGCCGATGATCTCGCCGATCCCCGGCGCCAGCACGTCCATCGCCGCCACCGTGCGCCCGTCGTCATTGAGCCGCATATAAAAGGCCTTGATGTCTTTGGGGTAGTTCATCACCACCACCGGACGCCCCACATGCTTCTCGCTCAGGTAGCGCTCATGCTCCGACTGCAGGTCGATGCCCCAGCTCACCGGAAACTCGAACTTCTCCTTCTCCGCGGCCTTCTCCAGAATCGCGATCGCCTCGGTGTAGTCCAGGCGCTCAAAGTTCGAGTCGACCAGCGCCTCCATACGGTCGCGCACCCCTTTCTTCACAAACTTGTTGAAGAAATTCATCTCATCGGGGAGCGTATCCAGCAGATCCTTTAAGAGATACTTCAAAAAATCTTCGGCCAGATCGGCATCGTCGTTCAGGTCGGCAAACGCGATCTCGGGCTCGACCATCCAGAACTCCGCCAGGTGGCGCGAGGTGTTGGAGTTCTCGGCTCGGAAGGTCGGCCCAAACGTGTAGACCTTGCTCATCGCCAGGCAGTACGCCTCCGCATTGAGCTGACCGGAGACCGTCAGGTGGGCTTCCTGCCCGAAGAAGTCCTGCGAAAAGTCCACCTGCCCGTTGTCCAGGCGCGGCGGGTTGGCCGCATCCAGCGTGGAGACCCGGAACATCTCTCCGGCACCTTCGGCATCCGAGGCGGTGATGATCGGGGTGTGAACCCAGTAAAAGCCCCGCTCGTCAAAGTAGCGATGCACCGCCTGCGCCAGCTGGTGACGCACACGAGTGACCGCACCAATGAGATTGGTGCGCGGACGCAGGTGCGCATTGGCCCGCAGATGCTCCATGCTGTGGCGTTTGGGCGCCATCGGATAGGTGTCCGGATCATCGATCCAACCCACCACCTTGATCTCGGCGGCCTGAACCTCCACCGACTGGCCCTTGCCTTTCGACTCGACCAGCTCCCCACGCACCTCCACCGCACAGCCGGCCGTCAGCTTGAGGATCTCATCCGTGTAGTTCGCCAGCGTATCCGGGGCAACCACCTGGATGGCGTCAAAGCACGAGCCGTCATGCACATTAATAAACGAGAAGCCGGCCTTGGAGTCGCGGCGAGTACGCACCCACCCCTTGATCACTAGCTCAGAGCCCGTGGGCACCTGGCCGCCTAGCAACGTTTTGATCATGTCATCAACCTTTAGAGTTCAATGTTCGTGGTCGCCCGTCATCCTCGACACCCGGCGCCACAGAACCAGCGCGGCGGTGCGAGGAAGGCGCTAGTTAACACCCCTGCCGAGCCCCGGGCAAGCCCTGGCCGCCTCGCCCTGCGGCGAAATGCCCGACAACTCACGGATGACCCCGGCGCGCGGTGGTGTTATGGGCAGGCTGAAAGCCTGCTGGCCCTGTGTCTCGACACCCCGCGGATCACCTATGAGTTCCTCTACCTCTCCCCGAAGTCGCGCGTTTACTACCTACGCCTGGATCTTTCTGGTCTACATGCTCGGCGTCATCCTCTTTGGCGCCTGGGTGCGCATCACCGGCTCCGGGGCCGGCTGCGGCTCGCACTGGCCAACCTGCCACGGGGAGATCATCCCCCCGGCTCCCAACGTCCAGACGATGATCGAGTACACCCACCGCCTCACCAGCGGCCTGCTCGGTATCTTCGGCCTGGTGCTGATCGGCTGGGCCTGGAAGCTCTTCAAAAACCACCCGGTCTTCTGGGCCAGCATCATCACCTACGTCTTCATCCTCTTTGAGGGGGCCATCGGCGCGGGGCTGGTGCTGGCGGAGCTCGTGGCCGACAACGACTCGGTCGCCCGGGCCGTGGTGATCGCGATTCACCTGGTCAACACCCTGATCTTAAGCGGCGCCACCGCCTTCACCGCCTGGCTCTCCTCCGGGCGCGCCCTCCCCAAATGGCGCCACGGCGGCGTCTACCGCACGTTGATGGTGGCCGGGCTCCTGGCGTTGATCGCCACCAGCATGTCCGGCGCAGTCACGGCGCTGGGAGATACCCTCTTCCCGGTCGACCCCACCCTGGGCGACGGACTCCTCGACCGGGTTCGCGGCGACCTCTCGGCCGCCAACCACTTCCTGGTGCGCCTGCGCATCTTCCACCCGGTGATCGCGGTGGGAACGGCCGCCTACCTGCTGGTGGTCTGCTGGGTGGTCAAACTTCGCGAACCCTCGGCCCGGGCGGTGTTCTGGGCCAACGTGCTCCTGGAGCTGGTGATCGCGCAGACCATGGTCGGCGTGATCAACATCCTGCTCTCGGCTCCCGGCTGGGTGCAGCTGGTGCACCTCCTCGCGGCCCAAATCGTCTGGATCGCCACGCTCTTCTTGACCAGCACGCTCCTGGTCAAGCCCGACGCCCCCTCGCGCTGATCCCCCACGCCGGCGACCTCCCGGCACGAAAAAACCCCGACGCTCCCCGGCAAGCGCGCCCTCGATTCCACGATCGGACACGCGCCCACAAAGAGCATCGGGGTCGGCGAGCAGGCCGGCGAGGCCGCGTACCCCGCTCAGCTGACGCGCTCAGTCGCGATTGGGCTGCGGCGTGATGCGCAGGTAGGGCTTGACCACGCGGTACCCCTTCGGGAAGCGCTCAGCCAGCTCGCTGTCTTCCTGGATCGAGGGCACGATGATCACATCGTCGCCATCGTTCCAGTTGGCCGGCGTGGCCACCTTGTAGTTATCGGTGAGCTGCAGCGCGTCGATCACCCGCACCAGCTCCTTGAAGTTGCGCCCGGTCGCCGAGGGATAGGTCATCGTCAGGCGCACCTTCTTGTCCGGATCGATGATGTACACCGAACGCACCGTATGCGTGCTATCGGCCTTCGGGTGCATCATCCCGTAGAGGTTGGCCACCTTTTTGTCCGGATCGGCCACGATCGGGAAGTTCACCTCGGTGTTCTGCGTCTCCTCAATGTCTTTGATCCACCCGTGGTGGTCGGCCAGGTCATCCACCGAGAGCGCGATGGTTTTGACGTTGCGTTTGGCGAACTCGTCAGCGTACTTGGCCACCGTCCCCAGCTCCGTGGTGCATACCGGGGTGTAGTCGGCCGGGTGGCTAAAGAAGATCACCCAGGAGTTGCCCGCCCACTGATGGAAGTCGATGTCGCCTTCGGTCGTCGATGCCTGAAAGTTGGGTGCGGTTTCGCCGAGTTGCAGTGTCATAGGGACCTCGATTGCGTTGAGTTTGGATTGCCTTCATAAACTCCCACCCAGGGAGTAGGAATTCGAAGGTTCTGCACCGAATATCTCCGGTCAAGTAAGTTTGTCGCGCGTGACGCTGGTCAACGCCACGCCCTTGCCTACAATGCGCCCGGTCCACCTGCGACGAGGCACACTATGAGTTTTAAACACCCCATCAGCATCGCGCCGATGATGAAGCGCACCGACCGCCACTTCCGCTTCCTCTTGAGGCTGATCAGCCGGCGCACCCTCCTCTACACCGAGATGGTGACCACCGGCGCCATTCTCTTCGGCGACCGGGAGCAACACCTGCGCTTCGATGCGGCCGAACACCCGGTCAGCCTCCAGCTCGGCGGCGACAACCCGGAGCAACTCGCCGAATGCGCCCGCATCGCGCAGGACTACGGCTACGACGAGGTCAACCTCAACGTGGGCTGCCCCAGCGACCGGGTGCAAAACGGCAACTTCGGCGCCTGCCTGATGAAATCCCCCGAGACCGTGGCCCGCGCCGTCGAGGCCATGCGCCAGGCGGTCGACATTGAGGTCACCGTCAAACACCGCATCGGCGTCGACGAGCTCGACGACTACGCGCATATGCGCCGTTTTGTCGACATCGTGGCCGACGCCGGCTGCCGACGCTTCTCGGTACACGCCCGCAAGGCCTGGCTCCAGGGCTTAAGCCCCAAAGAAAATCGCAACGTCCCCCCGCTGCGCTACCCCGAGGTCTGGCGCCTCAAAGAGGAACGCCCCGATCTGGACATCGAGATCAACGGGGGCATCCTCACCATGGATCAGGCCGCCGAGCACCTGGAGCACGTCGACGCGGTGATGATCGGACGCGCCGCCTACGACAACCCCTACCAGTTCGCAGAAGTAGATCAGCGCTTCTATGGCGAATCGGCCCCCCCGCTGACCCGCCACCAGGTGGCCCGCGCGATGTTCCCCTACATCGAGGAGCACCTGCGCCAGGGAGGCAAGCTCTCCCACATCAGCGGGCACATGCTGCAGCTCTTCGCCGGCCAGCCCGGCGCCCGCCAGTTCCGGCGCCACCTCTCCGAGCGCGCCTGGAAAGAAGGCGCCGGCGTCCACACCCTGGAAGAGGCCCTGACCCGGGTCCCCGAAACCTCTCCCCAAAACAACACGACCGCGGCCTCGTAAACGAGGCCGCGGTCGCCAGCCGCCCTCAACGCGCGTGCTTCGCACGCGCTTCCAAGCTCAGAGCAGGCGCTCCACCTTGGAGAGGTCGCGGGTGATGTTCTTCTGGTGCGCCTCGTTGGTGCCGCCGCCGATCTCCAGGAGCTTGGCGTCGCGCCACAGGCGCTCCACGTCGTACTCGGCCACGTAGCCGTAGCCGCCGAGCACCTGAATGGCCCGGTCGGCCACGTTCTTGCCCATCGTCGAGCAGTAGAGCTTCACCCCGTCGGAGTCCGCCCGGCTGCCAAACGCGTCCAGCCCCAGGTCACCGGCGGCCTTGTACAGGTAGCAGCGCCCGGCCATGTACTCGGCGTAACTCTCGGCGATATGGCGCTGAATCTGCCCGAAGCGGTTGATCGGCTCGCCAAAGGCTACCCGCTCGCTGGCGTAGCGATTCATGATTTCCACCGAACGCCGGGCAATCCCCACGCTCATCGCCGCCAGGGTCACCCGCTCAATGGCCAGGTTGCGCATCATCGAACGCACCGCGCTGCCCGGGGTGCCCACCAGATTCTTGGCCGGCACGCGCACGTCTTCAAAGACCAGCTCCGCGGTGGTCGAGGCGCGCATCCCCAGCTTGCCGTGGAGCTTCTGCCCCAGCGAGAAGCCCTCCATGCCCTTCTCGACCAAAAAGAGCGAGATGGACCGGTCGCCGCCCTCTTCCCGGGCGTATACCAGGAACACGTCGCCGAGATCCGTCTCGGAGATCGCGCCGTTGGTAATCCACATCTTCTGGCCGTTAAGGATGTAATCCTCGCCATCCTTGCGCGCCACGGTGCCCATGCCCAGCACATCGGTGCCGGCGTTGGGCTCGCTCATGCACATCCCCCCGATCAGCTCCCCGGAGCAGGCCCCGGGCAGCAGGCGCGCGCGCTGCTCATCGTTGCCGTTGACCGCCAGGTTGTTCACAAAAAGCATCGAGTGCGCCAGGTACGCCAGGCAAAACCCCGGGTCGGCCGCCGCCAGCTCCTCGTGCACGATCGCCGCCGCCGTGGCGTCCATCCCCGAACCCCCAAAACGCTCCGGCGCCGTCACGCCCAGCAGGCCCAGCTCCCCGAGTTTTTTGAAGAGCGCGACGTTGAAACGCTCCTCCCGGTCGTGGGCCTCGGCCTGGGGGGCCACTTCGCGCTCGGCAAAGGAGCGCACCATCTCGCGCAGCACTTTATGTTCTTCGGTGGGGTTGAACAGATCGCTCATAAACTCGCTCTCGTGAGGAATCACTGATTCGGGAAACAAACACCGCGTACTAACAGACTCGCCAGTCACCATAAACCACCCGGTGTGGGTAACAAGACCTCCGCCTTAAAAAATGCGCCCCGGCCCGCACTTCGGATCCCCGCCAGCTCTCCTCCCCCTTTCGTGGCAACCCCACTGGACAACCGGGCCAAAACCTGCTGAAAGTGCCCCAAACCCGTTGAGACTGGTCTGTTTATGATGCCTTTCAGGAGTGTTATGTCGCATTCGCATGGTGGTGACGTGATCGCAGAGCGCCTCTCGCGTCGTGGTGTCAGCCACCTCTTTACCCTCTGTGGCGGACATATCTCGCCAATCTTCACCGGTGCCAAAGAACAGGGCATCGAGGTCATCGACGTTCGCGACGAGGTTTCGGCCGTGTTTGCCGCCGACGCCATGGCCCGCATGACCGGCGTCCCCGGCGTGGCCGCGGTCACCGCCGGCCCCGGCGTCACCAACACCGTCACCGCCGTCAAAAACGCCCAGATGGCCCAGTCCCCGGTGCTGATCATCGGCGGCGCCCCGGCCACCGTGCTCAAGGGCCGCGGCGCCCTCCAGGACATCGACCAGATCAGCCTGATGCGCCCCATCACCAAGTGGGCCGCCTCCCTCTCCATGGTCAGTGAGCTGGCCCCGGCCATCGATCACGCCCTGCACGTGGCCACCAGTGGCACCCCGGGACCGGTCTTTCTGGAGGTCCCCGTCGACCTGCTCTACCCGCAGAGCATCGTCGAGGAGTGGTTCATCAAGGAGAGCGGCCTCGACAAGATGAGCGGGGTCAGCGCCAAAGCGCTGGAGCTCTACCTGCGCGCGCACCTCCTGCGCCAGTTCAGCGCTCCCTACAACCCGCTCAAATTCACCGACACCACGCTGCCCCTGCCCGACTTCAGCGACCCGGAGAAGCAGATCGACCAGGTGGCCGACCTGCTCACCGACGCCCAGCGCCCGGTGCTCGTCATCGGCTCCCAGGCCCTGGTCAACTACAGCCCCGGAGAGGCCGAGAGCCTGGCCCGGGCCGTCGAAAAACTCGGCATCCCGACCTTTCTGGGCGGAGGCGCCCGCGGACTCCTGGGAGCCGAGAACGACCTGCAGTTCCGCCACAAGCGCTCCCGGGCGCTGCGGGGGGCCGACCTGGCGATCATCGCCGGCTTCCCCTTCGACTTCCGCATGGGCTACGGCCGCGCCTTCGGCGCCAAGACCCGCGTGGTCTCGGCGAACCTCTCCCGCGAAGACCTGCGCAAGAATCGCCGCCCGGAGGTCGCCCTCAACATCCACCCGGGCGACTTTTTGCGCGAGCTCTCCTACCGCCTCGGACCGGCCATCGAACGCCCGGCCTGGTTTGCCGACCTGCGCCAGCGCGAGGAGGCCCGCGACGCCGAGATCCACGCCATGGGAGAGCAAGACGCCGGCGGGCTGGTCAACCCCATCGACTTCTTTGAGCGCCTGGACGCCAAACTCGACGATAAGAGCGTGCTGGTCGTTGATGGCGGCGACTTTGTGGCCACCGGCGCCTACGTGCTGCGCCCGCGCAGCCCCCAGGCCTGGCTCGACCCGGGCGTCTTCGGCACCCTGGGCGTCGGCGGCGGCTTCGCGCTGGGCGCGGCCCTGGCCCGCAAAGACGCCGAAGTCTGGCTGATCTGGGGCGACGGCTCCTCGGCCTACAGCCTCGCCGAGTTTGATACCTGCGTGCGCCACGGACTTGCCCCCATCGCCGTGATCGGCAACGACGGCGCCTGGGCCCAGATCGCCCGCGAACAGGTCGAAATCCTGGGCGACGACGTGGCCACCGTCCTCAACCGCAACGACTACCACACCGTGGCCAAAGGCTACGGCGCCGAGGGCATCCTGGTAAAACGCAAGAGCGACATTAACCGGGCCATCGACAAGGCCAAAAAGCTCGCCAGCGAAGGCCGCCCGGTCGTGATCAACCTCCACATCAACCAGACCGACTTCCGCAAGGGCTCCATCTCCATGTAAACCGGTCCCCTCCGTAACACCCCTAAAAACCGCCTCGCCAGCCGCGAGGCGGTTTTTTTAATCGCAGGCGCGTCACGTCTTCCCTCGCCCCCGCGTTCTGCACCCGCAGATCACCCACTCAAGCCCCGCCCCCCCCCTCTCAGGCGTTGGGCCCCTCAACTGGAGCCCTCGCCGCCCTTCGGCAGGGGGGCGCCGAGCTTTTCCAGGTGTTTGGAGGCCTCCCGTACCGAGAGACCACTGAGGCGCTCGCGATGCGCGATCAAAAAATCACGCACCTGCCTGGGCCGGTAGCACGCGTATTCGCGCAGCCCCCAGCCGATGGCCTTGCGGATAAAAAACGCCTTCTCCGGGGCCATCTCAGCGCAGAAGCGAAAGAGCTGCTCGGCGTCGGCCTCATCGCGATGCTTGAGCTGGGCGAGCAGCGCGGCGCGGCGCACCCAGAGGTCCTCGTCGGTGGCCCAGCGCTCCACGGTGGCGTAGAGCGCCGGGCGCTCCCGCAGGTAGAGCGGCGACACCAGCCGGGCACAGACCGCGTCGACCACGTCCCACCAGGCGCCTTCGCGAATCATCGCCTCGTAGAGGTCGATAAGCTCCGGGCCCCGGGCCTCCCGCGGCAGCCCCTCGATCCACTCGATGCCGGTGTAGCGCGCCTCCCGGTACGGGAGCTCCCACAGAGCCCACAGGGCCTGGCGCAGCTCCCGGGCATCGGCCGGCTGAAAACGACGGGAGAGATCCCGGGTGGCCGCGCGGCGAGCCGGCGCCTTCACGCCGACAAAGGGCTGAATGCCCTTGAGGTAGGCGGCCATGGGCGCGGCGTCGTCGGGGTTGGCCACCGCCCGCAGGCGGCGGTCGACCTCCCGGGCAAGCTCCCGAGCAAACACAGACTCCAGGGGGGGCGACATCATCAAACTCCTCATCGTGGCAAGGCAGCGGGGGCCACCATTGGCAAGGGCAAAGCCCGGGCCCCGATCCCGGCAAGGTTGACGCCTGCCGCCGGGCTCTGCAAGCTCGCCAGCACGTGGATGAGGAGCCCTTCTGGCCGAGAGACGCGATGAACCTGACCGACTTACAGACCTTTGTGGTGGTGGCTGAAACCGACACGATGAGCGCGGCCGCCGACGAGCTGGGCGTGCCCCGCTCCACGGTCAGCCGGCGCATCGCGCGCCTGGAGGAGGCCCTGGGCGTGACGCTGGTGCACCGCTCCAACCAGGGCAACACCCTCAGCGCCGACGGCCGCCTGCTCTACGCCCGCAGCGCCCCGCCGATGCGGGAGCTTGCCCAGGTGGAGCGCACCCTGGCCGACACCGCGATGGAGCCCACCGGCGTGCTCCGGCTGACCGCACCCCATGATTTCGGGGCGATGTCGAGCTTCGCTGAACTGATGGTGCGCTTTGAGCGCCGCTTCCCCGACATTGAGCTGCGCATCGAGTTGACCAACCGCGTCGTCGATTTGGTCGAAGAGGGCTTCGACGCGGCGATTCGTGCCCACGGCCCCGACCTGCCGGACGACACCGGGCTGATGATCCGCCCCTTAAGCCGGGTGGTGCGCGGACTCTACGCCAGCCCCGATTACCTCTCCGAGGCCGGCACTCCCACCACCATCGAGGAGCTGCACCACCACCGGATGGTCGGCCACCAGACCATGCAACGCCATGGGGGCGACCTCCTCGAAGGTCGTGGCCCGGCGCCGACCATGCTGGTCAATGATTTCGGCCTGGTGGTCCAGCTCCTCAACGCCGGGGCCGGCATCGGGGAGGTGCCCTCCTTCTTTGCCCGCGAGCACGTGGAGGCCGGTCGCCTGGTGCGGGTGATCCCGCAGCTGGAGAGCGCCACCGGGAGGTTCTCGCTCTTCTGGCCGGCCAGCCGCCACCTGGCCCAGCGCATCCGGGCGTTGATCGATTTTATGAGCGCCGACACCCAGGCCCGCGCCCTCTTTGGCGCCCCCTGAACCGCCTCATCTGCGGGTTTTAAGCCTCTGGCGTTGACCTCTCCCAACACCCGGGCATAGTCCTGCCCGCGTGTCTGTTGAGCCCCCGACGATGACCCCGCACCCCGGGAATCTATGAACGACCCGACCGCTGCCCCCTCCGAGGAACCGACCCCGGCTCCGACGCCCCCGCCCCTGCCCGCCGAGCGCGCACCGCTGGTGGAGCTGGGCTGGAACGGCTGGCTGGAAGCCGATTTCCAAGACCTGAACGAGCCCCAGGCCCTCCCGGCCCGCGTGGTCTCGGTGGAACGGGGCGGCTTCTTTGTGGCCCATCACGCCGACGAGATCGAAGCCCCGGTGCTGGCCCGCCTGGAGGGCACCGAGCTCGACTCGGTGGCCCAGCCGGCCGTCGGCGACTGGGTGGGCGTCGTCGTGCGCGAGGGCACCCCGGGCATCGTCGGGGTCCTTCCCCGGCGCAGCTGCCTGCAGCGCAAGGCCTCCGGACGGCAGGGGCGAGCCCAGGTGGTGGTCTGCAACCTGGACTACCTGCTGGTGGTAACGGCGGTGGGCTACGACTTAAACCTGCGACGCCTGGAGCGCTACCTCATCGGCAGCTTTGCCGCCGGGGTGGCGCCGGTGATCGTCATCAACAAGATGGATCGCGTTCACGACCTCCGGGCCATCGAAGCTCTGATCGACGATCTGGGCGTCGAGGTGCCGGTGGTCTTCACCCGGGCGCTGGAGCCCGAGGGGCTTACCGATCTCCAACCCTACCTGCGCCCGGGACTCTCGGTGGCGCTGGTCGGCTCCTCAGGCGTGGGCAAGTCCACGATCGTGAACCGCCTGCTCCAGAGCGACAAACTCGCCACGGGAGCGGTCCGGGAGACCGACGACCGCGGGCGCCACACCACCACGCGCCGCGAGCTCTGGCGCTCCCCAGACGGGGTGCTGGTGATCGACACCCCGGGCATGCGCGAGTTTGGCCTGTGGGATGCCCACCCGGGCCTGGAGCGCCTCTTTCCGGGCATCAGCCAGGCCGCTCAGAACTGCCATTTTCGCGACTGCGCCCACATCGACGAGCCCGACTGCGGTGTGCTCCTCGCCATGGACCAGGGCCTCTTCACCCGGGCGCGCCTGGATCGCTACCTCACCCTTCTCGAAGAGCTCCAGGAGACCGAGGCGCAGGCCGCCGAGAGCCTGGAGCGTCTGGAAGCTCGCCGCGAACGCGGCCAACAAAAGAAGCTGCGCACCCGCAGGGGGCGCCGCCGTAAACACTGGGACCGCTAAAAGGCTCCCACTTGCTGTGCAGGATGTACCATGAAAATCGAGATCTGGTCCGACGTCGTCTGCCCCTGGTGCTACATCGGCAAGCGCCGCTTTGAGAGTGCGCTCCAGGAGTTTCGCGCCGCGCATCCCGAGGAGGCGATCGAGATCGTCTGGCGGAGTTTTGAGCTCGACCCGCAGGCCCCCGAACTCCGCGAAGAGCCGCTGGTGGAGCACCTGGCCGCCAAGTACGGCATGTCCCTGGCCCAGGCTCGCCAGGCCGAGGCCCAGGTCGTGGCAGCGGCCCATGGCGAGGGGCTGGAGTTTGACTTCGCCGGGGCCCAGAGCGGCAACACCTTCAACGCCCACCGCCTCATTCACGCCTCCCGGGCCCGGGGCCTGGACGACGCGATGAAGGAGCGCCTGATGCGCGCCTACTTCACCGAGGGCCGGGCCGTGGGCCGCGCCGCCGTGCTTGTGGAGCTGGCCGAAGAGGTCGGCCTGACCCCCGACGAGGCCCAGACCGCGCTCAACGACGAGGCCACCGCCCGGGCGGTCCGCCAGGATCAGGCCCGCGCCCGCGAGCTGGGCATCCGCGGGGTTCCTTTCTTCGTGCTCAACGGTCAGCTCGGCGTCAGCGGAGCCCAGCCTCCGGCCACCTTCCTGGGCGCGCTGAACCAGGCCCGCGCCAGCGCCCCGCTGACCATGGTGACGCCCTCGGCGGCCCCCGAGGCCGGCTGCGACGACACCGGCTGCAAGGTCGGCGACGAATAATCTGCACCAGTAAGGAGGAGCGGCGTTGGCATCAACGCCCGGGCGCGCTAGCCTTAAGACACCTTGGATGTCTTATCGCGCCCCTCCTCCTGCCACGGGCGCGAGTTCTACCCCCGGAGTATGCAGTGAACCTCCTCCCCCCGACGCGCCCCCCCTTCTTATCTCTGGCTCTGATGCTGACCCTGCTCGGGTTAAGCGCGGCCTGCTCCTTTGAACCGGCGAGCTTTGCCGGCGTGCGCTGCGACGACGAAGACGAGGTGCGACCGGGTCTGGAGTGCCGCGATGGCTTCTGGGTCGACCTGGACGCCGGCACCGACGCCGACGTCACGCCCCTTCCCGACGCCGACGTCGATCCGGAGCCCGACGCGGATACCGACGTTGATCCGGGCCCCGACACCGACACCGGCTGCCAGGCCGAGAGCGACCTGGAGCTCTGCGAGGCGGCAAGCCTGGCCTGCGGTCCGCTCCAGGTCGAAGACCGCTGTGGGGAGAGCCGGGACCTGAACTGCGGCAGCTGCCAGGCGTCCGAGATCTGCGAGGAGGGCTCCTGCGTCTGCGTGCCCGAGAGCGACCAGGCCTTCTGCTCGCGCCAGGCCGCCGACTGTGGTGAGGTCATCGCCGAGGACAACTGCGGAGAGAGCCGCACGGTCACCTGCGGAAGCTGTGAGTCGGGATACGTCTGCGGCGACGACCAGCGCTGCACCTGCCCGGGCGAAACGGTCAGCGAGCTCTGTGCAGACAACGCGATGGCCTGCGGCGTCGACACGGTTATCGACGGCTGTGGCCTGGAGCGGGAGATCAACTGCGGCGGCTGCACAGGCCCTGGCGAGGAGTGCACCGCGGAGTTCAGCTGCCTCTGCGAGCCCGAGAGCGACCAGGCGCTTTGCGATGCGGCCGGCGCGACCTGTGGCCCCCTGACGGTCACCGACCGCTGCGGCCAGACGCGCGCTCTCGACTGTGGCGGCTGCACCGGCCCCAACGAGAGCTGCACCGATGACAACCAGTGCGCCTGCGAGCCTCGCTCCATCACGGAGTTCTGCGCCGACCAGGGGGCCATGTGTGGCGTGGTCACCGCCAACGACATCTGCGGCAACTCCCGCACCGAATCCTGTGGGGAGTGCAATGGCTCCCGCGAATACTGCTCGTTCGATCACCAGTGCGTCTGCGTCCCGATCGACGACACGACCTACTGCTTCACCGAGTCGGCCGAGTGCGGCATCCTCTCACGCACCGACAACTGCGGAGAGCCGCGCAACATCGACTGCGGCAGCTGCCCCGGCCAGGGCAAGGTCTGCACCGTCAACAACACCTGCCTGGCCTGCCAGCCCCCGACCGATGCCGAGATCTGTGAATCCGAAGGTGCCCAGTGCGGCACGCTCAATGTGATCGACACCTGCAACCAGCTCCGCGAGGTCGAGTGCGGTAGCTGCTCGGGCACTGGCGAGGAGTGCACGTCCGAGAACCAATGCCTCTGCGAGCCCCAGAGCGAGGCGGAGCTCTGCGCGGCGAATAATTATCGCTGTGGCAGCTACGACACGGTCGTGGACAACTGTGGCGAGTCCCGCGAGATCAACTGCGGGGGTTGTTCCACCGGTTCCTGCCAGCAGGTCGACGACGTGCGCTGCTGCAGCGGCGTCGGCCTTCTCTGCTGGAACTGAGGCGCGCTCGCCAGCCCCCCCTCCTGGGGGGGGGCTCAGGCCTGCACCTGACCGCCCAGGTAGCGCTCCAGGGCGGTCATCACCTGCGGCCAGGCCCGTTGAAAATAGGCGTAGGTACTCGCCCAATCCTCGGTGCTGGGCGAGCCGGCCTCATCGCTCGGAGCCGGCCAGCCGGTGTGGACCAGGCGCACCCGGGTGACCCCTTCGGCCGCCTTGATCGTTTCGAAGGTCACCACCACCCAGGTGTGGGCCTGACGCGTCGGATGGTCGGGGGGCGCGTTCCAGGTAAAGCTGAGCATGCGCTCGGGAAGGTAGCTCAAGACCCGACAGCCCTCGCCGCCCCGCGCCGGCTGGTCGGCGTCGAGAAAATAGATCTCAAAGGGCCCGCCGATGCGCAGCTCCATTTGCGCATCCTGACCAAACCAGCTCCCCAGCTCCTGGGCGCGGGTCCAGGCGCTCCAGACCCGTTCTCGGGGCGCCGAGATGATGCGCTCCACCTCGATGGCCTCCAGTGCATCCCCCTCAGCTGCCAGCGTCGCCGGCCCCTCGATCACCACCACCGAATCCACCGGGGGCACCCGAAAGTGCGGGTTTTCGATGATGCCCAGGCGATTGCCATCGGGATCGGCCAGGCTCGCCACCCGGATGCCCTCCCCGGTGTCGTAAGGCTCGCTCAGCGCACGGGCGCCGGCGTCGAGCAAGCGCTGCCAGGCCCGATCGATATCCTCCACGCCCCAGAGCGCCTCTACCCCCTGGGGGCCGGGGCGCTGGGCATCGCCGGCCGGCAAGAGCCCCAGCTCAAAGCCCCCCACATCAAACCCCACGTAAAAAGGCTCGGCAAAATAGGGTTCAATGCCGAGGAGGGCCTGATACCATTGGCGAGCTTTGTCGATGTCCTGGACCGGGTAGATGGCGCTTCGCAATCCGAGCATGGTGACTCCGGTTTTTTGTGAGCGGAACGTGAGACGTGCAAGCCGGCCCTCATACCAGAAAGTTGCGCACCGCGCGCGCCCCCCAAACCCCGGGGGGAGCACTCCACGCCGGAGAGATGAATGCCCGCCCCCCTGCCCCCTGACACCATCCTCGACGACCTCCACAAGCTGCGAGACGCCTCCCGCGGGCGCCGCTTTTTAGGGGGGCTGAAGCTGCCCCTGCGCGCGGCCCGTTTTCTGGCCGCGCGCCGCCAGATGTGGCCCTGGGCCATCATCCCGGCCCTGATCAATCTGGCGCTCTTTTTGGTCGTGGCCTCCGCTCTGGCGCTCAACGCCCCGGACCTGTTGGGCTGGCTGTGGTCCCAGCCCGAAGCCGGCTGGATCAAGGCCCTGTGGTACGTGGTGATGGTCCTGGTGGGCGCTGCCTCGGTCGTGCTTACCTACTTTACGGTCCTGATGGCCGCCGGCGTGGTGGCCAGCCCCTTCAACGACCAGCTCTCGGTGATCACCGAACAAGAGCTCCGCGGCCAGCTCGCCAACGCGCGCGCTGGCGAGGCCCTGATCGTGGGCATCCTGCGATCCATCGGCATCAGCCTGCTTACACTGGTCGCCTACCTGGCCTGCATCCTCCCCCTGCTCCTCTTTCACCTGATCCCCGGCGTGGGCAGCCTGATCAACACGGTGCTGGGCACCCTGATCAGCGGGGTCTTTCTCTCCTTTGAGTACAGTGACGCCGCCCTGGATCGTCAGGGCCTTCGCCTCTCCGAGAAGATCGGCCGGGTGCGCGGGCAACTCGACCTGGCCGCGGGTTTCGGGGTGGGAACCGCCCTGCTCTTGCTGATCCCGGTGGTCAACCTGCTGACCATGCCCATCGCCGTGGTCGGCGGGACGATGCTGGGCATTGAGCTGCGCCGCACCGCCACCGAATCACGCCGCCCTTGCCCCGACGCCCGGTGAAGGCTATCAGGCCGCAGCAGCGCGCTGGTGCGCCCCCTCCTCCCGAGTCTTGAGCATACGCATGAGTACCCCTTACGACCTGATCGTCATCGGCGGCGGCGCGGCCGGCTTCTACGGCGCCATTACCTGTGCCGAGCGCCTGACCGAATGCGGCCTGGAGGCCCGGGTGCTGATCCTGGAGAAGTCGGCCCGGGTCCTCGACAAAGTGCGCATCTCCGGGGGCGGACGCTGCAACGTGACCCACCATTGCTTCGAGCCCAGGCGCATGGCCACGCATTACCCCCGGGGGAACAAGGCCCTGATCGGCCCACTGCACCGCTTTGGCGTAAGCGAAACCGTGGCCTGGTTCAACGCCCGGGGGCTCAAGCTAAAGACCGAGGCCGACGGGCGGATGTTTCCGGTCAGCGACGACTCCCAGTCGGTGATCGACACCCTGCGCCGGGCTGCCGACGAGGCCGGGGTCCAGGTACGCACCCGGGCGGCGGTACGTTCGGTCGAAGCGCTCCGTGGTGACGCCGAGGAGCCGGCCTTTGAAATCACGCTGCGCGGCGACCAGACGCTGCGAGCCCGTCATGTGCTCCTGGCCACCGGCGGGGCTCGCGCCGGTGGCGGCGCGGAGCTCGCCAGACAGCTCGGCCACGACTTAATCGAGCCGGTGCCCTCCCTCTTTACCTTTCACGTCGATGACTGGCGCATCCGAGAGCTGCAGGGCCTGGCGGTCGACCCGGTCCGGGTGCGGGTCATCGACCAGGACCTGCACAACGAGGGGCCGGTCCTCATCACCCATCGCGGCTTCAGCGCTCCGGCCATCCTCAAGCTCTCGGCCTGGGGGGCTCGCCAGCTCCACGCGCTCGACTACCGCTTTGAGCTCGCCATCGACTGGCTCCACGGCGCCGATCCCCGACCGACCTTCGAAAAGCTCCGCCGACAGGCCGGCACGCGCCAGGTGCATACCCGCAGCCCCTTTGAAGCCATCCCCAAACGCCTGTGGCAGCGCCTGGTTCAGGCCGCCGGCATTGATGAAGGCTGCACCTGGGCCCCCCTCGAAACCGAGCCCCGTGAGCGCCTGATCGCGCAGCTCACCGACGCCCGCTTTGCCGTGCGCGGCAAGAGCACCCACAAAGACGAGTTCGTGACCGCCGGCGGCGTCCCCACCGACGCCGTCGACATGCGCACCCTCGAAAGCCGCCGCTGCCCGGGGGCCTTTGTGGCCGGCGAGCTCCTGGATGTCGATGGCGTCACCGGGGGCTTCAACTTTCAGAACGCCTGGACCACCGGGCACCTGGCCGGCCGCGCCATCGCCGAGCGACTGGGCGCCTGGGGCTGAGCCCTCCCCCAAAAATGTTTGGGCCTCGGCCTGTGGCTTCTACCTTCAATAGGACCGTCTACTCGCCGGCGCCGCCCACGATGGCGATGCGCCTCGATGTCCTTTGTTGGGAGGGAAGCCAGCCATGTCGCAGACCTCTTCGGAATCCACGTCGCATCTTCCCGGGCCGCAGCACCGCGCAGACCGCGCGCTCGCGCAGGCCCCGGCCCCCGCTCAGGAGCCGGGGCTCGATCTCCTGAACTGGCCCCTGATCCTCAGCGGCTCCGCGCTGACCGTCTTCGCCGTAGCGAAGCGCCGAGGCATCCGCCAGCTCCTGATGGTCGGCGTCGGCGCCGGCCTGATCTACCGCGGGATCTCCCCCGGGTTTGAGAAAGGATTAAAGCGCCTGATCGCCAACACCGCCGCCACCGATCCAGTGGAAATTTCGGCCAGCGTCACCGTCGCCCGCCCCGCCGACGAGGTCTTTGCCTTCTGGCGAGACCCCGAAAACGTGCCGCGCTACCTCCGGCACATCAAACGCGTGGAGTACCTCAGCCCCACCACCATGCGCTGGGTCGCCGCGGTTCCTCCCGACATGGAACTGGCCTGGAACGCCGAAATCACCGAGGAGCGTCAGGGCGAATTCTTTGCCTGGCGCTCGGTCGAAGGCTCGGAGCTGGTCAACCAGGGTGTGATCACCTTCCGCACCACCCCCGAGGGGCTCACCGAGGTGCATTTACGTCTAATCTACCAGCCTCCTGGGGGCGCATTCGGGGCGCGCATCGAGAACTTCTTTAAAGCAATCCCTGAGCAAATCTTAAGAGAAGAACTCCGAACCTTTAAACAACTCGTTGAGACCGGTGAAATCCCCACCGTCCGCGGGCAGTCCTATGGCGGCACCATCACTCGCGAAGAAGGCATCTGGCAGCTCTCCAACCGCTGACCCCGACGCCTTGCTCGACCCTGCTGACACGACCTTGAGTCTGGAGGTTCTATGCGTGCCCTTTGCTGGTTTGGAAAACACGACCTTCGCTTCCAGGATGTGCCCGACCCGAGCATCCTTAACCCTCACGACGCCATCATCCGGGTCAGCCTCACGGCCATCGGCGGCTCCGACCTCGCCCTCTACCAGGGAAAAAATCCCACCATGGAGGCCGGCGACATCCTCGGCCACGAGTTCATGGGGGAAGTCGTCGAGGTCGGCCCCGAGGTCGCGCACCTGGAAGTGGGCGACCGAGTGGTCGTGCCGGCCCCCATCGCCTGTGGCCGCTGCCATCACTGCCAGCACGACGCGTTTGCCCTCTGCGACAACTCCAACCCCAACGCCTGGATGGCCGAACGGGTCTTCGGGCATTCCCCTGCCGGCATCTTCGGATACTCCCACCTCTTCGGCGGCTATGCCGGTGGTCAGGCCGAATACGTGCGGGTGCCTTTTGCCGACGTGGGCCCGATCAAGGTTCCCGAGCACTTAAGCGACGAGAAGGTGCTCTTTCTCTCCGACCTCTTCCCCACCGGATATCAGGCCGTCGACGTCGCCAACATGGCGCCCGGAAGCACCGTGGCCATCTGGGGCTGCGGTCCGGTGGGCCTCTTTGCCATCAAGAGCGCCTTTATGCTGGGGGCCGAGCGGGTCTTTGCCATCGATAACGTCCCCGACCGCCTGGCCATGGCACGCCATCAGGCCGGCGCCGAGGTGCTCAACTTCGCCGACGATCCGATCGTCGACGCGCTCAAAGAGATGACCGGCGGCCGCGGCCCCCAGGTCTGCATCGACGCCGCAGGCATGGAGGGACACCACAAAGGTTCAACCAACATCTTCGAAAGGGCCCGGCTGACCCTGGGCATGGAAAGCCGCACCCACGACGCCCTGCTCGAAGCAATCTTGGCCTGCGCCAAAGGCGGCACCCTGGTCCTCCCGGGCATCGCCGGCGAAGACGCCGAGAACCTCCCCCTGAGCGCCGCCTTCAGCAAGGGGCTCACCCTGAAAATGGGGCCGACCCACGTGCAGCGCTACCTCAAGCCCCTGCTGGCCAGAATCGAAAAAGAAGAGATCGACCCCGGCTTTGTAATCACCCACCGCCTGCCCCTCGTCGAGGGCCCCGAGGCCTATCAAATGCTCCACGACAAAGAGGAGGGATGCATCAAAGTGGTGATGCGCCCCTGACGGAGCCTCACACTTGCGGCCCCTCAGAGATCCGCGAAGAGCGCGTGGTAGCGCACCAGCCCGGCGGCCTCTCTCAGCGCTCCGGGCACCAGCTCCACCGCCATGAACACCTCGGGCGGCACATCATACTCCGAGCGTAGTCCGAAGTGCTGCGCCGGACGAAACCCGGCCTTCGGGTAGTAGGTCGGGTGGCCGAGCACCACGACGGCCACCGCCCCGAGCTCCCGACTCGCCACCAACCCCGCCTCGATCAATGCCAGCCCGATGCCCTCCCCTCGCCGCCCTTCAACCACCGCCATCGGCGCCAGCCCCATCGCCAGCTCCCCCTTCAAACCTTCGACCCGAACCGGCGTCAACGCGATATGTCCCACAATGTCTCCCCCGTCTTCGGCGATCAGAGACACCAGGGGCTCCACCGGCTGCTCATGAAACGCAGCCACCAACCGCGCCTCCGCGTCGCTCTCAAACGCACCCGCATAGAGCGCAAAAAGTGCGTCTTTATCCTCCCAATGGTAGCTCCGAAGCTGCATCTTTTCTCCTTCCCGGGTAAAAAGGCTCCATCCTTGAGCAGGCCCTTCACTCTCATCTCTCCTCAGGAGGCACCATGCCGACCACGCTGACTCCCGCCCTGATGTTCGAGGGCGACGCCCAGGCCGCCATCGATCTCTACACCCGTACCTTTGACGACGCCGAACTCTTGCACGTCGAGCGCTTCGGCGAAGACACCCCGGAGCATGCCGGCAACATCATCCAGGCTCAGGTTCGACTCGCCGGACAGGTCCTGATCTTCACGGACAGCAGCGTACGCCACGACTTCTCGTTCACGCCATCGCTCTCGCTCTTTGTGCACTGCGACTCCCGCCAGGAGGTCGATCGTATCTTCTCAGCGTTGAGCGAGGGCGGTCAGGTGCTCATGCCCCTGGATACCTATCCCTTCAGCGAGCGCTTTGGCTGGTGCAACGACGCCTTTGGCGTCTCCTGGCAGATCGCACTTCGCTAACCTCGCCACCCTTTTTGGAGTACTCGATGCCCGACGCAAGCTACCGACGCATTTTTGAACTCAACCGCCGCTGGGTCGAAGAGCGCAACCACGAAGACCCCACCTTTTTTGAGAAGCTTGCCCGGGAGCAGAACCCTGACTTTCTCTTCATCGGGTGTGCCGACAGCCGGGTTCCCGCCTCCACGATCATGGGAGTGGAGCCCGGCGAGGTCTTCGTGCACCGGAATGTAGCCAACCTGGTGGTGAACACCGATCTCAATGTAGCCTCGACCATCAACTACGCCGTCGACCACCTCAAAGTGCGCCACATCGTCGTCTGCGGACACTACGGCTGCGGCGGAGTTCAGGCCGCCATGCAACCCCGCGATCTGGGCGTGCTCAACGGATGGCTGCGCGAGATTCGCGACGTCTACCGCCTCCACAAAACCGAACTCGACGCCATCGCCGACCAGGAGCAGCGCTACCGTCGTCTGGTCGAGCTCAATGTGCGCGAGCAGTGCATCAACGTCATCAAGACCGCCGAAGTCCAGCGCAACTACCTGGAGCGTGGCGCGCCTCTGGTCCACGGCTGGGTCTACGACCTCTCCAGCGGCTACCTGCAGGATCTGGAAATTGGCTTCGAAGCGCTGCTCGACGAGGTGCGCGAGATCTACAGCCTGACCCCGGGCAGCGAATCCCCTTAAGCCCTACTCCCCTTCGGGCAGCTTCGACTGAAAGGAGATCTGGAGCCCTCCCGGAGCGCTGGCAAAGTAGATGCGCTCGCCATGCAGATCCATCGGCCCCTGCGGGCTCAGGCCCTGCTGGCGAGCATGCGCAGCGAAGGCATCGGCATCATCGACCACCACCTGGAGCATGGTGCCGGCTGCCATCCCCTCCCCCTCCTCCCAGATCTCCACCCAGCTCTCCCCGGCCGGAAAGATCGCCCCCATGAACGATTCAGGCGGCACGCCCTCCGGACGCTCCATCGCTCGCTCCGCCAGACCGAGCTTTCGCAAAAACTCTGCCTGAGCGCGACCCTCCGCGCTGACCTGGCAGAAACGAATTCCAAGCACCTTCATCGCAACCTCCGGGGATAAAACGCGCTCCGGCATGCGCCTTTACCCGATCGAGGCTGGCCATGCCGGCCAAACGCGCTATTGGACGTAGAGCAGCCGTGGCTACTACCGCCGCGGCCCTCTTAATTGTTGACTGGACTGGAGTAGTCGGAGCCGACCTTGAGCACAACCACCCATTCTCGCACCTGGCTCAGCCAGGAGAGCGTCATCGCCACACTGACGATCATTGCCATCGCAATCCACCTGGCCTTGCGCTTCGGGCTGCACCTGGAGCACGCGCAAAACTGGCCTCTCTATGTGGCACTCACCCTGGGGGGCATCCCGCTGCTCTGGGAACTCGCCAAAGAACTCCGGCACCTCAACTTCGGGGCGGACTGGCTCGCAGGCATCTCCATCGTCACCTCCGTGCTCCTTGGCGAGTATCTGGCCGGCACCATCGTCGTCCTGATGCTCTCCGGCGGCGAAGCCCTGGAGCGCTACGCGGCCGGCCGGGCCTCGTCGGTGCTCAGCGCCCTGGCCGAGCGCATGCCCCGAAAGGCCAACCGCGTCACCGACGGCAAGCTCGAGGAGATTGAGCTCGACCAGGTCCGCGTGGGCGACCACCTGGTGGTCATGCCCCACGAGCCCTGCCCGGCAGACGGCGAAGTCATCGAGGGCCACGGCTCCATGGACGAGTCCTACCTGACCGGGGAGCCCTACCTGATCTCCAAAGCTCCCGGCGCCGCCGTAATCTCCGGCGCGGTCAATGGCGAGCAGGCCCTGACCATCCGCGCCACTCGCCTGCCCGAAGACTCACGCTACTCGCGCATCATGAAGGTGATGCGCGAGTCTGAGCAGCGCCGCCCTCGCCTGCGCCGCCTGGCCGACCAGCTCGGCGCCTACTACACCCCTCTGGCCGTGGTGCTGGGGCTGGCCGCCTGGGCGCTCAGCGGCGATCCGGTGCGCTTTCTGGCAGTGGTCATCGTGGCCACCCCCTGCCCCCTGCTGATCGGTATCCCGGTGGCGCTGATCGGCTCGATCTCCCTGGCGGCTAAACGCGGCATCATCATCAAAGATCCACGCGTGCTGGAGCGGGCAGCCCAATGCCGCACCCTGATCATCGACAAGACCGGCACCCTGACCATCGGCCGCCCCGAACTCACCGAAACCATCCTCGGGGGCGAACTCTCCGAAGACGAGGTCCTGGCGATCACCGCCTCCCTGGAGCAGTACTCCAAGCATCCCCTGGCCCAGGCCATCCTCCGCGCCTCAAAGGAGCGCAACCTGGCCATGCATCCGGCCAACGCCGTCAGCGAGCCTCCCGGCCAGGGCCTCACCGGCGAGGTCCAGGACCGCACGATTCAGGTCACCAGCCGCACCAAACTCGCCAAAGTAGAGCACCCCGACCTCGCCAAAATCCCCCCGGTGAGCTCGGGACTCGAATGCGTGATCCTGGTCGACGACCGCTATCAGGCCACCCTGCGCTTTCACGATGCCCCGCGCTCCGACGGCCGCCCCTTCATCCAGCATCTGGGGCCCCGTCACGGCTTTGGCAAAGTCCTGCTCGTCAGCGGCGACCGCACCGCCGAGGTCAAATACCTGGCCGAGCTCATGGGCATCGAAGACTACGTGGGCGACCAGTCCCCGGAAGACAAGGTCGCCATTGTGCGCCGCGAAATCGAAAGCGCGCAGGTTCTCTTTGTCGGCGACGGCGTCAACGATGCCCCGGCGATGGCGGCCGCCACGGTGGGCGTGGCCTTTGGCCAGGCCCACGAGGTCACCTCCGAAGCCGCCGGTGCCGTGCTTCTGGAGCCCACGCTAACCCACCTCGATGAGCTCCTCCACGTCTCGGCCCGCATGCGGCGGGTCGCGCTCCAGAGCGCAGTCGGTGGCATCGGCATGAGCATGGTCGGCATGGTCTTCGCCGCCTTTGGCCTGCTCCCCCCCATCGCCGGCGCGCTGGCACAGGAGGGCATCGACCTGATCGTGGTCGTCAACGCACTGCGCACCGCCCGCCCCGGCGGTCCCCTCAGCGATCTCAACGATCACGCCAAAAATTAACCCTTTCGAGTGACCCCTCGTAAGGCAGCACTAACTAACCGACCGGTATTAAAAGCAAATCAAGCACCTCTTGCAGTGCGCCGCATCATCCGCTTCCCTTCCCGCATGTCGTAAACATGAAGGTCCGCCGCGGAGATGGTCTCCGCGTATGGCAGTCGTCTACTCGCCACCCTCCCGGGGCATGGCGAGCGTGACGTCCTGCCCGGGGCCCTCATGCGCCTGCCGGACGCCCATACCGGGCGCCGTCTCCGCGTCTGCGGAAAGGAGCATTGAGATGCATTGGACGTTCAGACACTCCCCCCGTCTTGTGGTGGCTGGCCTGCTGGCCTGCTGCGCGTTGGCCTGCGGTCAGGCCGACGACACTTCCCCCCAACCCCCGGCCGGGCAGCTCAACCAGCGCATGGCAGCGCAGCCCGGGCCCGGCGCGGACGCCCCCACCGACCGTGGGGACCTCGATCTTCTGGCCCGCGCCGCGGCAGAAGGCGATGCTCGCACCCTCGACGCCTCACTCGAAGCGCTCTACCGCGTGCAGGGACCGGTGCAGCTGGTCACGCAGGGACCGATCATCGACTACTCGGGCCACCGCCAGCCGGTCTACATTCGCCACGCCAACAGCCCCGATCTGCAGGTGATGATCGCAGCGGGCACCGAGTTCAAGCTCGCCATCCGTGACTCCGCCGGCAACCTCCGGGAAGTCGGGTACACCTACGAAGAGGTCGACGGTGGCCTCGCCATGGTTCAGATCAGCGCCGGCGATCTTCCTTACGCCGGCATCCTGCTCCTGGGCTCCCGCGGCGCCGATCTCGAAGCCCTCGGACAGGATGTTTTCGCTCTGGCGGTGATCGACGATCCCCTCACCTGCGAAAACGCCGAGCGGGAGTGCGCTCCGGGCGATGTCACCTGCATGCTCAAAACGCATAGCTCCTGCATCACCTCCAACTTCGACGCCATCCCCGCCCTGAACGAAGACGCCGAGCCCTCCCGGCTCATCACCAGCTACGTGGAACGCCAGAGCAAATTTGGCGCCCTCTCCATCGACGCGGTCGACGAAGAGAGCGGCAGCGTCACCCTGAGCTGGGCTCACGAAGATGCTCAGCCCGACAAGGTCCTGGAGGTGCGCCCCGATGGCACCCAAACCCCCCTGGCGTTCGAGCGCATCGATCGCCGGAGCATTCGTCTTAAAGCCTCCGACGAAGGGTTCTCCCCCGAGACGCTGATCGCCCTCCAGGGCCCCGGCTCCTCGCTTCAAGACGTTGGGATTGTCATCGCCCCCTTCTTCGGGTGGTTCGTCCCCGACAAGACCTGGACCTACTCGGGCTGCCTCCAGTTCCAGAACCAGGCCGAGTTCACCCCCACCAACTCCTACGTCCCCCTGCACAACATCGACGTACGCATCTCCACCAGCATCGACGGATTTTTCTTCGTGCCCTGGTCGCCTGTGCGCACCAACAGCAAGGGCTGCTTTTCCGCGCGTAGAACCTTTCGCGGACTCTTTGCCGGCAACAAGCGCTACGCGCGGGTCCAGTACCGCCTCCGCGACGGGAACTTCTTGAGCTGGAACATCTTCAGCCTCGACGCATTCTTCCGCCAGAGTTTCTCGATCATCCGGCAAACCGGAAAGCTCTCGCATAGCTCGTCGGGCCATGCCCTGGGCACCATGACCTTTGCCCCGGGACAGCCGGGCGCACTCGGCAACCCCGAGCACCGACGCCGCTCCGTCGCCTTCGACGCGATGCGCCGCATCGACAACAAAGCCAGCACCCAGAACAGCTGGCTGCGCTTCAACGGGCCGGTGCTCTTCAACTACCCCTTCCTCTTCAACGGTGTCGGTTTCGCGGTACCTTCTCCTGTAAACACCCTTCACCAGATCTTTCTCTCCGGCGACGAGTGGTCGTTCAGGGACGCCATCCATGAAATTGCCCATGCCTGGCACTACAAACATCGCAGCGGCGCTCTCCCCAACCTTCCCTCCAGCCTGATCAACGGCTGGGACACGCACAACTGTCAGGAAGACGACAACGTGGCCTTTTTGGAAGGCTTCGCCGAGTACTTTGCCCACGAAGCCCTCTGCGGCGCCATCTTCAACTCTGGCCAGTGCATCCCCGGAAGCCACCCGCACCCCAACACCCTCGCCGGGCTTCGAAACGACCCCACCTGTGCCGCTGAAGGTCAGCCCCCGCTCAACTCAATGCACCGGGTCATTCGCCAGGACGACGGCGTCACTCATGGGCTCAAGCTCCTCACCGCAGACCACTTCAATCTCCGAGACTTCCAGTCCACCATGACCTACGCCGAGCCCAACTTCGCCACGTACCTCGACCCCGCTTGTTACTGGAGCACGATGGACTACGACTTTTGGGATCTGCTCTGGACCTTCAAGGCTGACCCCGGCAAGGGCTACCCCGCGCACTTCTCCACCTCGCCGGGCAACAACCTGCTGCACTTCTTCCATCGCTTCGCGGCAATTCACCAGACGCACCCCTACTTCCTGGAACCCCGGGTGCACCTCCTGGACCCGAACTCCCCCAACAACCCGAGCGACGTCTGCTTTGAGCGCTGTGCTCAACCGGCCACCATGGTCAACGGTCAGCAGATCAACGCAACCCCGGAGCCCGGCTACTGCAAGGTTACGCCGGCTCCCGCCAACGTGACGGTGCAGACAAGCGGCCGCACCTGGTTCACTCACCAGGTGCCCACCTGCCCGGTAGGCAACTACGACACCGCCAACTGCCACGTGCTCACTCCGGCGCCGGGAGTCGAGCCCTTCATCTACCTGGGCCAGCTCTACACCACCGCGCTTCCCGGCGGCGTCTGCCCCGACGGCTGGTACGACGGCGCCAACTGCCTCATCGCACAGCCGCCCCCCGGCATGTCAGCCTTTATCTATGAAGGCATGCTCTACTTCACCGCCCTCTACGAGTGCCCGATGGGCGAATCCATCGGGAGCAACATCTGTCTGATTGGCGCCTCGCCAGCGGGGACCGAGGCGATGGTCGCTCCCGGCAACATCCTGGGCTACATCGAGTGATCCCTCCCCCCAAGGCTAAGTAAAGCCTTCTGAGCCCTCAACACTCGCCGCGCTGCGCTTGCAGCGCGGCGAGTGTTTTTGACAGGCAGGCATGTACCTGGCCTTGGTCGTCAACGCTCCGCGCGCCCAGGAGTTACACCCACTTCCAGGTGAACTCATGTCGCCCCATGCCACACAAACCAACCCTTCAACATAAAAAGCAAACTAAACCCTCCTTGCCGCACCTGCTCTCATCTGGTTCCCTTTCCGCATGACGTACACATGACGGTTCGCCGCGGAGATGGTCTCCGCGCAAGGCAGAAGCTCGCCCTACACACCCCCTAATGGGGCGTGTCGATTGCGCTCGCCTGCCCGGAGCCCTCATGCACCTGTCGGACGCTCATACCGGGCGCCGTCGCCGCGTATGCGGAAAGGAGCATTGAGATGCATTGGACGTTCAGACACTTCCCTCGTCTTGTGGTGGCTGGCCTGCTGGCCTGCTCCGTGCTGGCCTGCGGTCAGACAGACGACACCTCCCCACCGGCCAGCCAGCTCAGCCAGACCATGGAGGCGAATCCCGGTCCCCTCGCTGACGAGTTCTCCGAGCGCGGGGACATCGACCTCCTGAGCCGCGCCGCGGCAGAAGGTGACGCGCACACGCTCGATGCATCACTTGAGGCGCTCTACCGCGTGCAGGGCCCCGTGCAGCTGGTCACGCAGGGGCCGATCATCGACTACTCGGGCCACCGCCAGCCCGTCTACATTCGCCACACCAACAGCCCCGATCTCCATCTGATGATCACCGCCGGCACCGAGTTCACGCTCGCCATGCGCGATGCGGCCGGCGACCTCCAAGAGCTCGGATACACCTACGAAGAGGTCGACGGTGGCCTGGCCAGGGTTCAGATCAGCGCCAGCGACCTTCCCCATGCCGGGATCCTGCTCCTGGGCTCTCAGGGCGCCGATCTCGAAGCGCTGGGCCCGGATGTGTTCGCCCTGGCGGTGATCGACGATCCCCTCACCTGCGAAGGCGCCGAGCGGGAGTGCGAGCCGGGCGACGCGGCCTGCATGCTCAAAGCGCACAGCCCCTGCATCACGTCCAACTTCGACGCGATCCCGGCCCTGAACGAGGATGCCGAGCCCTCCCAGCTCATCACACGCTACATGGAATCCCGAAGCAAGTTTGGCGCTATCAATATCGACGAGGTCGATGAGGAGAACCGCAGCGTCACCGTCAGTTGGACCAACGAAGAAGTCCAACCCGACAGGGTCCTGGAAGTGCGCCCCGATGGCACCCAGAAATCTCTGGAATTTGAGCGCATCGATCGCCGTCGTGTTCGCCTTAAAGCCTCCGATGAGGGGTTCTCCCCCGAAACGCTGATCGCCCTCCAGGCGCCGGGCCCCTCCATTCACTCCTTCGGGTTTTTCATCATCCCGATCATCATCGGGTTGTTTACCCGCGACAAGACCTGGACCTACTCGGGCTGCATCCAGTTCCAGAACGAGGCCCACTTCACCCCCAACCACTCCTACATCCCCCTGCACGACATCGACGTGCGCATCTCCACCAGCCTCGACGGGGTTTTCTTCATGCCCTGGGCGCCTGCGCGCACCGACAGCAAGGGCTGCTTCACAACTCGTAAAAAATTCAGAGGGCCCTTCGCCGGATGGAAGCGCTATGCCCGGGTTCAGTACCGCCTCCGAGACGGGAACTTCTTCAGCTGGAACCTCTTCAGCGTCGACGGAGTCTTTCGCCAGGGCTTCTCGATCATCAAGCAAACCGGCAAGCTCTCGCATAGCTCCTCAGGCCATTCCCTGGGCACCATGACCTTTGCACCGGGACAGCCGGGCCGACTTGGTCACTCGAAGCACCGACGCCGCACGGTATCTTTTGACGCGATGCGTCGCATCGACCACAAGGCCCGCACCCACGACGGCTGGCTGGGCTTCAACGGGCCAGTGTTCTTCAATTACCCCTTCCTATTCAACGGCGTGGCCGTCGCCCCGCCCTCTCCCGTGAGCTCCTCTCACTTCATCTTTGTCTCCGCCAACAAATGGACATTTAAGACCGCCGTCCATGAAATTGCCCATGCCTGGCACTACAAGCACCGCAGCGGCTCTCTGCCTAACCTTCCAGTCAGCCTGGTCGAAGGCTGGAGCACCCACAACTGCCAGGAGGATGTCAATGTAGCCTTCCTGGAAGGCTTCGCCGAGTACTTCGCCCACGAAGCCCTCTGCGGCGCAATCTTTGACTCCGGCGGATGTCTATCCAACTACGGTCACCCCCGCTCCCTCGCCGGGCTTCGAAACGACCCCACCTGTATCGACGCGGCCCAGCTTCCTCTCCTCTCGACCTCCCAGGTCATTCGCCAGGACAACGGCGTCACCCATGGGCTCAAGCTCCTGACCGCAGACCACTTCAACATCCGTAACTTCCAGTCCAGCTATACCTACGCCTACCCCAATCACGCGACCTACCTTGACCCCGCATGTTACTGGAGCACGATGGACTACGACTTCTGGGACGTGCTCTCGACCTTCAAAGCGAACCCCGGAAAAGGCTACCCCTCCCACTTCTCCACCTCGCCGGGCACCAGCCTGCTGGACTTTTTCCAGCGCTTCGCAGCGGTTCACCAGACGCACCCCTTCTTCCTCGAACCCCGCCTGAACCTCCTGAATCCAACCTTCACCTTCAACCCGAGCGACATCTGCTTTGAGCGCTGCACTCAACCAGCCGACATGCTCAACGGTCAGCAGATCAGCGCAACCCCGGAACCCGACTACTGCAAGGTCACGCCGGTTCCTGCCAACACAACCGTGATAGCGAACGGCCGCGGCTGGTTTGCTCCCTGGCAGCCGATCTGCCCGGTAGGCACCTACGATGGCGCCAACTGCCACGTGCTCACCCCGGCGCCAGGTGTAAGCCCCTTCATTCACCAGGACCAGCTCTATACCACCGCGCTTCCCGGTGGCATCTGTCCCGACGGCTGGTACGACGGCGCCAACTGCCTTATCGCGCAGCCGCCCCCCGGCGCTTCAGCCTTTATATGGGAAGGAAAGCTCTACTTCACCGCCAGCTACGGATGCCCGATGGGCGGCATGCACATCGCGGGCAACATCTGCCTGGTCGGCGTCGCGCCAGAGGGGACCGAAGCGACGGTCGCTCCCGGCAACATCCTGGGCTACATCGAATGATCCCTCCCCCCATGGCTAAGTAAAGCCTTCTGAGCCCTCAACACTCGCCGCGCTGCCCTTGCAGCGCGGCGATTTTTTTGCGCGGCGGCGCAAAACCCGACGAGAAAATCACTGACCTTGCGTTCAGCGCCACCTTCCACCATCATCCCCTCGCGTTCGGACGCCTTCGCACTTCCCGATCACGGAACCCACCATGGCAAACGCCGACCACACCTCTGACGAACCTCGCGCCTTCAAGCACTGGTTCGACCGCGCGCTCATCCTCGAACTCAGCACCTCGCTGCACCAGGTGCGCGAAGACTTCGACACCCACACCTTTGAGCAAGACGCCACCGCCGGGCTGGAATCCCTGGAATTTATGGAGCGGGTCACCCAGATCGCCGATGCCCTGCTCGCTGCGATGCCCTGGCCCACCTCCGAACGTATGCAGACGCTGATCGCAGCGCTTCCTCCCACGCTCGACCACATCGAGGGCGGTACGGTCGAGCGCGGCTATCGCTTCTGGCCCTTCGGTGAGCATATTGCCCGCAGCGGCCTCGATGACGTGGACGCGAGCTTCGAAGCGATGATTGCACTCACCCGGCGCTTCTCCTCGGAGTTCGCCATCCGGCCTTTCCTGCAAGCCGACCTCCAGGACTCCCTCGACCGGCTCGAAGCCCTGGTGCATCACCCCAGCGAACATGTGCGCCGTTGGGTAAGCGAGGGAACCCGTACTCGCCTCCCCTGGGCCCGCGCCGTCCAGGGGCTGCGCGACGCCCAAGACCGACGCCTCTCCCTGCTTGATCAGCTGCGACACGACCCCGCGCGCTATGTGCAGCGCTCGGTGGCCAACCACCTTCAAGATATTGTGAAAGACGATCTGGATGCCGGCCTGCACACGCTGGAGCGCTGGGGCCAGGAAGCCGGCTTACCCACCCGCAAGTCGGATCTGGGCTGGGTGGTACGCCACGCCTCCCGCGGGCTACTCAAGGCCGGTCACCCCCGGGTTCTGCGCCTCTTCGGATACGAACCCGGTCGTATCGACGTGGAAGCCTTCGCGCTCTCACATGACGAACTCCAGGCTGGCGAAAATCTGACCCTCAGCCTGGCTCTCCATAACCCCACCGACACCGCGATATCGGTACGCGTCGACTACGAACTCACCGGCCCCACACGCACAGGCCGCACCTTCGCCAAGACCTTTCGCTGGAAAGACCTCACCCTCTCCCCTGGCGAGCGCGCTCCGGTCGAGAAGCGCCACGCCTTTGCGCATCGCTCCACCCGCAAGGTGTACACCGGCCTGCATACCCTGCGTGCGCTCATCAACGGGGAGCCCTCATCTGCCCACGAGGTCTGGATCGAAGGTCTTCCGGGCGACGCCCCCTCCCCTCGCCAGACCTGAGCCCTAAACCCCGGTAAACTCGGCCACAAACGCCGTCTGGGGCGCCTGGCGCAACGCCTCAAGCGAGCCCCTCTGCACGACACGCCCCCCTTCCAGCGCCACAACCTGGGCCCCCATCGCCTCAACGTCGCGCCAGTCATGGGTGACCATCACCGTGTGAATCGCGTGCTCCGAAAGCACCTCCGCCAGGCGCCTTCTCAGGCGCCGGCGAGTGATGGCGTCGAGCGCGGAGAGGGGCTCATCGAGGAGGAGGACGCGGGGCTCACTGGCGAGCGCACGGGCCAAAACCACGCGTTGCGCCTGCCCTCCCGAAAGCTCGTGGGGGCGACGACCGGCCCAATCACTCGCCTCAAAACACTCCAACCAGACGCCGGCTCGTCTGCGGGCATCCTTCGCGGTACCAGGCGCCCCGAAGGCCACGTTTTCCAGCACATTCAGATGCGGAAAGAGGCTTGGCCCCTGCGGCACATAGCCCACCCGACGCAGATGCGGTGCGCTCCAGATCTTCGCCGCACTCTCCTGCCAGACCTCATCGCCACAAACGATGCGGGCCCGGTCCGCACGCATCCCGCCACAGAGAAGTTTCAGCAACGAACTCTTGCCGGCGCCGTTGGGGCCGATCAACGCCACGGGACGCCTGCCGACCTCCAATGCCACCTCCAACTCCAGCTCCCCGAGCCTGTGCGCGACCTCGACTCGGAGCATCAGCGTCCCCCTGCCCGACGAACCCAGCCCGGCAACGCGCGCAGCGCGACCAGCAGCACCGCGGCGATGCCTCCTAGCGCCAACGAGAACGTAATCGCCAGATGCACGTCGCGCTCCAGCGCCGCATAAATCGCCAGCGGCATGGTCTGGGTCACCTCGGGGAGGTTGCCAGCGAAGATAAGTGTGGCGCCAAACTCCCCCAGCGCCCGGGCCCAGGCCAGCGATGCCCCGGCAAGGAGCCCCGGTAACGCGGCCGGCACCGCCACTCTCCAGATGGCCTGGATGCGCGACGCCCCCAGCGTCTGGGCCACCAGGAGCTGCTCAGAACTCACGGCCCCGAAGGCCGTGGCCGCTCCCTGCACATAAAAGGGCGCGGCCACCACCACCTGAGCCACCACCACCGCCGGCGACGAGAAAGGCAACGCGAGGCCGACGCTCTCCAGCAGCGGGCCCAGCAATCCGCGGCGGCCAAAGGCCGCCAGCAGCGCCACCCCCACCACCGCCGGCGGCAACACCAGCGGCAAGTCCACCAACACCGCCACCGCTTTCCCCCAACGCGAGCCGGTTCTGGCCAGCCACCACCCCAGTGGCGAGCCGCCTAACACCACCAGCACCAGACTTATCAGCGAGGTACGCAGGCTTAAGAAGAGCGCCGGTGTAAAGCTCGGGTCGGAGATACCCTCCCAGATCTCCGAGGGCGACGACGAGGCCACCAGCGCCACCACCGGCAAGAGCAACGCCGCCAACAACCCCAGCCCGGCCGCCGTGGCGACCCCGCGCCCGGTGCTGACCAGCGCCTTCATCGCGCCACTCCCGGACCAAAGCCCCGAGCGCGAAGCAACTCCTGCCCCACCTCATCTTGCACCAGCTTCAGAAAGCGCTCCGCATGCTCGCGTTGCGTCTCACTGAGGTCACGCGCACGGCTCACACCGTACTCGGCGCGCACCTGAAGCGCTTCGGGAATCGGCACCTCATGAAGCGCCGCCGAGCTCCGGGCGTCCGTGCGGTACACAATCGCCGCATCGGCCTCACCCAACTCCACTTTGGCGCGAACCTGCCGCACGTTGGATTCGCGGGAGACCACCCGGGCTTCCAGCTCCCGGGCCAGCTCTGGGTCACGCTGCGCGACGTTCGCCAGCAAGCGTTCGGTGTACCGGCCCACCGGCACCTCCGGCGCACCGATCACCAGACGCTCCACACCTCCCAGGTCCTCCAGGCCCTTGATCCCCAGCGGATTATCTCGCTCGACAATGATGGTGAGTTCGTTGGTGGCAAACACCCGGGCGGGCGCCATCAGTGATTGGTCCACCAGCGCTTCAAGATGATGCAGGTTCGCGCTGGCAAAGACGTCCACCTCGGCGCCCTCTTCGATCTGCAGCCGCAAGGCCTGGCTGCCGGCGAGGTTCAGCACGACGTCGACGCCGGGATTGGCGTGTTCGTAGGCTGCGGCGAGCTCGTCAAACACTTCGCTGAGCGACGAGGCGGCGGAGACTCGGAGCCGGGTTTCGGGGGGGGCCTGGCGCTTGCAACCGATGAGCCCCACCATCACCACCATCACCAGCAACAGCCCCCTGCCCCCACCGGGTGCGATCTTCGTGCGTAGACGTCGCTGCATCATTCAGCTGCCAAAAATCGCCACGAGTTGCAGCGCCTGTCCCAGACAACGCCCGTCGGCACTGTAGACGGCGGCCCGCTCCTCGGAGAATCCCCCCACGGCCCGCTCTGAACGCGCAGTGACCAGATAGAAATCGTCCGCCTGGGCGCCTTCCAGCGGCAGGTGCTCGTTGATCACGACCTGCCACGACACCGTGGCTGCCGGCGCAGGCTGCGTCATGCGCGTGATCACCGCCGGGGGCCACATATCCAACAGCCCCACCAGCTGAGCGGCGTCCAGCGGACCGGGGGCGTCTTTCAAACGGCACCATCCGCCGAGAGCGGCCTCCTCATCGCCGCTGTAGGGGAAGGCCCCGTGGCAAAACTTGTACTCATAGTACTGCGCAAACTTTGGAAAGAGCGGACTCTCCGGCGCACTCGGAACCTCGGCGGCCGGCGGCACCTGGGGCATCGCCACGATCTCAAAATCGGAGGCAGAGGTGCGCTTGCGAGCAAAGGTGCCGATGGCCACCATGCGCGCCTGGCCCTCCTGCATGATCGTGGACTGCGCGCAGATCACCGACGATCCCTGGCGAACCACCTCGACATGCACCTCAAACGGCGCCTCGGTCACCGGCGCGCAGAAGTTGATCGCCAGCGCCCGCAGCGGGTACTCGGGGCGCTCCAGCGTGCGCTCCATCGCGCGCACCATCGCCGCGCCACTGACGCCACCAAAAGCCCCGCGCCCCTGATACCAGCTCTTATCAATCTGACCGTGAAAGACGCCCTGGTCATCTCGTCGCAGCGCGATGGCGTCCGAATAGCTCTGTGTCATCCTGTCTCTCCACGTTGGAGGTTGTATCCCATGCGCCTCAGCAGCAACTCGACGACGAGGAGCCTGCTGGCGAAGACGGCCCGCAGCAACTCGACTCAGCCGCCGGCGCGGTGATGGTCGAGGGGATACCGCCGGCGATCTGCGCCTGGCGCCCGGCGTACTGTCCCGCAGCCAACGTCGGGCCGCAGGCAAACGCCCCGAAGTGCACGGTCGTGTCGCCCACCACATCGAAATAGGGCGCAAAACGGGTCTCACGGAGCATCGAGGCGGTGTTGCCGCACACCCGCTCCGGTCGGCCCACTTCAAATGCGTGATGGTCGTCGAGCCAGAAGAGCGTCTCCGCCCCCTCGATGCCGCCGCGGTAAGTCGCCACCTGACCGTAGTCCTCACACTGGGCGTCGAGCCCTGCGAGCTTGAAGAGACGGTAGGTCACCGACACAAAACGGGCCGCGCCCACCATGTGCTGGAGCTCCGGGTTATTGATGGTGATCGGGCCGCTGGAAACCACGCGCGGGTCCGCAAATCCGGTGGTGCGGGCCAGAGCCTCAAAGTCCGCCTGGTAAAGCGCCCCGCCCAGACACTCCGAATGCAGCAGCGGGTCGTTGGCGATGGCCTCGGGCAGACGACGATCGGCAAAGACGTCACTAAAATAGAACTCCCCACCGGGCTTCAGCGCGCGGAAGGCCTCCGCCATGACCAGGTCTTTGCGCGGGCTCAGGTTGACCACGCAGTTCGACACGATCACATCGAGCGAGCCGTCGGCCACGCCGGCCGCCGCCAGGTCTTCAATGTACCCCTGCACAAACTCGGTGTTCGGCTCGGCGTAGCCCGAGCGCTCCGCGTGCCAGCCCTGCGTGTCGCGGGCGACCTGAAGCTGCTCCTCGGTCATGTCCAGCCCGATCACCTTGCCCTGCTCTCCCACCAGCTGCGCAATGGCGTAGACGTCACGACCGCTGCCGCAGCCCAGGTCCAGCACACTTGCTCCCACAAGTCCGTGGGGGATCGGATACCCACACCCGTAGAATCGCTCGCTTACCTCCGGGTGGATGTTCTGAAGACGGCTGGCAATCCAGGCCGGAGGCGCACCACCGGCACAGCAGGCGTTGGTCTGCAGATCCTCAGAACTCTTTAACAGCTTGCCGTAGTAATCCTTCACCCACTCATGCGTGGTAGCACCTTTGGGAGAGTTGCTCATGGGTGTTGCTCCTTCAGAGAGAGGTTGGTGACGTGCCTCGCCGGCCTGAGGTCGAGACCGCTGAGACACGCACCCGGATGCGGGGGGCCGCGTGGGCCCCCTCCCGTTTGAAGTCGGGGCGACCGTACATGCGGAGCACGGGATTCACCAGCGGCCTGTGTCCACAGCCCATCGTCGACGCTGCGGCTCTACAATCCCAGACAACCTCACCGTCTTCCCGCGTCCTGCACCCATCACCCCTTTCCACGATGCCCACCCCCGTGGTTTGGATTCAAAATACCTGCCAGCCCCTGCTGCACAGGCCTTCTACACACGAAAAACCCGTCTGCGACGCCTGCACATGCGTTTTAGATTTCTAGATCGCGTGATCCGCCGATGTAAGCGCGATTTCCTCGAAAAAAACACGAGCGCACCCGATGCGAACACGATTTCCCCGAAAAAAACACGAGCGCGCCCGATGCGAACACGATTTCCCCGAAAAAAACGCGAGCGCGCCCGATGCGAACACGACTTTCCGAGTCAGGTACGCCATCACACCGGATACAAACGCGTTTTTTCTGCCGAAAACACAATCACACCCGATGCAAGGCGAGTTTTCGGGATGGATCACGCGAGCGCAGCGCCTGCGATGACGTTTTGGGATGGAAACGTCCTCGTCGCAGCGCCTGTCCGAGGGGTTCAGGGCTCTAACGCCACGCGCTCCCCTTGCGTCGTGGCGTCCTCCTCGACCGCATGGAGCAGCGCCGTCGCCCAAACGCCTACCGCACCGACAGCGCGCTCCCCTTCCAGTCCTCCCACATATTTTTCCGAAGGTGTCGATATTCCTTCTTGTGATTCGACCAGGGGGTGTCGGCGCAGCAGCGCCGGCACTCGGTGGATGTCATCACCCAGGAGGAGTCCATGCTTGACGCAAAGGAAATCATCTCGACCCGCGCGAAGCCTTCCGCGGTGATACGCATGACGATCGCCCGCGAGATGATGCCGGAGCTCTTTGGTCCGGCGCTTGAGGAGATCTTTGATCAGCTTCGAACTCAGGGCGTCATCTCCAGCGGGCCGGCGTATGCCTATCACCTGCGGATGGATCCGGAGGTCTTCGACTTCGAGGCCGGCGTCACGGTGGCGTCCCCGGTCACTCCGGCCGGTCGGGTAGAGGCCGGCGAACTTCCGGCTCACTCCCAGGTCGCCCGCGCCACCTACACCGGCCCCTACGAAGGACTGGGACCTGCATGGGGCGAGTTTGACGGGTGGGTGAAGGAGGAGGGTCATACGCCGGAGGAGAGCCTCTGGGAGGTCTACATCAGCGGCCCGGAATCCAGCACCGATCCCTCCACCTGGCGCACCGACCTCTACCGTCCCTTGAAGGATTCTTAACCCTCTGGTTTCCCCCCCTTAACACGCACTACTCACCGTACAGGAGCCTATCATGAGCATGTCTGCCAAAGATTTTCTTCGCGCGTACAACGACGCCTTTATCGAGCCGGACGTGGACTTTCTCGTAAGCCACACCAGCGAGGACATTCGTTGGGAGATGGTTGGCGAAACGGTGATTGAAGGTCGAGCCGCATTCCAAGAGGCCTTGAGTCAGATGGAAGGCTCCACGACCCTGGAGATGAACGTCGACACGCTCTACGTGACCGATGGCCGGGGCACGGTTTCGGGCACGATGCGTACGCTTTCGGCCCTCGGCGAGGAGTACCATTTTGCGTTTTGCGATCTCTACGAGTTTGAGGGAGACTCGGAGCTTCGCGTCACGAAGCTTACGGCCTATGTCATCACGCTCACCGAGACCTGAGTTCGGCGGGCGTACAACGTTTCGAAGATCCAGAGAGCAGGTGGAATGAGCGCACCTCATGAGCCCGGGCGCATTGCCTACGAAGACGTCGACGACATCATCGGTATCGCCGAGCAGCTGCGTGCGAAGAGCTCGGATCAGCTTACGCTCGACGAGCTACGCGAGGTCGGCGAAGAGGTCGGAATCCCGGCGGATTACATCAGCCGCGCCCACCAGGCGTTGCAGGCCAGGCGCGAGGCAGAGGCGTATCGCATCGGGGAGGCGCGGCGCCGACGGCGTCGGCTGGGGCTTGGCGCTCTGGCGTTGCTGGGCATACTGACGTTTATGACACTTATCGCCTACCAGGCCTCTACAGCGAACCTCAACGCGCACTACCGGGAGGTCGAGCATCATCAGGCGGAGGTGGCCAACGTGGTGGCGCGCAAAGACGCGATTGTGGCGCAGTACGCTGACCAGCCCGACTCTCTGGAGAAGCGTGCGGAGTTGGTGGGTTCGGAGAACCGAATCCGGGTAGCCACGCAGCGCTTCAACGAAGCGGCCGCCGTCTACAATCAGAGCGCCCGCAGCTTTCCGGCCTCGCTCTTCACGGGCTCACGCTTTCCCCGGCAGGTAGAGCTCGCACCGCTGACGCCTTCGGAGCCCTGAGGCCGGCCATCGAGGGGCCACTCCTCTGCGGGGTTCCCTCGTCCCCCATCCATCACGCTTCCGCATCGGAATGCGGCCGCCCCGAGGCCGCCGCCCCACCCGACTCATCCACTCGTCTTCGCCAGTATCTTGCGAAGCGTGCGCATGTTGCGGGTGGTCAGCACCGAGGCGTAGCGTGCTTTTGCCGACGCCTTCGCGAGGAGCGACCTGGTGCTTTTGCCTCGCGCAACCTCCCAATAGAGCACGCCGGGCCCCGGCTCCACGCGTTCTTCGTCCGCATTGAGTTCGGGCGCCAGCGCCGCGAGTTCATCGAGGGCGTCCGGCTCCGAAGCAAAGATCACGTAGGGCTGCATCTGGTCGTGATGCTCGTCAAAGGGGAAGGCCTCCACGATCTGACGCAGGAGAGCCGGCACCGTGACCACGACCCACGCTTCGTAGCCGAAGGCCTGGCGAAGGGCGACTTCTGCCTGGTCTTTGACCTCCCGGCTCTCTGCGCTGGAACTTTTCAAGAGCACGTTTCCGCTGGCGAGCAGCGTGCGCACCTCCTCAAAGCCCGCCTGCTCCAGGGTCTGGCGCAACGCATCCATCTTGATACGCACGCCCCCCACATTGATCCCTCGCAGCAGCACCACGTACTCGTTCATCGACATCAGCCGGGGCCTCAGAGCGAAAGACGTTTAAAGACTTTTTCGGGGATGGCTTTGATCACGCCCATGATTCCGCCCCAGAAGCGCGGATAGTAGAAGGTTTCGATCTTCTGCCGCTCCGCCTGAAAAATCGCCCCCCCGGCTTTGGTGGGGCTGGCGATGGGGATGGCCGTATCAAGCTCAAAGGTCATGGGGGTGTCGACGAAACCGAGCTTCACGGTCATCACATGAACGCCCTCACCGGCCAGACGATTGCGCAACCCCTGCAGATAGAGGGTGAGCGCGCCCTTGGCGCTACCGTAGAAGTAATTTGACGCGCGGCCACGATCGCCGGCCACCGACGAGAGCCCGACAATGCTACCGGCGCCGCGCGCGCGCATCACCCCGGCAAGGGCCTCGCACACGCTGACCGCCCCGGTGTAGTTGACATCAATGACGCGGCGAGCCTTCGCGAAGTCGCTCTGGGAGTCATGCTGGTCTCCCATAAACCCGAAGGCGACCAGCGCGACGTCGATCGGCCCCAGCGCGTCTTCGACGCGGGCGATGAGATCGGGGTGGCTGTCGAAGTCGCAGGCATCAAACGCAAACGCCTGCGTCTCAACTCCGTAGCGGATGCGCAAATCGGCCGCGCTGCGCGCGCCCTCTTCCTGGTCACGGGCCGCCAGGGCCACCGCGTACCCTGCCTCGGCGTAGCGCTCGGCGACAGCACGGGCGATTGGCGAGGTCGCACCTAAAATGATCACGCTCATGGTTGGCTCCTTAAGCTGCGGTGGCATCAACGAGTCCCAGGCGCAGGCCCAGGTCCGACTGGAACACACGATCCGGGTCCCAGCGGTCGCGCACGGCCTTCCACTCCTCCCACCCTGGATACATTCGACGGAACATCTCCCGGCTCAGGCGAGCGTCCTTGCCGAGGTAGATGCGGCCACCGGCTTCGACCACGATATCGTCGAGACGCTCCATCATAGCGAGCAAGGGGGCTCCGAAGTTCGGAAAATCCAGCGCGAGCGTGGTCCCCGCACAGGGGAAGGAGAGCCCACCGTGATCACGGTCCCCAAACTCTTTGATGACCGCAAGGAACGAGGCCATCTTGCTTTTGGAAATCACCTTGAGAATCTCGCGCACGGCCTCTCTCTCAGGCACCACCATCTGGTACTGCAAGAAACCTCGCTCGCCGTAGATGTAGTTCCAATTCTCCACGGCATCCAGCGGGAAGAAGAAGGGCTGATAGCCCACCACCGAGTGGAGTTCACCGGCAGGATGCTTATGGTAGTACGCTTCGTTGAAGAGGCGGATGGTCGCCCGATTCAGCAGCTGATTGGACTGAAAGGCCCGTCCGTCCAGGAGTCGCTGAGCGCGCTCAAGAAGCGCCTGAAGCGGCCCTTCCCTCAGCTCTGCCGCCGCGTCCGCCGACGCGTGACGACCGCGCATAAAAATGCCGCGACCCATCTGTTCGCCGCCCTTCACGCAGTCGATCCACGACACGGTATGAAAGTAGTCGGAGCTTTCGGCGCTGATGGCGAAGAACTCATCGAGATTGTTGAAGCGAATCGACTCCATCTCGATCGCCGCGCTCTCCACCGGGTAGAGTTGCAACTCAACGCTCAAGATCACGCCGGTCAACCCCATCCCGCCCACCGTTGCCCAGAAAAGGTCCGGGTGCTCGTCGGGGCCACAGCTCACCATCTCACCGGAAGCGGTCAACATGTCGATTCGCCGGACATGATCGCCGAAGCAGCCGGCGTGACCGTGGTTTTTGCCGTGGATGTTGCAACCGATGGCCCCGCCCACGCTTACAAATTGCGTCCCCGGGACCACCGGCACAAACCAGCCCCGAGGCAAAAAGACATCAATGAGTTCGCCGATGGTCACGCCACTTTCACAGCGCAGCAGCCCCGTCACCTCGTCAAACGCCAGCATTTTGTCGAGGCGAGTGGTCAGGAGTATTCGTCCCTGACTCAGGAGGGAGGCGTCGCCGTAGCTGCGGCCGAAGCCATGGGCGAGCACCGCGTCACCGTGGCGCTCGTCAAAGGCGTGCAAGGTTTGAGGTTGGGACTCGGGCCGCGCACACGTCGCATCGATCACGGGGTAGCGCCCCCAGCCGGCCAGGGGCTTCGTCGCCCAGGAGGTGGTGGTCATAACCAGGCTTCACTCAGAAGGTGAACATTGTGGTTCACAGAGTCGTGAACATTCCGGAACTCAAGCGCGGCAAGATTCAGCAGCCCGGCCGGGGAAGTCAAGCCGCGCGCTCGCGGCCTGATGCATTAGTCGCCAGCTGGCATTGAACGGGGCAAGGGATGAGGGAGGTCCATCCAGTGCCGGCTTCCCAGGCGAAGGAGCTCGTCATCGAGCAAGCAGGCATCGAGTGAGGCACGAATCTTCGCCACGTCGAGATGCTGACCGATGAAGACGAGCTGCTGGCTCCGGTCACCGAAGCGTTCGTCCCAGTCGTCTTGCGCGTCGGGGCGATCCTCGGGGGCAAAATCCCAATGTTCCTCGGGAATCGACGCCCACCACAGCCCCACGGGTCTCACATCGCTCACGCCGCCGGCCTGGGCCCATTCGTAGACGGCGCGATGGTCGGAGGCCACCCAGAAGAAGCCTTTGGAGCGGAGCATCCCCTTCCAGTTTGACGCGTCGTTCATGTAGGCCCAGATTTTTTCGGCGTTAAAGGGAGCCGTCGCCCGGTAGACAAAGCTGCCGATGCCATAGGCTTCGGTTTCCGGGGTGTGCTCTCCGTTGAGCTCGCGCACCCAGGCCGCCGAGCGGGAGGCCTCATCAAAATCAAAACGGCCGGTATTCAGGACCTCCTCCAGCGGGATCCTGGCGTGCTCCGCGCGCAGCTGACGCGCCCCGGGGTTCAGCGCCCTAAGGACGGCCGAGAGTTCCTCGAGTTCCTCGTCGCCGAGACGATCAACTTTGTTGATCACGATCACATCGGCAAACTCGACCTGCTCAACCAGCAGGTCGGTGACCGTGCGCTCATCCCCCTCGCCCAACGATTCCCCATGCTCTTCGAGTGAACGGGCCGCGCGATAGTCGTGCAGGAAGCGACCGGCATCCACAACCGTGACCAGGGTGTCCAGACGAGCGACGTCCTGCAGGCTCGTGCCCTCCTCATCGCTGAAGGTAAAGGTTTGCGCTACCGGCACCGGTTCAGAAATCCCGGTCGACTCGATGACCAGATAATCAAAGCGTCCCTCCTCGGCCAGGCGCCGCACCTCCAGAAGCAGGTCTTCGCGCAGCGTGCAGCAGATGCACCCGTTCGAAAGCTCGACCAACGTCTCTTCGGTCCTGGAGAGCGACGCCCCTCCCCGCTCGACAAGCTGAGCATCGACGTTGATCTCACTCATATCGTTGACGATGACTGCGACCCTTAGGCCCTGACGGTTGTGAAGGATGTGGTTCAGGAGTGTGGTTTTCCCCGCGCCGAGAAAGCCCGAGAGAAGGGTAACGGGAAGGCGTTTGTCCGCGATGTCATGCACTTTCATAGGTACTCCTTCGGATTTAAATGCAAACGAATTGCAAAACAAATCACACAAACGCAACACACTTGCAACAAGATCCGACATCATGGCGCTTCAGGCCTGTCGGGCTGACGTCGGGGCCCCTGCGGCCGCGTGCACGTCGGCATGTTAAGGGCGAGTGCCACGGGCCTCCGACACACGATGGATGAAAAACGCGGAGTCTTCGGTAACGCCGAGCTCTTTGAGACGCGCTACGCCGACTGTAGCCCGATCGCGGAACGCGAAGGTGGGGCCCATCGTGAAGACTTCTGGGCCAGCGAGGTGATCTAGCGCTTCTTTAAGGGCCAATCCCGCTGATTGGCGCTGCCCTCGCGGCCGCCCCCACGTCTATGGAGCGCACAGATAACGAGGGGCTCTGAAAGCAAAAAAGCCTGACCGAATCCGGTCAGGCTGGGCGGCAAACAACGCTCACATCAACGCGCGCTCACGCCTCTTCGCACAGCGCCAGATCGATCGCCAGCGCTCGCCGATACGCCTCGCGGCCCTTAAGACGACTCCAGTAGGCTTCAAACTCGGGGCGAGCCTCCATGCTCTTGAACTCAAGCCCCCAACCGACCTGACTGCCTACGTAGACGTCGGCTGCCGTAAAACGATCGCCGGCAATAAAGTCGTGCTGGCTTACCGCGTACGCCAGCGTGTCCATGGCCAACTTGAAGTTTCCGTAGCCAAACTGGCGGGTGCTCTCGGGCGCCACTTCAATGCCCACGGCACGGTTCGTCACGGCCGAGTCGATGGGTCCCGCGGCAAAAAAGAGCCATCGATAATAACTGGCCCGCTCCTCAGGCCGCGGGCCAAGCTCAGCCTCCGGAAAGGCCTCGGCCAGATAGGCACAGATGGCCGCGCACTCGGTGACCACCTGGTCCCCATGCACCAGCGCGGGAACCTTGCCCATCGGATTGATCGCCAGGTACTCGGGCGACTTCATCGTGGTGTCATACTCGAGAATCCGGGTCTCATAGGGCTGCCCGAGTTCCTCAAGCATCCAGCGTACAATGCGCCCCCGCGACATCGGGTTGGTGTAGAACGTAAGCGACTGAGTCATACCATCCTCGACACTCTGCATTTCGGTGAACAGAAGAGATAGCGACGCCCTCCCCCGGCCCGCACGACAGACGGGCCCGCACTACATACGGGCATGGGGCTGCGCTACGACAGGCGCGCACCCTACAGGCTACGCGCCGCGCGCACCACAGCCCGTGCTCAGAAAGGCCCACTGCCTCCCTGCCTTCGGGCGCTTACACAGGGCGCTCCCCTCCATCGGCCCCCGACCTCAGGGAGAGCCCCTGGCGAGCCAAAATCACAGGGCATCCAGCGCCCGCTGCAAACGCTCGCCAACCTCCTGAGCGACCTCGGCGACCTGCGGATTGTCGATCATCTCAAACATCACTACGGGGTTAATGGCCTGCACATAAATCTGAGCATCGTCCCCCTCGAAGATGGTGACGTTGCAGGGCAGAAGCAGGCCGATAGGAAGCTCCGCCTCCAGTGCTTTGTGGGCCAGCGGAGGGCTGCACGCGCCCAGAATCACGTAGGGGCGCCGGTCCACGTCGAGTTTCTTCTTGAGCGTCGCCTGGATGTCGATCTCGGTGAGAACTCCGAACCCCTGGGCTTTGAGCGCCTCTCGCACTCTGGCATCGACGTCCTGCAGCGTGCCCTCAACCCGGGTGGTCAACGCGTAGTCGCGGTCATACATGGTGCCTCCTTGGGTGTATCTCGCGGTAAAGGCCATCGGATGGCCGGCAAGCGGGCTCGCCAGCCGCTGACACACCACACATAAGCATCGGCAGCGCGGAACCAAGCCTCGGGCGGCAAAAGGCTAGATAACAAACATTATGACAACTAAACTCCTAAAGACTGCCCTTGTACATCCCCGAGCATCACCCACCTTCATGCCCCTCCTCTCCAGACTCCGCATCCACTCGCCACAAAAAGACTCGCTCCAGAAGCGTGATCAGCACGATCGCCCCCAGACTGATCCCCACAATAAGCGGATCACTGACCGTCTTTACCCAGACAAACGCCCCCAGCGCCGCGCCATCCAACGCAATCGCCCCCCCAACCACCACCCGACTCGCGCCCACATCGCGATGCAGATGCCGGAACACGCCCACATGAATGGTGATATCCATCACCAGGTAGAAGATCGCCCCGATCGACGCGATGCGCGTTAGATCAAAAAGCGTCGCCATCACCGCCGCCAACACCACCGTGTACACCAACGTGTGCTTCTGGACGTTTCCGGGCATCCCAAAGTGGCGATGCGGGATCAGCTTCATATCCGTGAGCATCGCCAGCATGCGAGAAACCGCGAAAATACTCGCCAGCAGCCCTGACGCGGTAGCCACCATCGCCAGTCCCACGGTGAAAACCTTGCCATACCCCCCAATGGCCGGGCGAGCAGCCTCCGCCAGAGCGTAATCGCGCGCCTGAACCAGTTCCTCCAGGCTCATGCTCGACGCGACCGCCACGCTCACCCCCATATAGAGCACCAGGCAAATCACGAGCGAGATCACGATCGCGCGCCCGACATTGCGCTGCGGATTCACGACCTCATCCCCACTGTTGGTAATCGTCGTAAAGCCCTTAAACGCCAGGATCGCCAACGCGATGGCACCGGCAGACCCGGCCACACCCGGGTCTCCGGCCGGTGGCCACATCTTGATCTTCCAGCTCAGCCCACTCGCCGCCAGGGCGATGGCCACGAAGACAACAAGCCCCCCGATCTTCAGGACCGCGGCAATGTTGGAGGCCGTGCCAATGATCGCGTTCCCGGCCAGGTTGATCACAAACGCCACCACGATCAGCCCCACGGCCAGGACCGGCACCCACACCTCGTTGTTCCCCCCTGGGAACAGCTGCATGGTGTAGGTCGCAAAGGTACGCGCCACCAGGCTCTCGTTGATGATCATGGAGAACGCCATCAGTAACGCCGCCGAAGCCGTCGTCATCGAGCGACCATAGGCCTTCTGCAGGATCATCGCGATGCCTCCCGCCGACGGATAGGCGCTGGCAACCTTGATGTAACTGTAGGCGCTAACCCCGCTGACAATCGCTCCCAGCACAAAGGCCACAGGAAAGAGCCCGCCGGCCAGCTCCGCGATCTGACCGGTCAGCGCAAAAATCCCCGCGCCGATCATCACCCCGGTCCCCAGCGCCACCGTCGCTGTCAGACTGAGGCTGCCAGCATGGTAGTGAGCCTGTCGTTCGTCTTCCGATTCCCCCATCTCTGGCCTCATACGATGACGTTCACATCTCCGGCCATGTTCCGCCTGTGGCCATGCCCCCTCCCCAGAGAACATGGCAACGTCTCAGACGATGTGCAGCGCGCACCTCATGTGTCCTCCCTTCCCCGCTCAGCGACGGGGCGTCAGCCGAAGCTGCGTAGCCTCCCCCATCCCCCCCAGCACCTCGACATCAAAGTGCGCATAATCCTCCCCCTGATAGAGCGCCACTCCCTTCCCCAGGAACACCGGCACCACCGTCAGAATTAGCTCATCGATCAGCCCGGCGCCCAACGCCTGAGTAATGATCGACCCGCCATCGACATACACATCCCCTTCTCCGGCCACGGACGCTGCCTCTTCGAGAAGCTCCTCAATCGAGCCCGACGCCGACACCACCTCAGAAGACGGAGGTTCGAGAGGACGCGTCGTCGCCACCACCACCGGCGTACCTGCATAGGGCCACTCCCCACCAAACCCGCGCACCACATCATAGGTGCGCCGCCCGATGAGTAGAGCGCCCGTGCGAGCCAGAATGTCCTCATAGCTCACGCTCCGCCCCTCCCGACGGTCGGTATCCCCCGCCGCCTCTAAAAAACTCAGATCATCCTCCGGACCCGCCATAAAACCATCCAGAGAAACGCCGCAGTACACAAAGTTCATCGAACTCTCCTGAGTTGAGCATACGAGCAGGTTCATTCCCGAGCCTCAATCCGGTTAAGGCCCTCGTTTGTACGCCCTTCCATCCCCTAAACTGCTCCCTCCCACAAGCACCGCGACGACCTTGCATCCAACACTCCCTCCTTACCGCCGTTCAGCGTGTGCCTCGCCACGTCACTCCTGGCCCTCGCCCCCTGCCTCTCCCCTGGCACAGACACACGCGAACACCGCCGGGGCCGAAGACCTGCCTTCAGCCCCCCAAAGCCCCGCCACATCCCGCGTGCAAACTTCTCCCTCCGGGGGAATATACCCATCGACTCGCGTGATAGTACCGGTTGGAATCACCCCCTTTTAAACTGGCCCGAGCCCGACCGGGCCATACTGACCAAGACGACAGGCCGAACAGGAGCATCATGAGCAGTGACGAGACGTATACCCCCCCGAAAGTCTGGACCTGGGACCAGGAAAACGGCGGCCAGTTCGCCAGTACCAACCGACCGGTAGCCGGCCCCACCCATGACCGGGAACTTCCCGTGGGTAAACACCCCTTCCAGCTCTACTCGCTGGCCACGCCCAACGGGCAGAAAGTCACCATCATGCTCGAAGAGCTCCTGGCCCTGGGAGTCGAAGCCGCCGAATACGACGCCTACCTCATCAACATCTTAGAGGGCGACCAGTTCTCCTCGGGCTTTGTGGAGGTGAACCCGAACTCCAAGATTCCCGCGCTGCGCGACCACTCCACCTCCCCGCCTACACGCATCTTTGAATCCGGCGCGATCCTCCTCTACCTCGCTGAGAAGTTCGGCAAACTCTTACCCGCTGCCCCGGCTGCACGCGCCGAATGTCTCTCGTGGCTCTTCTGGCAAATGGGCTCAGCGCCCTACCTGGGCGGCGGCTTCGGACACTTCTACGCCTACGCGCCCACCAAGATGCAGTACCCTATCGACCGCTTTACCATGGAGGCCAAGCGTCAACTCGACGTCCTTGATCGTCGCCTGGCCGAGTCGCCCTACCTCGCTGGCGACGACTACACGATCGCCGACATCGCGGTCTGGCCCTGGTACGGTGAACTGGTCCGCGGCAACCTCTACAATGCCGCTGAATTTTTGAACGTAGAGAGCTACACCCACGTACGCCGTTGGGCCAACGCCGTCGCCGAACGACCGGCGGTACAGCGTGGCGTCATGGTCAACAAGAGCTGGGGCGATCCCTCCACGCAACTGCCCGAGCGCCACGACGCCAGCGACTTTGAACGCATCCCTCAAGATGCCTCGTCGCTCTCCGAAGACTGATCCCACCGGGCGCCGCCGCTGCCCCTGGAGCCCCGACGTGCACGAGCGCTGGAAAGGCCACGTACAATCGATCTGGCTGAGCAAAGAGCACGGCGCTCCCCCCCTCCCGGTGACAAGGGCCGAGGCCGTCGCCGGAAGGGGGATTCGGGGCGATCGCTACTTCTCGGACGCATTCACCCGAGACCCGGCTCGCCAGCTCACCCTCATCACCCGCGAAGCCCTCGACGACGTCGCCCAAAACCACGGCATCGATCTTCGTCACGGCCGCCACCGCCGTCAGGTGGTGGTCGTCGGCGTACCCCTCAACGATCTCGTCGGCCAGGAGTTTCTCTTGGGCCCGCTCCGGCTGCGGGGCGTCGAGCTCTGCGAGCCCTGTCGGCACCTGGAACGCCTCTGCGCTGAGCCCGGCGCCATCAAAGCCTTCGTACACCGCGGCGGCCTCAACGCTGAGATCCTCCTCGGCGGCGCCTTCTCCCCGGGCGATCCCATCACCCCGACCTTACCTCGGCAGAACGCCCCCTTTTAACAGGCGCCAATGTCGCCCGACACACAACAGGTCACCTGCGCCCCCCCCTCTCTCGAGCCTTAAGGCTCCCCCCGCACGAGGCTTCAGGCCGCGTCCCCCCCCCTGACAAACAAGCCACTCCGGGGGGCTCCCACGGCGTTAACTCCGCACCTCGATATGCGGCCCCTCCCCTTCCCGCACGAAGAGCTCACCCACGGGCTCCGCGTGCGCGTCGAGCCCGGCCTCTCGCAACGCAGCTTGCACCGCCTCGACCGACTCCGGCGCCACCGCCACCAACAACCCGCCGCTGGTCTGGGGATCGCAGAGGATTTGTCGGACATGCTCCGGCGGCTCAACCACATGATGCCCGTAGCTCTCCCAGTTGCGGCCGGTGCCCCCGGGAACCGCCCCGATCTCCAGGTAATGCGCAAGGTCACTGAGCTCTTGCACCGCCGGAAAATCCACAACGGCATTGAGCTGCGAGCCCACACACATCTCGGAGAGGTGCCCCAGCAACCCGAACCCGGTCACATCGGTCATCGCGTGCACCCCCTCGATCTTGGACAGCGTGGCCCCGATGCGATTCAGCCGCATCATCGAGCTTGCCGCTCGTCCCCGATCCTCCTCGCGCAGCACCCCCTTCTTCTCCGCCGTGGAGAGGATGCCCACCCCGACAGCTTTGGTCAGAAAGAGCCGGTCGCCGGCCTTCGCTGCATCGTTCTGTTTAAGATGCTCCAGCGCGACCAGCCCGTTGACTGCCAACCCAAAAATAGGCTCCGGGCTGTCAATGCTATGACCTCCCGCCAACGCCACCCCCGCCTCCGCGCAGATCGACCGCGCACCTTCCATCACCTCTCCGGCCACCTCCGCCGGTAACACGTTAATCGGCCAGCCCAGGATTGCGATCGCCATCACCGGGTCGCCACCCATCGCATAGATATCGCTGATCGCATTCGCCGAGGCGATCCGCCCGAACTCAAAGGGATCGTCCACAATGGGCATGAAGAAATCTGTCGTGCTCAAGAGCACCCGACCATCGCCCAGGTCCAGCGCCCCCGCATCATCGCGCGAACTATTGCCGACCAACAGCTTCGACATCGCATCCGGAGTCGTCACCCGGTTCGCCAGAATGCGGTCCAGCACCGCCGGCGAAAGCTTGCAACCGCAGCCCGCTCCATGGCTGTACTGCGTGAGGCGGATGGGGGCCAGGGGGTGTTGAGGTTCGCTCATACGTCTTCTCCTTGCACGTCGCGTGCATCGTCCTTGCCGCAACGCGCGATCAATCCTCGCGCGACGGCCTTCGGGTCGCCTTCTTCGTCCAGATACACCACCGTCTCGGGGGCTCGCCGCCCGATGCCGCGGGCATACGCTTTATCGTAGTATTGCAACGCCAACGCCGCCGCCCGACGCAGGTCGCCTGCCTGCACAGCCTCGATCGCCTGCTGCGTTCGCAATCCCCCCAGGCTCTTGCGTATCCGCTCAAAAGACGCAACGAGCTGCTCTCTGGCGGCCTCCCCATACACCTCCACCAGCCGGTCCAGCCGCGCCTCCTCGGGGGCCGCGACCACATACGTAGGTGAGCCATGAATGGACGCCATCACGGCATTGGAGAGGTGACGATGGCCGATCATCCGACTCTCGTCTTCGATCCATACAGGCCCGGCCATCCCACGCGCCCGGGCCAACGCCACGCCCAGCAGATTCTCAAAATGCTCCTGTGTGGGCTGCTCCTCTAACAAGAGTCCGCCGAACGCCGACCCCCGGTGGTTCGCCAGTCCCTCCAAATCGAGCACCGACTCTCCCAGGCGCTCCAGCTCCCACAAGATCTCCGTCTTCCCCACGCCCGTTGCCCCACCCACCACGCGCATTGGCGGCGGATCTTCCAGCCCCCCGACCACCCACCTTCGAAAACTCTTATACCCCCCCGTCAAAACGCTCACCTCAAAACCATACATCTCCAGCAACCAGGCCACGCTGGCGCTGCGCATCCCTCCCCGCCAGCAGTGCACCATCACCGAGCTCCCCGGCGGCCCTACCTCACGTTGCACCGTCTCAATCAGCTCGCGCATCCGTGGCCCAACGTAGTCCAGCCCCTCCAGAATCGCGCGATGACGTCCCTCCTGCTTATAAAGCGTCCCCACCACCACCCGCTCCTCATCCAGAAAGAGAGGCAGGTTCTTGGCGCCCGGAATATGCCCCTTCGCAAACTCCGCCGGGGTGCGTACATCAAAGACGATCTGCCCCCGTTTCTTACCGTCTAAGAACGCTTCAATCTCGACATGTTTCATCCTCACCTCGCTGAGCCCGGCCGCTCTTCTGGATCATCCGAAAACCCATACCGGACAACGACCTCATCCTTCCCACGATTCGCACGCTCGCGCCAGTGCCCCCACGCCCCCCACCTCCGGCGACTCTGACGCTCTTGGAACGCCCACCGCGCCTCGTGATTCCTCGCCGCGCCTCAACTCCCCTCGTCCACCGCCCTCCCTTCCCGGCGCTCACCTGTGGCAATCGACCGCGTTTAGCTTTCGTCCCGGCCCCCTTATCCTTCGCCTTAGCCTTACTCCTACCGCATATCTGGCCATCCTCTCCTCGGCCCGAACCTCCGGAGCCCCCATGAAGCGCTACCATGTCGTGGAATTCGAAGACCTCCCCTGGTTCCCCTCCTTCCTACGGGATGCCATGACACGCACACTCGTGGCTTTTGTCGGAGTCATGGGCGCCGACCGCGTCATCGCCGCCGAGGTACGACGCGCACTGCTCAAAACACACGAAGAACGCATCGTCGACCTGGGCTCCGGAGCCGGCGGCGTCATGCCTTCGATCGTCGAGGAACTCCGGAACCAGGGCCAGAAGGTCGACCTCCTCCTCACCGACCTCTACCCCAACCAACAGGCCATCGACGCCCTCACAACGCCCGAACGCCCCTGGCTGCAGTACCGCCCCTCCCCACTGGACGCCACCGAGCTATCGAACGCACCGCAGGGGCTCAAAACCATGATCAACAGCTTTCATCACCTGCGCCCCGAGCAGGCCAAAGCCCTGCTCCACTCCGCCGCCGCCCATCGGCAACCCCTCCTCATCTACGAGCTCTCCCATAAACGACTGCCGATGGCCCTCTGGATCCCCCTGCTCCCGATATCGCTGCTGCTCACCATGCTCCTGGGCATGCTCAGCACCCTCAAGGTACGCCCCCTGCCGATGAGCCAGATCGTGCTCACCTTCCTGATCCCGCTCATCCCTCTCTTCTACGCCTGGGATGGCCAGGCATCCATGATGCGCATGTACTCCTTCGACGAGCTTCAAAGCATGACCGAAGACGCGCCCCGCACCGGATACACCTGGGACATCAAGCAGGCCACCGACGACAGCGGCAAGACCATCGGGATGGTCCTTCGAGGCATCCCCACCGAGACCTGAACCCTGCCATCTCCCCCAGACTCACTCGCCACCCCCGCGCCGAACATCACCGACGTCGCCCTCCAGCCATACTCACCAGGGAGCACTCCTCGCGGCGAGTGCTCCCCGGCGCGGAGTTTAGGCCCTCAATCGCCGAGCAGATCCTTCATTTTTTTCTGAATCAGGCGAATCGAGCGCTCCGGCGCCAGCCGATTCGCCAGACTCATCAACCGCGCGTCCGAACCCACCAGAATGTGCACTTCCTCGTCTTCCATCCCCTCAAGAATGATCTCCGCTGCCTTATCCGCAGCCAGGGCCTGATAAGATGCTTCCTCCTCATCGCGCTCCATCTCCACCCCGGAGTGCTCCGAGATATGGGTCGCCACCGCACCGGGCATCACCACGGAGACCCTCACACCGGTCTCAATCAACTCGGCATAGAGCCCCTCGCTAAGCAGCTTCACCGCGGCCTTCGACGCTCCGTAAACCGCCTGTCCCGGCACCGGCAAAAACGCCCCCATGCTTGCCACATTGGCCACATACGCTTCCGGACGCTCCAGAAGATGCGGCAAAAACGCGCGCACCATCCATAACGTGCCATAGAAGTTCACGTTCATCAGGCGCTCAATGACCTCATCGCTCAGCTCGTGAACCCGCTCAAAGGGCTGAATGATACCAGCATTGTTGATCACCCCATCCACCACGTGATGACGAGCCAGAACCCTTTCCACAAGCCCCTGAACCGCCTCGCGATCACTGACGTCCACGGCATACACCGACAGCCGCTCCCCGACACCGCACTCCGAAGCCAGCTTCTCCAACGACGCTTCCCGCAGATCGACCGCCGCCACACAGGCGCCGCGCATCAACAGCCCGTGCACCAGCTCTTTGCCGATGCCACTCCCGGCGCCCGTCACAACCATCACTTTGTTCTGAAAGTCCATATCGCCTCCTCGCGTGTTCAACACTCCCTACCTGGTGTTCTCTCCCACTCCATTCAGCGCACCGCTGCTTTATTGAGAGATGGGCGCGGCCCCATGGCGGCGAACGAAGCTCACCAGCTCCTCCCGACCACAGGGAGACCTCGCCCCTCCCCGTCAAACCTACGCTCCCCCCATCCCCGGCAAACAGACAGAGCTCCCCAACCTCTCCACCGGCCGCCAGCCCCTCGGTGTTCTGCCGTCTCAGCTCCCCCCATCGCTCCGCCCCTCAAATCGCGAAATGCCCGCTCTGACCAACCGGCTCAGCCTGCCCGCGTCTCAACCTCACCGGGCTCCTCACGTTGCCGTGCCGGAAGCATCAAGTCCTCCAGAAAAAAGGCGGAGAGCTCGTTTCGCCCCGATAACCCGGCCTTTTTATAGACCGCACGCGCCTGCTGGCGCGCGGTCGCATCGGTGGTATCCCGAACCCCGGCAACCTCCTTATGCGTAAGCCCTTTGAGCAAGAGCAACGCCACCTCTTTCTCCGCGTCCGTCAGCGACCAGACGTCAAACTGCCGATCGATCGCTTCTCCCAACCCCCGCATCAGCGCGCGCGCATCGGAGCGCCAACGCTCCGCCTCGTCCTGCTTTTGCTGCAACGCTTCGTTGAGCGCCTGCGCCTCGTCAGATTTGGCCCGGAGCTTATCGTTGAGAGAGTGCGCGCGCGCTTGCAGCCGTCGGGTATCGGCCGCCGTACGTACCAGCGCGCGCACCATGATCAACAACCCGGCCACCCCCACGACAAAGAGCAGCCCTTCCACCACCAGGTGGAGCAGACTCGCCCCCTCTTGAATGTCCATCCAGAGATCGGAGCCGGCCAGCACTGTGACCGCCGAAAAGATCGCTGCGAAGAACATCTGCTGCCCACGAGCGTATCCCTCAACTGTACGCTCCACCGTCCCTAAACCACTGTTATGACTCATAGTTCACACTTGAAGGATGGCTCATTTTCCGTCTCGGCTCCATGATCACCTCATCTTCGGCGATGACTCGACCGAGAGTGGCAACCAACCCGTTTGAATCAAGGAGCACGGCCATGGAGAACCTCTTTTTTCACCCCGAAATCGTTCACATCCCTATCGCTCTGGCTGTCCTCATGCCCCTGCTTACCGCGGGGCTCCTGCTGGCATGGTGGCAAAATTGGTTACCTCGTCGTGCCTGGTGGATCGCCCTCTCTTTCCAACTCATCCTCGTGGGCTCCGGCTACCTCGCCACAGAGTCCGGTGAAAAAGATGAGGATGTCGTCGAGCGTATCGTCGATCACGACGCCATCGAAGCCCATGAAGAAGCCGCTGAAACCTTCATGACCGCCGCGATCGCCGTGCTCATCGTATTCCTGGCCGCGGGACTGATACCTAAACAATCCGTCGCCATCGCGTTCGGCGGCCTCGCCCTGGTGGGAACGCTGGTCGTCTTCGGACTGGGCTACCAGGCAGGACAGGCCGGTGGCGCTCTCGTTTACGAACATGGCGCGGCCAACGCTTTCATCCAGGCTCCCTCCTCGCCGGGCACCTCTCCGCGCGGCGAAACTGAAGAGCACTGAGCACCTCATCATCCCCTGATTCACCTCTCCGTGGGAATCCTCCGCCCTCGCGCCCTCAATTGCCGCGCATCAAGGCTCGGTTTCCCACGGAGGGCACATCTCCTCCCGACCAACTCGCCGGCACACCACATCGGACGCAGCCTCCGAGGTCCCCATGGCAAAAACCGAACGCCCCGCTCATCCGCGCTCGCTGACCATGACCTCCCTGATGACCCCAGATCTGGTCAACTTCTCGGGAAAGGTGCACGGCGGTGCCCTGCTCAAACTCCTCGATCAGGTCGCTTACAGCTGCGCCGCACGCTATTGCGGTCATTACGTCGTCACCCTCCTCCTTGATGACGCCCTCTTTCGTGCCCCTGTGCATGTCGGTGAACTCGTCACCTTCCGCGCCCGAGTCAACTGGGTCGGACGCACCTCAATCGAGGTCGGGGTGCGCGTGGAGTCCGAAGACCACCACACCCGGGCCATTCGTCATGTGCTCTCATGCTTCTTCGTCATGATCGCCATGGACGATCAGGGGACACCGGTCGAAGTAACCCCCTTTGACCCCGAAGACCCCACCGACCAACGTCGCTGGGCCGCCGCCGAAGAGCGACGCCGCGTACGTCGCTCCCGCACACGGCGAAACACATAGGCTCGCCCCCCGGCCACGTGCTTTCAACGCTCCCCCACAGGCGTGTCGGGCGATGGGCTCAGCCCTCGTGCGTCCCTCCCGAGCAAACCGGCCAGAAGCCCCGACACATCGCCGCAGAATCCCCCCCTCACCGTGCCTGGCGACGTCCTCAACGCCAGCGAACAACCGGCGCCCCACCCTACACCGACGGCCAATACGCTTCGTCTGGCACCGAGCGCGCCCCGAAAATCGCCTACCCCACCCGCACAACGGTCGCCCCCTCCTCAATCGCGACTTCAAAATCCCCCGACATCCCCATCGACAGCTCGTCAAACCACCCTGGCTCGGGCATCTCCTCTCGCAACTGATCCCGAAGCCCTCGCAGCCTGCGAAAACATCCACGCTCCTCGTCGGCGTCCTTCGAAAAAATCGCCAGCGCCATCAATCCGCGCACGCGTAACGACGAGTAGACACCAAGCTCCCTCACCACGCCCGCAACATCCTCGGGCGCCAGCCCACACTTACTGGCCTCCCCCGACGTGTTGACCTGAACATACACATCGAGCCCCCGACCTTCGCGCTCCAACCGACGAGCCAGAGCCTCCGCCAGTCGAAGGCTATCGAGCGCATGAAACTCTTGCGCGAACCGAGCCACATAGCGCGCCTTATTGGTCTGAAGATGCCCGATCACAGCCCAGCCGGCATCGGTATCGGCCATCGCCTACGCCTTTGCACGCGCCTCCTGCACCCGGTTCTCTCCAAAAACGGTGCATCCCGCACGGTGCGCCAGCCGAATACGCTCCTGATCCACCGTCTTCGACACCGGCAACAACCTTACCTCAGCCCCCCTGGCGCCCCACACGCTTGCAGGCCACCTCCATCCGCACCCGTACCGCATCAACATTCGCCCGAATCTCGTCGAACGTGCATGAGCGACTCGCTCCCAACCCGCTCCCCCCACCACTGCACTCTCAAAAACGCCTACTGCGCCACGATAGCCCCCGCGACCAAACACTCCGCGAACGCCCCTTTGCATCCTCCACTCACGTACACTGGCCATTTGCCAACTCACACTCACCCGCTTCCCGCGTACAACACCCTTTTCCAATCTCACACAACCCCTTGCACGCACGTACAACACCCTTTTCCAATCTCACACAACCCCTGGCACGCACGTACAACACCCTTTTCCAATCTCACACAACCCCTTGCACGCACGTACAACACCCTTTTCCAATCTCACACAACCCCTGGCACGCACGTACAACACCCTTTTCCAATCTCACACAACCCCTTGTACGCACGTGCACACGAGTGTGTGAGTTGCAAACTCTCCCCTGTACGCGCGTGCATACGAGTGCGGGATTCAATAACCGAGCGCGCACCGGCGACCTGCCCTTCATTCGGAACGTTCAGACCTCGCCCCATGCTCTGCTCCCTCCCCTAGTTAAGAACCAGAACTCGCCATTCCTTCGGTAAAAAGCCGCTTTCCTCTGGAGCAGAAAAAAGAACTCAAGCGACTTCCCCCTTTTTGCCAATTTGCTATACTCAGCCACACACCCGCGCATCCCGGTCGTACGGGGGACCCTTTTTCGTGACTCGCTGTAGCCATGAGCACCGAAGTGCTCTGGGCTGAGGCGCGTACTCGACGCTCTTCTCATCAGGAGATAGTGATGAACAAAGTGGGTAAAACGACCGAAAACCGCGTGAAGAATGCTCGTTCCATCATTTCCTCGGTTGATACGCACCTGAAGCGCATCATCGTCGCCCTGGTAGCGACGACTGGCTACAAGGCCGAGGACTGGACCTGGTGGATCACGCTCCAGCGAGACACGCTCGAAGAAAAAACGGACGCCCTCTACGAGGCCTCGATCGCCCTGGCCCATGAGCGCGCCGGTGATTCTGAGCTTCGCACTCAACGCGACACCGCCGGCACCCGACTGGGAGCCATCCTCGCTACATCGCGAGCGTCTCTGGCCCTGGTGAACCCCGAGCTGCCTAAACGCTATGGCCTCGATGGGCGCACCCCTCGATCGGGTATCGAGCTCGAGTCCCTCGCCGACAGCGTCTCCAGAAGCCTGGAGGCTGCCGATGCCACCTACACCGTGATGGGCAACGAGATCCACACGGCCAACATGGCTCGCGAGATCAAAGAGCTCTACCTTGCCTACAAAGATGTCTCCGCAGCCGTGGCTCGTGATCAGCGGCAGGCCGAAGCCCTTCTCACCCTGCGCGATCGCGCGCTCGATGAATGGGCCATCGCCTACAAGATCGCCGCCAGCACCCTGGAGAACATCTTTCGCATGGCCGGCGAACCCGAACTCGCCGAGCGTATCCGCCCGACTGTGGCGCGCTCCTCGGGGAGAGAGACCCCGGATGAGCTTGAATCGCCTCCTGGTGACGTGACGATGACGGAGGACGGCGGCGTCCTGGAGCATGACCTCCAGGACGACTGAACTCCATCGCCATATCAACACCCTCGACGCCCGGCCTTGCCGGGCGTTTCTTTTGGAAAACTCCCCCTCAGGCTCGCCCCCCCGCACGCGGCACAATGAGTGTCTGAAAGCCCCCGCTGACCGACACCTCTCTGCCCCGTGAATCTCCTCGGCACAGCCCTCAGCTGCCCACAAAAAAACGCCCGGGCGTAAACCGCCCGGGCGTCCACATCACCTACCTCAACCGAGGCCTCTCACAGAGCGCGCACGCCCTCAATCCAGGTCAAAACGGTCCAGGTTCATCACTCGGGTCCAGGCCGCCACGAAGTCGCGCACGAAGGTCTCTTCTGCGTCATCACTGGCGTACACCTCAGAGAGCGCCCGAAGCTGAGAGTTGGAGCCAAAAACCAGGTCAACCCGCGTCGCGGTCCACTTCAACTCACCGCTTTTTCGATCGCGGATCTCGAAAAGCTCCCCGTCCTTCGACGTCGGCATCCAGACATTGCCCATGTCGACCAGGTTCACAAAGAAGTCGTTGGTCAAAGCTCCCGGCCGCTCTGTAAACACACCGTGCATCGAGCCATCGCTATTGGCACCGAGCGCGCGCATTCCTCCGATCAAGACCGTCATCTCCGGCGCACTCAGCGTCAGCTGCTGAGCTTTATCCACCAGGAGTTCCTCCGCCGGCACCGCGAACTTGCCTTTAAGGTAGTTGCGGAAGCCATCGGCAACCGGCTCCAGTACCTCAAACGCCTCCACATCCGTGTCTTCCGGCAAAGCATCACCACGCCCGGGCGTAAACGGCACCTCGACATCATAGCCGCCGTCCTTCGCGGCCTTCTCAACCGCAGCGGCTCCGGCGAGCACGATCAGATCTGCCATCGAGACCCGCTTTGCTCCAGACTGCCCCTGGTTAAACTCCTGCTGAATCCCTTCGAGCGTTTCCAACACACCAGCCAGCGCCGAAGGCTGGTTCACCTCCCAGTCCTTTTGCGGGGCGAGTCGGATACGAGCGCCGTTGGCGCCCCCACGTTTGTCGGAGTCGCGGTACGTTACCGCCGAGCCCCAGGCCGTGGTCACCAGCTCTGCAACCGAGTGTCCGGAGCCGAGAACCCTTGCCTTAAGCTCCGCGATATCATCGGCATCCACCAACTCGTGCTCCACGGCGGGAACGGGGTCCATCCAGATAAGGTCTTCCTCGGGAACCTCCGGCCCCAAAAAGCGTGCGCGCGGTCCCATATCCCGGTGAGTCAGCTTAAACCAGGCCCGGGCAAAGGCATCCGCAAGCGCATCGGGGTTCTCGTGGAATCGCCGAGAGATCGGCGCGTAAATCGGATCTACACGCAACGAGATATCCGTAGTCGCCATCATCGGGGCATGCCGCTTATCAGGGTCATGTGCGTCGGGCACCGTGTTCGCCCCTGCCCCATCCTTAGGCGTCCACTGCCAGGCACCAGCCGGACTCTTCGTCAGCTCCCACTCATAGCCAAAGAGCGTGTCAAAGAAGGAGTTATCCCAGGTCGTCGGCGTCGGCGTCCACGCGCCTTCAAGCCCTCCGCCAATCGTGTCGCTCCCCATACCGCTGCCAAACGTGCTGACCCAGCCCAACCCCTGCGCTTCGATGCCTGCCGCTTCGGGCTCCGGCCCCACATGCGACGCGTCTCCGGCACCATGCGTCTTACCAAAGGTATGACCTCCGGCGATCAGAGCGACGGTCTCCTCGTCGTTCATCGCCATACGCGCAAAAGTCTCGCGGATATCGTGGGCCGCGGCCAACGGGTCCGGCTTTCCATTGGGCCCCTCCGGGTTCACATAGATCAACCCCATCTGCACGGCCGCCAGCGGATTCTCCAGATCGCGCTCCCCGCTATAACGCTCGTCCCCCAACCACTCACGCTCAGCCCCCCAGTAGATATCCTCCTCGGGCTCCCACACATCTTCGCGACCGCCGGCAAACCCAAAGGTCTTCAGCCCCATCGACTCCAGCGCACAGTTACCCGCCAGAACGTACAGGTCCGCCCACGAAATCGCCCTCCCATACTTCTGCTTGATCGGCCAGAGCAGCCGTCGAGCCTTGTCCAGGTTCACGTTGTCCGGCCAGCTATTAAGCGGCGCAAAGCGCTGCGAGCCCGACGACGCCCCTCCTCGACCGTCTCCAGTGCGATAGGTCCCGGCGCTATGCCAGGCCATGCGGATAAAGAAGGGGCCATAATGTCCGTAGTCCGCCGGCCACCACTCCTGAGAGTCCGTCATCAGCGCGTACAGATCTTCCTTAACAGCCTCCAGGTCCAGCGCCTGGAAGGCCTCGGCATAGTTGAAGTCCTGACCCAGCGGGTTCGACTCCGGGGTGTGCTGGTGAAGAATCTTCAAATTCAGCTGATTGGGCCACCAGTCGCGGTTCGAACGGGTGCTGGCGTTGGTCTGCGCACCATGAAAAGGGCATGTGCTCTTGCGGTCCATACGTTCTCCTCGTGATCAGGGTTCGATGCTGCTTAGCGTAGTGGTCGGGGCCCGGTGCGCGTACGCGCGACAACCCGAAGCCCGGTGTTGTTCAGGAGTATGATGCCCCATATACATGCTTACAAAGACATTGTTCACATACTCACGATAACCTGAGAGCATACACCCATGCTGCCTACCCTCCGACAACTCGAATACATCATCGCGGTGGCCGACACCGGCCAGTTTGTCGAGGCCGCTCGGCAATGTGCGGTGAGCCAACCCGCCCTCAGCAAACAGGTACGCGAAGTCGAAGACCTCCTGGGCATCGAGATCTTCGAACGCACGCGCCCCCGCATCATCGTCACCCCCGCCGGCGTCGAGGTCGTGGACCGCGCTCGCCGCCTGCTCGCCGACGCCCGCGATCTGGTCGAAGCAGCGACCGCCCACTGCGGTGCGCATCAGGGGACCCTGCACCTGGGAGTCATCCCCACCATCGCGCCCTACGGACTCCCCGGCCTCCTGGTAAAGCTGCGCCGCCGCTACCCCGAGGTCTCCTTCGTGATTCAAGAGCTTCAAACCGAGAGGCTGCTCGAAGAGCTACGCGCCGGAAGTATTGACCTGGGGCTCCTGGCCCGTCCTTTCGACGAGCAGTCCCTCTCCGGCCCCGATCTGGTCGTCGAACCCTTTGTTCTGGTCGCCCCCACCGACCATCCCCTCAGCACTCCCGAATCGATCCAGCCCCATCAACTAGCCGGGGCCAGCCTCATTCTGATGGAAGACGGCCACTGCCTGCGCGATCAAGCCATGGAAGTCTGCGCCCTGGCCGGAAGGCCGCCGGCCACCTCCGTGACCGCCGCCAGTGTCGCCACCCTGGTGCGCATGGTCGAAAGTGGCCTGGGCGCCACTCTCCTACCGGCCAGCGCATTGGCCACCGAAGTGCGCCCGGACCTCGGCCTGATCGCCCGCAGCTTCGGCGACACCCCGCCCGGGCGCACCCTCACCCTGCAGTGGCGCAGGTCTTCCCCCCACACAACCTGGTTTACCGACATCGGTACAACCCTCAAAGAACACTACCTGGAACTTAACGAACGCGTCCCAGAGGTGTCCGGCCCCCGACCAACCATCCTGGCCGTCGAGAAGTAGCCCCCCCTCAACAACAAACATCTCCACCACGCGCCAGCCCCACTCCGGCAGGCTTCCCCCCACCGCAACGCCCCCTCGCCCGACGCTCCGGTCAACAGCGACACGGTCCCCTCCGGTCTCCAGCGACTGGAAGGACGTAACCCCTGTGACAAGCCCTGCGCCGCACACTGGGCCGTGATTAAGGCTTGAGCACCACGCGCCCCAGCACCTTGCCCTCGGCCAGGGCGTCAAGCCCCTCCTGCCAGCGATCCAGGGGCAAGACTTGGTCCACGCGCGTCTTCACCTTGCCCTCGGCCACAAGACTCACCGCTTCCTTGAGTTCATCGAGCGTGTTGCCTACCGAACCGGCCACAAACACCTCGTTGATCACGAGCTGAATCGGATGCACCTCATACGTATCGCTTGAGTACCCGATATAGATCAGCCGTCCGCGCTTCGCGAGCATGGCCGTCGACGCCGACATCGTGCCTTTGGTGGCCACCAGCTCAAACACCACATCTGCACCGCGCCCATCGGTGGCTTCGCGCACCGCTGCTGCTACGTCTTCCACCTCGGCTGCGTTGATCGTCACGTCGGCGCCCAGCTCGCGCGCATAGGCCAGCTTCCGGGGAGTACGCCCAATCGCGATGACGCGGGCACCTCGAAGTCGAGCAATCTGCACCAGCCCGTAACCCACAGCGCCAACCCCGTAGACCACGGCACAGTCTCCGGCCTGCAACTTCGCCAGGTTGGACGCATGAATGGCCGTTGTCACACCGCAGGCAATCGGCGCACCTTCTTCAAAGGAGACATGATCCGGAAGCCTCACCGCGTTGCGCTCCGGAATCACGATGCTCTCGGCATAGCCCCCATCGTGAAAGAAGCCATACTCGGCCTTGAGGTTCGCGCAGAGGTTCTCCTGCCCGCGCTCACACCACTCACACTCCCCACAGCCCACGTAATAATAGAGGAGCACACGCTCTCCGATACGCTCCGGGTTAACCCCCTCCCCCACCGCATCGATCTCACCAGCGACCTCATGCCCCATGGTCACCGGACACACGCCCAGGTCCAGTAACCCCGAGGCAAAGTGCAACTCGGTATGGCACATCCCTGCTGCACGAATACGCACCCGCACCTCGCCAGCGGCGGGCTCGCGCTCAGGTACATCTTCCATCACAAAGGGGCGATTAGGTCCTACATAACGCACGGCACGCATACTCTTGCCTCCGCGCTGACCGAGAAAAATGTGCGACGTCTCCCCGTCGCCACTTCCCCACGCCAGCATTATCTGGTTCGGGTTGAAGGGATCAGCGGGGGATGCCCTCACAGACAAAGCCCGCACTCTCAGCCCGGCCTTCCCCGAGCTCTCCCAGTGACTCCCCGAGCGCTAGCACGGAAGCATCCTACGAGCAATCAACCGGACTCCTTCCCTCCAGAGCAGCACCCCAACGCACGCGCACTCGCCACCTGTCGATTGCCACAATCCCCCGTTCTCCATCTCAGCGCCCTCGGCAGCCCCCTTGCCGACCGCCCTCCCCACGACACACCCTTTTCCCCTTTGCGACAGGCTCCTGAACGCAAAGCCTCCCTCAACCCTAGAAGATCCCGCCAAGCTCGATCATACGACAGAGCTCCTCGCGCTGAGGCAGCCGCACCCGGGCGACCTCGTGACCAATGCATCGCTCCGTCTGTACGCTCAAGTTCGCCGGTGAGTTGGCGTATCCCACCGCTTCGCCTTTCTCGTTGAACGCGATGCGGACCAGGAGATGTCCGATCTCAAGCGGAGAGCGGGGCTCCCACTCCAGGCATTTCAAAATCCCCTCGGAGTTCTCCCGGAACGCTTCTGCCGAATACCCCATCTCTCGTACCGGACACGCCAGGACATGCACGTCCGCACGTTGACCATCGGCGCGCTCCACCTTAACGACACCTTCCCCATAGCGCTCGCCAACCACTTCACTGAAGCGATGCATCCCCGGATGTGCTCCCTGAATCCGGCGCAGCGTGAAAGGCGCGTCCGACGTGGCGCTCACCTGCGCATCCCGGTACTCCCAGAGCTGCGCCGGCGACACACCCGACGCCAGGTAGTCGTAGTGACGAGGCCTGGGCGTGGACACCTCTTCGTTATCGTCTTCAACGCCATCCCGCTCCGAAACAACGCTCCGCATCACAGGAGAGACGGACGCGGGATTGAGCGGGGCAGGCGCATCCTGACAGGCGATAAGAACCGAAAAGAGAGGTAAGATTCTGACGCATCGTTTGAGCATGAGTTCTCCTGAGGAGTGTCCAATCACAGAGCGCGACACCGCTACAAACGCAGCACTCCAAGATTGGATCTAATTCAGGTCCTCATCGCACAACGCCCCCCCTCTATCCTCAGCACAAGGCGTCGCGCCCCACTCTCCCCGGGCAGACCACACTTATACCTTCGGCCCGCCGGGTTCTTCAGCCTCGAGCCAGGGTTCAGCGCCGACATAGGCTTCAAGCACCTGCTGAAGCCAGACAAGCGCGGCCCGCACATGCGGGGCATCACGAAGATCTTCATGCGTCGTCGTCCAGAGCGGGAGCCCGGGCGTCTCACCAACCTCGACGCGCTCAAGCTCAGGATACTTCTGGGCGATGGGGTCCTGAAGAACCGCGATGCCCGCACCCGAGCGAGCCGCCACGAGCTGCCCGGTGAGCGAGTCGGTCGCCAGACGAAAGCGCTCCGGGGTAAATCGCGCGTCGATATCCGAGAAAAGCTCCCTCATGGGTCCACGCGGATCGAAACCGATGAGTTCATGGTCCAGCAGGGACTCAAGGGTGCCAGGTCGACCATGGGCATCCAGATACGCCCTGGATGCGTAAAAGCCGGTTGGCACACACCCAACGCGACGCGCGACCAGACTTAACCCCCGGGGCCGAAAGAGCCGCACGGCGATATCTGCCTCCCCTCCCTCAAGATCTACGGCAAGGTTCCCCAGTACGAAGGCCACGTTGAGCGCGGGGTGGGATGCACGCAGGTCGGCGACACGTGGCAGCAACACCTCCACCCCGATGATTTCACTTGCCGCAATTCGAATCTCCCCCGCTACCTCGTCGTTCACGCCCCGGGCCACGCGCTCCAGCCCACGCATCGCCTCTTCAACATGACGCGCAGACTCAAGGATCGCCTCGGCCCGGGGAGTGGGACGCACCCCACGGGCGTGCCGGACAAACATGGAGGTCCCCAACGACGCCTCAAAGGCCCGAACCAGACGGCTCACGGTGGGTTGACTCATGCCAAGCCCCTCCGCCGCCCGCGAGATCGAGCCCTGACGCGCTACTTCGAGAACCACAAGCACCATCTGGAGGTCTTCGCTATTCATAGGTGAATACTACACATCCAGACACCGCCCTGCTCCCAAAAATTCGCCGGCCTATACTCCTGCTCTCGGAGGGCCGACTGGCGGCACTCCCGAAACCTGATCCAGGAGGTCCCGCGTGAAAAACGTTCTATACACATGTGTACTGGCGTTCGTCGTCCTGACCGCAAATACCGCATTCGCAGCCGCACCGACAACGCCGCCCCCCTCTATACCCGAGACCTCAGAACGCAGCGCCCCACTCCGGGCCGACGTCGAAATCGACCCCATCGCCTACGCGTTTGGCGGCTTCTCGCTGCATGTCGGCTTGCGCTTCAGTCGTGTGCGCATCGACCTGGGTGCCTTCGCCGCCACGCTTCCCGAAGCCATGCATCGCAACCCGGAGTTCGACGCCGCCATGCGCGGCTTCGGCATGAAACTCGACGTCTACCTCTGGGACGACCAGACAGGCCCCTTCGCCGGGATCGAAGCCGGCGTGCTCACCTCCACCGTCTTCGAGCGTGATTCGGGCGTAGCATCGGAGGTCACCCGCATCGCCCCAGGCCTGCGCCTGGGCTGGATGATTCCCATCACCGGAGGCTTCTACGCCCTCCCCTGGGTCGGTGTCGGCTACACCCCCGGGGTCGATGATCGCGTCGTCGCCGGAAAGACCTTCACCGAGAGCCCCTGGACCCTCTTCCCCACCGTCCATCTGGGATACCGCTTCTGAGCCCCGTCACATGGCCCATGACACCACTGAGCCCCAAGCCCCTCCCGTGCTTGAACAGGCCAGAGACGCATGCGCACCCTGTAGCAAACCCATGCAAGTCGCCTGTCCTCTGGGGCGGACCGCCGCACTACTCCAGATCGAAGGCCTCATCGGACTCCAACCCTCGGATGAACGCCTCAAACGACTCCGCCACGGGCGTGATCGCGTAGTCACCCTCCTGATCCACATGCACCACCCGCGGCTCTCCCTCGGGACCGCACTCCCGATAATCCAGACACATCATATCGTGTCCGGCCGAGGGGCAATCCGCGAAGTAAATGCCAATCTCCGGGTACCCCCACTCCTCAATCCAGAACCGACTCCCGAACCCACCCAACAGAGAGCAGCGCTTGGCCCGTCCGATCGAATAGATCCCGGTGATCGCAATGTGGTCCTCCGCCCAGGATGTGGCTTCCCGGGTGCGATGACTCGTCCGCTCCGGAATACCTCCGTTCTGGATCCGGGCCAGTGCCACATAGGCCTCCGGAAGGCGATAGCCGAGCTCGCGCTCCACCTCGGCCACCATGCCATCACTCGGAGGCTCGTCCACGTACTCGCGACGCCCATAGTCAGAATCCTGCCAAAACCCCTGAAGGTCTGGTAGTTGCATGTCGGCTATCCTTTGCAGACGCTCTGAAGGAGCCCTTCTCAGGCCCCGCACACCACAATCACAGCCAGGTACCGAGCTTCGCGGGTTCAACACTCCTACCGCCGCCACGCCCCCTTCCAACCTCACTTTGGCTGCAGGAGCACCGCGCGCTCGGACACCTCGCCATCCTCTCTGCCCTAACGCCGGGCCACAATCGTCGTACCGTCTGCGGTCATCAGAATCAGCGCACCGGTCTCGTCGATACGATAGCTTTCCACCTTGGGCAGCAGAGCCATCAGCTTCCGCTCCTGATTCATCAACGCCTCCGGGCACGCCATCATCGTAGTGCCCGCCGGCGAGAGGGTCAGTTGCGACTCTTCGCTCTGGTAGGTCCCCATCATGCGATTGCAGGTGGCTCGGCCGGCCAATCGACCTTCGGGCAAAAAGTGAAGGGTGGCACGGCTATTATCGATCACGCCCTCTCCGGCGATGTCTTCAACAATCCATTCCTCGCCCAAAAGAGGCGTTTTGTCGTGGGCCATAAGATGCTCCGCAAGGGCACGGTACGCAGGTAGGGAAATCGGGTCATTTGCCGCATTGGCAGCCACCGGATGGGAGGCAAAGCGTACGATCACCATATCGGCTCTGGGGTCAATCCAGAGCGTCTGGCCATGCACGCCGCGTGCGGCGTAGGCGCCGTGGTCATCATGGCTGACCCACCACATGCTCCGATAGCTCCATCCCTCCAACAGGTCGTAGTTCGCCGCCGAAAACGCTTCGCGGTCGCCGCCCTGACGAAGGCTCGCAACAGCCGCCGCAGGCACGATCTGCTCCCCTCCGGACCGCCCCTCGTCGAGCAGCACCTGCCCCAGACGAGCCATATCCCGCAGCGTCGCGTTGAATCCGCCGCCGGCAAAGGGGGTACCGATGGAGTCCACGGTGTAATACGCCTCCCGCTCCGCACCAATACGGCTCCAGACGCGGTCCGAGAGCATTTCCGCGACCGACATGCCGCTCGCCCGAGCAATCAACCACCCTAACGCGTCGGAGTTGACCGTCTTGTATCCGAACGCCTCTCCATGGACTCCGTCCTGCTCAACCTTCTGCAAGAACTCCCAATAGCTGCGCGGCCCTGTGACCTCCTCGGGCACCGGCATCGTGCTTCCGGCACGCGCATACGTCCAGACATCTGCGTTCGGGTCGGCATAATCTTCCGAGAACGCCAGCGCGCTCGTCATGTCCATGACCTGCCGAACAGTTGCACCACCAAACGCGCTATCCTTCAACTCCGGGATCAGATCCCCGACAAGCGCTGTCTCATCCAGGCTGCCTTCAGCGATCAGGATCTCCGCCAGAAGTCCGGTCAGCGACTTCGTTACCGACATCGCCCCGTGCAACGCTTCCGGAGTCAGGCAACCATCGTATCGCTCGTACACAACCCGACCGTGATGCAGGACGATGATCCCGTCGGTGTAGGTGGCCTCGAGGGCATCCTCCCATGTCATCACCTCGCCACCGCCGAGCGGAGAGAAAGTCACATCGTCAATGGAGGCATCGAGTTCCACCGGCAGATCGCTGGCCTGTGCGCTCCCCCGGCTCACGCCCACCGTCGGCATCAGCTCGCGGAAGTGGCACACGGTCCAGCGCAGCTTCGGGAACGCGAAGTAATCCGAGTCGGTGCCCCGGATCACCTTCTCCGACGAGGGTGGAAACCCCTGCATCCATCCCATCGTCTCGGGATCGGAGTCCCCGGCCGACAGGGGCGCTTCCTGAAGGTCTGCCACAGGTTCAGAAGCCGGTTTTGGCGCCGAAGTAGAGCACCCCAGGCTCAATGAAAGAGCCAGCGTTGACGCGAGATAACGTTTCATCAGGTATCCTTCAGTTCAGTTCCTGCACGCCGCCGCCGGAGACGGTCAGAATCTGTCCGCTGATCCAGCTTGCGGCGCGCGAACAGCGAAAAAGTGCAGCGTTGGCCATGTCCTGCACGTCTCCAAGCCGGCGAATGGGAGTACGTGATAGCATGCTCCTTTCAATCTCCTCGGTCAGCACCGACGCCAACGCCTCGGTACGTGTCGCCCCCGGCGCGAGACCGTTGACCCGGATGCCCCGGGGGCCGAGATCACAGGCGATGTTGCGAATCAGATGATTGGCCGCCGCCTTCGACGCTCCATAAGATGCCATGTACCGGTTCTTATTCTCCCCGGCCATCGAAGTGACGGCCAGGATCGCTCCCCCACCGACCTCCTCCATGGCCGGAGCCACCAACTGAGCCAGTCGGAAGAACGAAAAGAGATTGAGTTCAAAGGCCTGCCGAAACTCCGCCATCGACATCTCAAAAGGTTTCGGTCCTCCCCCTCCGGCGTTGCTGACCAAGATGTCCAGCGTACCGAAGCGCTCCACCGTCTCTTCGACCAGCCTCTCCAGGTCTTTCTCCCGAGTCACATCACAGGCGTTCGCCTGAGCATCCCCCCTCGGGCTTCGATCCCGGTGACAACAGCCGTGGCTTGCTGAGCGTCGCGATCGCTGACCATGACCGCAGCTCCCGCTGCAGCAAAGGTCTCCGCGATCGCGCGGCCAATGCCAGCTCCCGCACCAGTTACGACGGCAACTCTGCCCCGTAACGTGAAGTCCTCCGCGTCATACATAGCCGAACTCCTTGTCGAGATGTGCTCTCCTCTGGTGCAAAAAACCTAAGGCAATCCCGAGCAGCACAAACCGGAGGTTCTCGACTCCTTCGCACCGGGGTCTTCGCCCTCCCTTCATCGCCGAGCCATCCGCGCCACAAGAATACCCCTAACTCGAAATAAAGGGGCGACCTCCGCTCTTTTCTACCGCCGCGCGCGGCCCTCGCAGCTCGACGAAGCCCACGCGCCTGGCCTTCTCTGTGCGTCGACCGGCGTCCCGGATTCTGTGATGTTTAAGCGTATGATTGAGCCGGGCCATGGCGCCTGGTTGATTCCCCTGGGCGCGGTGTTGGTACTCGCCACAGGCGTCTCAGGTGCCACGGCCCTCTTCGCCGGCGCCCTCCTCGGCATCCTTGTCGGGAACCCCTGGCTCGGCGTCACTCGCCGTCTCACCAAACGATTCCTCGCAGCCGCCGTCGTGGGGCTCGGGGCCGGCATGAACCTCCTTGAGGTTGCTGCGGCGGGCCTCGACGGTCTGGGATATACCTTGCTGAGCATCGCCGGCTGTCTGGCGGCCGGCTTCTTTTTATCAAGGCGCCTGGGAGTCGACGATCCCACCGGCATCCTCATTTCGGTGGGAACCGCCATCTGCGGCGGCAGCGCCATCGCCGCAGCCGCCCCGACAGTGCGCGCCAACGACGAGCAGGTGACGGTAGCCCTGGCCACCGTTTTTGTGCTCAACGGCCTGGCCCTCTTCATCTTCCCACCTCTGGGCCACCTGGTGGGCCTTTCCCAGGCCGACTTCGGCCTCTGGTCCGCCCTGGCGATTCATGACACGAGCTCCGTCGTCGGCGCCTCAATGAACTACGGCGATGAAGCCCTGAAGATCGCGACGACCACGAAGCTAACCCGCGCCCTCTGGATCGTCCCCGTCACGTTTGGGCTCAGCGCGCTCATCGCTCGCCGCAACAACGCAGGCGACACCCCGCAACCCCGTGCCAAACGCCCCTGGTTCATTCTGGGCTTTATCGCCGTCGCCGCACTGGTGACCTACGTCCCCGAGCTGCGTCCTCTCGGCAACACCGTCCACGGCCTGGCCACGCACTTAATGGTCCTCACGCTCTTCCTCGTAGGCGCCGGCTTAACCCGCGCTACCCTCAGAGGTCTGAGCATCAAACCCCTGCAACTCGGCGTAATCCTCTGGGTGCTCGTGGCGAGCATCTCGCTCCTGGTCATTGCCGCCCCTTTCTGAACGGAGTGAGATGCCCGTGCAGAACGCCCGGCGGATCTAGCCTCTTCATCATGGCGCGCCGACCGGGGCGCCCCCAACGCATCGCACTAAATCGGGCGCACGTACCGCGATCTCTACAATACCTCCCGCACCGGCATCGCAGCGATGCCTCGATCTTCTGACGCCTCAACCTCAACACATAAAGGGCCGTCGGGAGTTCTCCCGACGGCCCTATTCACACTTCACTGGAGTGCAGATCACCAGCCGTGGACTACTCCGAAACCACCGGCCCCTCGACCACCGCGGGTTCCCCGGGCCTCGAATCATCCACCGTCACCAGCCCCGCCACATCCTCGCCACCATCTTCCGGGGCTTCGCCACCGCTGGAGCGCGTGATGGTTGGACGCACTCTACGAGCCAGCTCCTCTTCACCGGCGAAGCGATACAGATTCTCCAGAATACCTGCGACCGTCTGGTAGGTCAGCGTCCATACGTCGATCAGACGGTTGCGCTCGGTCAGAAGCTCTTCAGCCTTGCGCTCCTCCTCCCGAAGAACCTGTAGAGTTTGGCGCAGCGCGCCGATCGGCGCCTCAATATTCCGGGCCAACTCCACCGTCGAGAAACGCGCGCCCATCGCCTCAATCTCCATATCCGCGGCGAGGAGCATGTCGACTGCGTTCTGCCCAAACGATTCCAAGGCCTTCGGCCCCCGGGGTAAGGGACCATCCAGGCCAAAGCGGTGGCTGTACACCGTGTTCGAAGCATCCAGGAGCGACCGGGTACGCCCGAGAACCTCACGGGCGTCCACCGCCGCAGCCTCACGGGCATCTCGAAGCTCCGCATCGTTAGCGCGCTCCCGGGCAAGCTCGGCCTCCTTCTGCCAGAGCGCTTCGGTGCGCACGCTCAACTCATCCCGATACCCTGCCAACGCCACGCGCCAGCCCGCCTCGTCGATGCCCATGGAACCGGCGAGCCTCGCGGCGATCTTGGCGCCGTGTGTATCGACGGAGGAACATACCCAGCGTCCCCGGTACGTTCGATTCCCGACCGTCCTCCCCACTTTATTACTCTTCGTCGATCTGCTGCTCATCACAGACTCCTGTCTCCAAAAGTGTATGATGCGCCTCTGTCCCATGCACGCCATCGCGCACACAACAACAGCGAGCCGCAAGATAAGGGCCCCGCACGACCGAATTGCTCGGGTAAGTTTGTCCACCCTAGCAAGACTCAACCATCGATTAAAGAGAAAATCTCACCTCCCGGAGCACAAACCTTTCACAACTATCAAAAACACCTACACAGCCCTTACATACACGTTTCTCAAAACAAAAACGCGTTCGCAGTCCTTGCACATACGTTTCTAAAACACAAAACCCGCTCGCAGGTGATGCCAGACCAACTTCCCAACAAAAAACACGATAACGCGAGGCGCGGGCGCGAATTTGCAGGCTAAACATATGATTGCAGCACTTGCGAACATATTTCTGTCCAAAAAAACACGTTAACAGGCGACGACAACGACTTTTTTTCGCGCCAGATCACGCTCGCAGCACCTGCAAACGTGTTTTTCCCCGAGAAATAGCGTTCGCAGCACCTGCAAACGTGTTTTTCCCCGAGAAATAGCGTTCGTACCGGCTGCAACCTTCTTTTCTGCCCACAGCCCGTGCTCCACACACCTCCCGCATACAAGCACCTCCCCACCCTCATTATCCCCACCAGTTCCACGACTCGCCGCCTTGCTCCAGACCACACGGTATGGCAGGGAATCAGCTCCAACGAGACCCGTGCTCCGGCATCGGAGCATCCCAGGGGTAGTCCCCTCTCCTACAGCGAACTCCCAACACCCGAACTCTCGTTGCCTACGTGCCGGAAACAGACGGCCGAGAATTTCACTCGACGCGAGCCAATAAAACATGAGCAACATCACTCTTGCAGACGTAAAAATCGTCCTCTCCGGTGATCTCAGCCCCTTGAACCCGGAAGATGTGAAGTGGGATCTGATTGCCCGAGGCGCCTACGTGCTCACGTCGGTCACCAAAACCACCGGGGCGCTGGTGGCGGGCGCTGGCGCCAGGCAAGCGCTCCTTGATCGTGCCGAAAAATACGGTGTGCCGGTCCTCGACCTTAACGGCCTTCGCGCGCTGCTTGATGGAGCTACCGTCGCTGAGGCGCTTGCGGGGCCCGCGACGTCTGCAAATACCTCCGCCGATGCATCGATACTTGCCGGCCTGCGCATTGCCATCGCCGGCCGCATTACTGGCTTCACGAAAGCCAGCCTTTCGGGCCAATTGCAGGCCCTCGGAGCACAGACCCAGTCCAAGCCTTCGCCCCACGTCGATCTGCTCATCGTCGGAGAGAACCCCTCAGCCGACGGCGTTGCCGCGATGGACGCGGGCGTTCCCTTTCTCCGAAAGCCCGCGCTCGACGCCCTGCTGACGGGCGCACCGCTCTCGGACTTTGTAGCCCCCGCCGGCCCGGCAGTCGACGACCCCGTTGCGCGCATCAAAGAGCTTTTAGAGGAGGCCCGGCCCGAGATGGTGGCGCTCTCCACCGGCGAGCCCTGGGATGATGAGTTGACCCTCACCGTGCACCCCGACGGCCGCGTCGTTGCGGAGCTACGGCACTTGGGCGGAACGCCCTTGCATGATCACGTGCGCGAGGTGCTACAGCGCAGGTCCTGGCCGAAAGTTCAGACCTCCACCTCCCTCACGTCGCCCATCTCCTTTACCTGAATCATCCCTGAACCCACGCACGCGCGTGATGCTCTTCCAACAACTCGCGCGCGGACTGCCCTGAAGCCCCCTCCCCGTCACTCACCGCGCCGGGAGAGCGTGTGTCAGTGGGTTCGTCACGCGCCACGCACACGCACTCCTCCACTCATGGGGCCCCTCCTGCATTAAGGAGCAGATGATGCATGACATTCTGGAACTCGCGAACGCCAACCAGCAGAAAGCACGCCAGATCATTGAGACAACAGGCGTCGTGGACGCCTGGAAGAGCATCGGCGCGGACGTACACCTGGTGGGCTCGCTAAAAACGGGCCTGCTGATGAAGCACCGCGACATCGACTTTCACATCTACACCTCCGACTTAGATATCGCCGAGAGTTTCCAGGTCATGGGCCAACTGGCAGCGCACCCGGGCATCCTCCGGGCCGAATGGGTCGACGGAAGTCATAGCGACGAGCACTGTCTGGAGTGGCACGCCTGGTATCGCGACGAGGAGGGCCGCGAATGGCAGCTGGATATGATTCAGATCCTGCGAGGCTCGACCTACGAGGGCTACTTCGAGCGGGTCGCCGAGCGCATCAACGCGGTCCTGACGCCTGAGACAAGACAAGTGATCCTGGCACTGAAGTATGCCACTCCAGACTCCGAATCTATCGCCGGCATCGAGTATTATCAGGCCGTCCTGCGCGATGGTGTTCGCACCTGGAGCGAGTTTGTCGCCTGGCGACAGGCTCATCCCCTGACCGGCGTCGTTGAGTGGTGTCCATAACGCTCAACACGGACTACGAAAGACCGCCTCCTCCCGAGCCCATTCGCTGCACGCACCACCGGCACTCCCAAGGATTCTCGTGGCCGTCCGAGCAGCGCACATCACCGGATGTGCCGGCCTCTCACCCACGCACGCGACACTGCCAGCATCACCTTCGCCTGCAGCAAGCCGAGAAAGCTCGCTCGTCGACGCCGCCGGGCCCCCGGTCCTTCGTGGGTTGGGTGAGCCAGGCACAGACCTAGCGCTCGTTGAAGCCTCTTCCCGCCAGAATCTTCGGGATGCACTTCTCAACGCGTCGTTGGCGAGTCTCGGGTTTCTTTGCTCCCGAGATATGAAGGATATGGCTGCGCTGCCGACCGGGCGTCAGGGCCGCGAAGGCGGCTGCTAGCTCCGGCTCCGCGCTGAGTTTCTGATCCAGTTCAAGGGGCATCGACTCAAGTTCCCGGGCTTGAGGCGCTTCTTTACCCTGGCGAACAAGTTCGATCGCCTGCTGAACGAGCTCCACAATCTGCGAACGCCTCTCCAGGACCTCGTCCACCGTCGTGAATTTGATCACACGCGCCACACGCGTGTTCGGTCCCGGCTTCTCCAAAAGATGGCTCTCGTCGGTGAGTTCCGCGCCTCGGAAGAGGCTAAGCCCGCACCATTCTCTACGGGAAACGATCATGGCAACGTTCTTCCCCTTAAACGCGTAGCAGGGGGAACCCCACTTCATCGCCTCGACCAGCTCCGAGTCCTGGAGGAGTTCGCGCAGCGCCACGAGCGCATCGGTCCAGAGATGCACGGTACACTGCGGCGTTTGATAGTGGTCGCAACGACCGCAACCATCGCGAAGGAACGAATCGACATCTGTGGTGTTCACGGTCTCTCTCCCAACTCAAAGGCGTCGTCATAGGCGCTCGGTCCACCGGGAGTTGGCTGCAGCTCACCATCACCGAATACCCGGCCCCCTTGCTGTGGCCTACCCCGATAGCGGCTCCGCGCGCAACTGGGGCCGACGCCCTCGGCCCATTGGGAGCTTTCCCGGCAGGGTCAACTCCCCCAGAAGAAGCTCGTTCGGAGTACGCCTCCCCAGGACCACAGCGCATCGGGGCGTTCAATCGCCGCCGCGTGGTAACGGGTCACGTAGCCAGCAAGCGACGCCGCCAGGAAGTTCGTCGGCCACCATTTCAGCGCGAAGGCCCCCCCGTGCGAGCCTCCCGGCTCAACGTCATCGGCACCTTTTCCCAGCCACATGCCATCGTAACGCGCAGCCACCTCCAGCGAGCCTTCTGCCCCCGGGAAGAAAACGTCGGGAAGTGGCGCGCTCCCGACCTCTCGCAGGGGCCCGACCAGAGTCCAGGTCAACTCAGTGCTCAGGCCCTGCGACATGATCGCAGGCAACTCAACGCGGGGCGTCGACGGGTTGCCATCGGTATCACGGGACCGATCCTCACGCGCCATGGCGCCTTCAACGCTCAGACGAAGGGGACCGAGGTATCCGACCAGATGGGCCTCGACCAGCGCCCGGCCTCCCGAGACGATGACCGGTCGGTAGTAACGAAATCCCATCGGCGTTGTGCCAGCGATGCCCTCGCGGTCTTCGGTGCGCTCGTAAAGCGCGGCGGCCCCCACACGAAGCCCCGTCCTCTTGTCTTTTGCTCCCTGGCGAGCAACGTGAGCGCGCCCGAACACCAGATCCAACGCGGCGTATCCGGCAGGTAATGCGTTGTCATTGCCCAACGCACTCCCATTGCCATTGCCCACACGAACCCACCCCTCGACGGGCATAGACGCCGGGTGGAAATGGATATCGACCCCCAGATCTCGACGCACGCGGAACGACGAGACCACCGACCCACGATCTGGAAAGAGCAACGACTCGGTAGGCTCGTGAACAAACGAGGCAAAGAGTGGCGGCTTTGAGTACCCGACGTTCAGGTCCAGCCACGGCTGCGGCGACACGCGAGCGTAGGCATCCAGAATCACCGGATTCTTGCCAGCGAATTCGATCCGAGTCACGCCGCGAAACCAGCCGACGGGCTCAAGCACGAGGCCAGGACGTAGCCTGGCAAGCGCAAAGCCAGAGAGCCCCTCTTCCACCGCAGGATAGATGCGGTAATCGACTTCGCCCAGCAGAGTTGGACGAAGAGACGAGTCCGACCGAGGCGCATCGGCCCCACGTGCTCTGGCGTCGATCGACCAGAGCGCCGTCAGCAGGGTCATCAAGACAGCATGGACGTAGCGCATGCGCATTCAGTCCTCCAGCGGCACGATGCGCAGGTAATGCGTTACTCCGTCCGATTCATCGGGGTCGTGGTCGGCGACGAACACCCGTCGATGAGTCGGATCGTAGGCTACGCCGCGCACCTGCTGGAAGCCGGATTCCACCACCGATGTCGAACCATCAGCATCGATACGCAGCAGGTTTCCCCACACGCTCCCTGAGAGAAGCGAGCCCTGCGGACCTCTCGCGATAAGGTCTGGTCCCTCCACCTCGGCCAGCACCCGGTAGTCCTGCGGGTTGGCCTGAGTCGCGACCAGAATCTGATCCAGCCCCTGGTCGGAGACATAAAGTTTATCATCCACCGCCAACACGCCTGCCGGCTTACTCAGGCCGGTGATGACCTCGGACTCGACCCCGGTGAGCTTAAGAGCTCCGACCGCCCCCACACGCTCCCCGGAAGAGAGACGAACGAACCACGAGCTGTAGAGTCGACCCTCGTCGCTTACAGTGAGCCCGATGCGTCGGCGCTGCGGGTCGAGGCCGGGGAGCACCTCGGCCTCCCCGCTCGAACGGATGAACACCACATCGCCTGTCGTTCCATGCCCGAAGCGAGTCACCACAAACGAGCCGTTCTCCAGGCGAACGAGCTGCCCGAGGCCGGGGCCTCTCGCGGATGCCTCGGGCAGCTCGGCAACAACCGAATACCCCTCGGCGTCGCTCCAGCGGAGGATGCGGTTCCCGTTGTCATCGGCGATATAGAGTGCTTGCTCTTCATCGTCCCACCACAGCCCGTTCGGGTCGCCCTCCACATCAAGAACCGCGGGCCCCCGCATCACCCGATCGCTGGGAGCCGTACTGGACGTTCCACTCCCACAGCTCACCAACAGCACGAATGCGCACGCAAGCGAACACCCCATCATCAGATTCTTCATGTAAACATCACTCCCTATATAACCCCTTAGAAACAGAGGTGATTTAACGTCACCGACACCCGGCACCTCAACGACGCTCCGGACGGACTCAGGCACCACACTGAGCGCTCACTCCTGCGACGCGCATACGGTCGCGGCGTGTCCGGCCGCGGCAAGGTCGTAACCAGGCATGAGCGAGGCCTCCGCTCGGAAGGTGGGTTGGTCGATAAGGTCGACAAAGCGAGCGACCGCTGGGCTCTCAAGACGGGACTCCGGAACGAGGAGTTCGAAGCGCTCCTCCGAAAGCGGGATGAACGTGAGCCCTTCGGCGATCGCAGCAGATTCAATCGCGACCCCTACATCCGCGATCCCCATCCGGACCAGCCGAGCGACCTCGGCATGATCGGCCGCCAGAAGGTCGGCTCGGGTCATATCCAGCCCGCCCGGATCGCCCACCGCACGCTCGAACACCTGACGAGCTCCGGAACCTGGCGAGCGCAACGCCCGGCGGACGTCATCGCGGCCCAGATCCGCGCCCGCCTGGAGTGAAAGCGGATTTCCGGGAGCCACGACGAGCCCCTGACGCCAGCGCGCAAGGTGAATAATCGCAGTATTTTGCCCCGGAAAGGCACGTCTTGCCGCTCGAGCGTGAGCCTCGGCATCCACCTCGCTGGCCAGATGCATTCCCGCGATATGCACCAGCCCCTGGGTCACAAGTTGGAGGGCTCGGCTGCTGTCAGCATGTATCCAGGTTGATCTGGCGTCGCGGTAGCGGCGGCCTAGACGCCCGGCCAACGCCCCGAGCAGCGGCGCACACCCCGCGATAAGAAGATTGCAATCCACGTCGGCCGAATCGCTCAGAAGTTCGACGAGCGCAGATGCTCGCGCCTCCTCCCTTTCCAGAACGACACCGTCCGCAGCACTACGTTCGTCCTGTAATGGATGCGCCACAAGCGCGCCATCCACTCGCCCCACCACCACCCTCGTGGCGCATGGACTGGCGTCGGCCAGGCGAACTTGCACCACCGGGCCTCCCGAAAGCCGGAAGAGTTCATCCACCGAGCAACGGAGCGCCCTGGCAAGCAAGAGCGCCAGCGTCGTCGACGGGACCTGGCGGCCCGTCTCAATCGCGTTCAGCGTCTGACGAGACACCCCAATGCGGGCTGCCAACTCTGCCTGAGAGAGGCCGGCGGCCGTGCGCCTGTCGCGAACAAGAGAGATCGCAGTTGTGTCGTTCAAGAAACCTCCGAGGTTGAGCCCCGGAGGATGTAAAGCAACCCAGACAACATGTAAAGCAAACAAGACACGCAGCCACACGTCATTTTGCTCACGTCCCTCGCGAGGTCCTCCCCGAACGTGCGTCGCTCGCCACGCGACAAGGTGCCCCGGACTGCCCTTCCCAAGCCCCCTTCGCCCGGACACGGGGTGCGGCACGGGGGGCCTTTTCCGCATGAACACAGGTTATGGTTGCGTGCCCCCTTATGAGGTTTTCGCCTCGTGGAACGACCGGCAGGCGCCGGGCCGGGCTTCTCGCAGAAGCCGGACCAAACACAAGATGATGTGGTTGACGCCCCCACAAGCCCACTATATACAGCCATCCGCTCTGGTGCTTCGCGATGCCTTCGCGAAGCTCAAGAGGGAATCCGGTGTGACTCCGGAGCTGCCCCGCAGCGGTATTCGAGAACGACCCCCACCAATGGCACTGGGCTTAAGCCTGGGAAGCGGTGGGCAGTAGGAGCTTCCATCAGGGAGCGCGCTCGTAAGCCCGAAGACCTGCCAGCGCCTGGCGTGGGAGAGATACCCCGCGCCAGTTCGACCTGGGAACACTCGTGGGAGGTGAGCCTGGTCTCGACGGACACCTGTACTGTCGAGCCGACCTTGCCCCCCGAGCGATCCCTCCGCTCGCGGGAGCGAAGGTTGACCGGCGCCCTCCTCTTCGCAGGTACAGGTTGTCTGGTCCGAGTCGTTCGCCCCGCGCTTTAGAAACCGAGCGAGTTTCGCTCCGGAGAGTCGCGAGAGAGCACCATGAACGACGCCCCTGCCCCCCCAGCCCCATCCACGCCCACCGCACAGAACCGGCACGTGCGTATCATGACGCGTGATGGCTCCCCTGAAAGCGTGAGCCTGGACCGGATCGTGGACGCGATCTCACGATGCGCCGACGGCCTTGACCAGGTTGTTCCGCAGCGCGTCGCCCTTCGCACCATCGAGGGCATCTTTGACGGCGCGACCCAACGCGAACTCGAGGACCTCTCGATTCAGGTCGCAGCCTCGCTGATGCTTGAAGAGCCCGAATACTCTCGCCTGGCTGCCAGGCTACTGGCGCAGCGCATGAGCGCCGATGTCGAGGCCGAGGGAGTCACCTCGTTCTCGCAAGGCATCTTCGCCGGACACGCAGTCGGGCGTTACAATGACCGCCTCCATCACTTTGTGCGTGCACACGCCCCTCAACTCGATGCTCTCATCGCGCCAGAGCGCGATCACCTCTTTGAGTACTTCGGGCTGAAGACCTTGCACGACCGCTACCTGCTGCGAGACTCCGAGCACCAACGCCTGTTGGAGCTGCCGCAGTACTTCTTTCTGCGCATTGCGTGCGCACTGAGCGAAGGGTTCGATGAGGCGCTCGAGCTCTACAACCTCCTCTCCAGGCTGGAGTATCTCCCCAGCTCCCCCACGCTCTTCAACGCCGGCACCTGCTACGAGCAACTCTCCAGCTGCTTTCTCCTCGACTCTCCAGCCGACGAACTCCCCGACATCTACCGCAGCTATACCGACGTCGCGATGCTCTCGAAGTTCTCCGGCGGCATCGGCATGGCCTTCCACCGCGTGCGCGCACGCGGCTCCCTCATACGCAGCACCAACGGTCGCTCCAACGGTATCATCCCCTGGCTCAAAACACTGGATGCGTCCGTCGCCGCCGTGAACCAGGGCGGCAAGCGCAAGGGAGCCTGCTGCGTCTACCTGGAGCCCTGGCACGCGGATATCGAAGAGTTCCTGGAACTTCGTGACAACACCGGTGACGAGGCCGCACGCACGCATAACCTGAACATCGCCAACTGGGTTCCTGATCTCTTCATGCGCCGCGTCGAAGCCGACGCAGACTGGAGCCTCTTTGATCCGAAACACGTCCCGGAGCTACCCGACCTCTACGGCGACGCCTTCGAACAACGCTACGAAGAGGCCGAGCGGGCCGGACTCGCCAGCCGTACCATCAAAGCTCGTGATCTCTACGCACGCATGATTCGTACGCTGGCTCAGACCGGCAACGGGTGGATGACTTTTAAAGATCACGCCAACCGCGCCTGCAACCAGACCGCCCTCCCCGGACGAACTGTTCACCTCTCCAACCTTTGCACGGAGATCATTGAGGTGACCTCCGGAGAAGAGACCGCCGTCTGCAACCTGGGCTCGATCAATCTGGCCCGACACACCCGAATCGACTCCACGGGAGAGGTCCACTTTGACTTCGACCAGCTCGCCGCGACCGTACGACGAGCGGTGCGCCAGCTCGATCGGGTGATCGATCTCAACTACTACCCGATTCCCTCCACAGCAGCGTCAAACTCGCGTTGGCGCCCGGTCGGACTCGGACTCATGGGCCTGCAGGACGTGTTTTTTCAGATGCGTCTGCCCTTCGACAGTCCCCGGGCGCGCACTCTCTCCCAACACATCTCCGAAGAAATCTACTTTAACGCCCTGACCACCTCCCTCGAACTCGCCGCAGAACTCGGCCCCCACGCCGCGTTTGATGAAACCCGTGCCGCCCGTGGGGAGCTCCAGTTTGATGCGTGGAACGTGACGCCAAGCGAGCCCGAACGCTGGGAGCGTCTGCGCGCAAAGATTCAGCAGGTGGGGCTGCGCAACTCTCTGCTCTGCGCCGTCGCCCCGACCGCCACCATCGCCTCGATCGCCGGCTGCTTCGAGTGCATCGAGCCCCAGGTCTCAAACCTCTTCAAACGCGAAACCCTCTCCGGCGACTTCCTCCAGGTAAACCGCTACCTGGTCGCCGAACTCAAACAACTCGGGCGCTGGGACGACGAGATGCGTGACCGCCTTAAGGAGAGCGAAGGCTCAGTCCAGGCCATCGATGCGCTCCCCGACGAACTGCGGGCTCTCTTTCGAACCGCCTGGGAACTCCCGATGCGCTCGTTGATCGATATGGCCGCCGACCGCGGCGCGTTCATCGACCAGAGCCAGTCGCTCAACCTCTTCATCGAGAGTCCGACGATCGGACAACTCTCGTCGATGTACTTCTACGCCTGGAAACGCGGTCTGAAGACGACCTACTACCTGCGCTCTCGGCCGGCCACCCGGATCGCCCGGGCGACCCGGCGTACCCCCGACGCCGCGGCGGTGGCGTGCTCACTCGAAAACCCTGACATCTGCGAGGCCTGCCAATGACCACACAACGCCCCCGACACCTGCTCGACCCGGGTTTCTGCCTGACCCTGCGTCCGATGAACTACCCGGCCTTCTACGAGATGTACCGCGACGCCATCAAAAACACCTGGACCGTCGAAGAGGTCGACTTCTCCACCGACGTCAACGACCTTCGGGACAAACTCACCCCGGCCGAAAAACACCTGGTGCAACGCCTCGTCGCGTTCTTCGCGACCGGCGACTCCATCGTGGCCAACAACCTCGTGCTCAACCTCTATCAACACATCAACGCCCCCGAGGCGCGGATGTACCTCTCCCGACAACTCTACGAGGAAGCCCTGCACGTCCAGTTTTACCTGACGCTGCTGGACACCTACGTGCCCGACCCCGCAGATCGCCACGCCGCTTTTGCTGCCATCGAGAACATCCCCTCCATTCGCACCAAGGCCGAGTTTTGCATGCGATGGATAGACTCGATCGACGAGCTCGATCGCCTGGAGACCCGTGCTCACCGGCGTCAATTTCTACTCAACCTTATTTGTTTCGCCGCCTGCATCGAAGGACTCTTCTTCTTCGGCGCCTTCGCCTACGTGTACTACCTCCGATCTCGCGGGCTACTCCACGGACTGGCCGCAGGCACCAGCTGGGTCTTTCGCGACGAGAGCGCACACATGGCCTTTGCCTTCGAGGTCGTTCAGACCGTACGTCGAGAGGAGCCCGAACTCTTCGACGCCTCGCTCACCGACGACGTCCACACCATGCTGCGTGAAGCCGTCGCCTGTGAGACACAATTCGCCGAAGACCTCCTGGGTAGCGGCGTCGCCGGGCTGACCGTGGCCGACATTCGCGCCTACCTCGAGCACTGCGCCGATCAACGCCTGCACACCCTCGGGATGCCCGCGCTCTACGGCACGAAGAACCCGCTCGCGTTCATGGAGCTGCAAGATGTGCAAGAGGTCACGAACTTCTTCGAGCGCCGTGTCTCTGCCTATCAAGTTGCCGTCGGCGGCGAAGTGAGCTTCGACGAAACCTTCTAAGCGCCCGACCAGCTCCGCCGGTGAACCAGGGAGCAGCTCCGCGCCTCGACGTGCGCTGCCCCCTGGCGTCACCGGCGAACGAAGGGAACGAGCGGATAAACCCAATGCTGGGCCGGCAGGATGTTTGCTGGCGCGGCGGGGACCGGACCGTCAGGCCTCGACGCGTTGCGAGCGTACAAGGCGACGTCCTACCACATTGAAACATCGAAAAAACTCTTCGTGAACCTGCATGTGCGCAGCGCCAGCAAGCTCCTCAAAGCGTGACCGCTCCAGCATGTGAAAACCATGAGTGAGTCGCGCCTTGAGGAGTTCGAGCCGGTCGGCACTCACTCCGGAGGCGCTTGAACATTTCAGATGTGCGTCTACCAGTAGCGAGCCCTCATGAGTGGAGCACTCAATCTCCGTCACTAAGGCCGAGGCGCCGTGGGCCATTGCCCCTGCGATGTCACAGAGAAAAGAGGCCCGAGCCCCGTCGTCCGGGATCAGGTGCCCCACAAGCGTTGACACCACCGCATCGTAGGGCTGCTCCACGACAAACCTGTTGAGTTCGCACGCATTCACCCGAACCCGAGACTCCAGGCCTGCCTTCCGAATCGCAGTCGCCGCATGCTCAATCATCTCACTGGAGGGGTCGACGCAGTCCACCTCGCATCCGGCGAACGTACGAGCCACGGCAATCGCCTCGGTGCCAGTACCACACCCCACAACGAGTATCCGCCGAGGGTTTGTGCATGCAGCCCGAAGCATCGCGGGTATCACGGCATGAAGCACATCATACCCGGGCACAAGCGCACGAATCTGCCGCTCGTAACGTGTGGCGTCATCAAAGCTCTTGGGACGAGTCATCGTTTGCCTCCTATCTGTTCTGAAACGTCGCTGGAACGCCCTTCGTCCTACCACTAACACGCCGAACGTAACTTCGTCGGCCTTCCCCCCCCTCGTCCCCGAGGCCCAAAACACGAGCGCAGCCGATGTAAACGAGTTTCTGAAACCCAAAACACGTTCGCAGCCGATGCAAAAGCGACTTCTCGGCTCGGTACCGCGTTAACAGCCCATGCAAACGCTTTTTTAAGCTCGAAAACACGTTCGCAGCCGACGCACACGAGTTTTACGCAGCTCGGATCACGCTCGCAGCCCCTGCAATCATGTTTTAGCCCGGAAAATCCCCTTCGCAGCCCCTGCAAACATGTTTTAGCCCGGAAAATCCCCTTCGCATCACCTGCAATCATGTTTTAGCCCGGAAAATCCCCTTCGCATCGCCTGCAATCATGTTTTAGCCCGGAAAATCGCGACTACGCCGACGAGGTATGGAGTTGCTCCCAGAAAACCCTCGTCGTGGCGCCTTCAAACGCAAGCGGTCCTCGATCATACGGCCTGTCAACCGGCCTCACTGATTGCTCTAGCGTCCACTCAGCGCCTTAGAGATCCGGCCCCTACGGGACGCTATCAGCCCCTTCCAACGTCGCCTCCTCTGCCCCCCTTTACGCGGCCGCGATGCGAGGTTTTCCAGCCGCGGAACGCTCTCGGACACTGCTGCGCCGAGTTGCACGCCGTGCCGGTCGATGCAAGTATTCGCGCACAGTCCATCCACCGAGATATCTGCGCGGGAAGACTCTAGCGGGCAGGCCTGAAGGTTCGACCTGAGGCGACAAGCCCGAGCACACTCGAATTCCGCCCCTGGCGAGGACAGGAGTGCGCCGCGCGACACATGGGGAGAGCACGATGCAGCAACGATCGATTCTATTCGCACTGACGTTGACGATGGCAGTCGCCTGCTCCTCCGGCGATTCCCCTGCTCCTCCTATCAACACACCTGATACCTCCTTGCCGGACGACACCGGCGCGCAAGAGGACGCGGATAGTGGCCCCCCTATTGATGGCGGTAGCGACGGCGGCAACGATGCTGGCGATGACGCGGGCACCGACAGCGGTCCCGATGGTGACACAGACGGTGGTACCGACGGCGGCACAAATCCCCAGCCAGAACCTCTGGGCCCGCGCCCGACGCCCGGATTGATGAGCACACCGGCGCCAAGCCCCGAGTGTTCTACCGACGGTGCGCAGTACTATGTCGCCAACGCCCCCACCAACGGCGACGGCTCTCAGGCCAGCCCCTTCAACACCATCCAGGAAGCACTCAACCTGGCAATGCCCGGCGACACGGTCTGGGTGATGCCCGGCGAGTATGACGTCACGACCCGAACCCACACGGCTCGGGATGGTACGGCGGATGAGCGCATCTGCCTGAGAGCCTTCGACCCTGATGACCGCCCGGTCCTGACGCGCGCCGGCGAGTACGGCGGGGAGTTCTTCCTGATCAAGCATCAGTACTTCGTTCTGGACGGGTTTGTGCTGGATGGGAACTACGCCGCCGACGACTTTGCGGCCCGCTATGAGAACTCCGACACGCCGGGCGGCCCCCGAGAACGCGCCTTCCGAAGCATGATTGCCGTTACTCACTGGGGCACCTGCAACGGCTCGCCGGAGTCCCCCTCGTCCTCTGAGGTGTACTACGACTACAACGGCGACCACGCCATCATTCGAAATGTGTCGATGGGGCACAACCAGGTCGACTGCCTGCACATCGCCGCCGACGATGTGCTCGTTGAAAACTCCGAGATCCACCATTGCCTGCGCGGGACCTTTGATACCCAGGTCGACTCTCATTGCGTCGCTGTCACCCATGCCCGTGATGTGCGCTTGAATCACGTCGACATCCACCATTGCAGCGGCGACAGCCTCCAGGTGGACGCCGACATCTACAACAAATGCGGCACGCAGCAGTGGGATAACCTTCGCATCGAGAACACTCGCCTCTGGACCTCAGCCTTGCAGGGGCAACATGCCGGCTGGAACGATGGCGAAAACCCCGGCGAAAACGGCATCGACACCAAGACCTTCGAGACCCCGGAGCACCGCGTTTTGCGTCCGCGCGTCTCCCTGGTCAACGTCGAGGCCTTCGGGTGGGATAACAGCGGCTACATCTCAACGCGAGCTGTCTTCAACGTGAAGTACCGTGTGGACTGGACGATGGATGGCATCAACATCCACGGCAACCAGTACGCGTTCCGCATCCGCGGCGGATACAACAACGAGCCCCAGGGCTCGGCGACCCTTCATATGGCCAACGTGCTTGCCTACGACAACGACAACGTGGCGCGCATCGAGCGCTACGTGGAAGATCTGCACATCTACAACAGCACCTTCGCCAACAACGCCAATCTCTTTCAACACGCGGACTGTCCCGACGACCTCTGCTACGACACCGACACCTACGAGATGTTCAACAGCCTCTTCCTCGGCGATCTTGCGGTCGAAGGAGAAGGCAGCACGAGCAACGCAGGCGTCACCGCCGACTGCTTCGTCGATGCGGCGAATCACGACTACCAACTCGCCGCAGGATGTTCAGCGATCAATGCCGGTGTAGACGTCGCAGAAGTCGTGGAGGACATCGCCGGCAACCTGCGGCCGGCCGGCGCCTATGACATCGGAGCGTACGAGCATCAGGCGGACTAAACACGAGTCCCCCTTCGCGCGCTCCTGACGCGCGAAGGGGGACTCGCCGTGGCACCGTTGCCGCTTGAGCACGGGTCCACTGGACGGGCAAGCCAACCAGGGTGGAGCAGCCTTTTGTAACGCGCTCCCGTGGTTGAGGCCCACGTCGCGGAGGTCGCCATCACTGTGCAGTGTAGCCACCGTCGATGACTAACTCAGATCCCGTCATGTACCTCGATTCATCGCTGGCCAGGAAAAGCACGCCGTAGGCGATCTCGTCCGGCTCCCCCATCCTTCCCAGGGGAATCGCTCCCAGAATGCGATCCTGGAAGGCCTTTGCTTCGTCTTGTGGCATCTGGGCCACCGCTCCGGATACCATCGCCGTCAGAATGTAGCCGGGATGTACTGAATTCACGCGGATGGCGTACCCCTCTGCCGCACAGTGCAGCGCGGCGGACTTGGTAAAGATACGCACGCCTCCTTTACTGGCGTTGTACGCCGCTGCCCCCGGCTCCCCGATGATGCCCTCGATGGAGGAGATGTTGATGATCGAGCCCCCCTCGTGATCTTTCATGTACCCGATCGCCGCGCGAGTCCCGAGGAAGACACCGTCGAGGTTCACCGCCAGGGTCTTACGCCAGATGTCCATGGTGGTTGTTTCGACGTTGGCGGGAATGGCGATACCGGCGTTATTCACGACCACTTCAAGCCCGCCAAAACGATCCACGGTGGCGTCCACCGCCTCGGCCCACTCCTCTTCCGAGGTCACGTTGAGCGAGAGCGCCAGCGCCTGACCGCCGGCGCCTTTGATCTTCTCGGCCACCGCGCTGGCTCCGTCCATATTGATATCCGCGACGACCACCTGGGCGCCCTCGCTCGCCAACATCTCGCACTGCGCAGCCCCCAGGCCCGAACCTCCGCCGGTCACAAGGGCTCTCTTTCCGCTTACACGTCCCATATCGCTACTCCTGGTATCAGGAAACGCCTCGTCGCGCTTCATGTCGGTTCACTTAGACCTGACATCCCAGACGGGCCCGGCACATCGCGCGCCCGATGCCCCTGAGCCATGGAGTCACCTGTGCCCCGGGGCCTGGCCGATCCCACACCCACGGATGCGGGTGATGCCACCCCTGAAGTTCCGCCCTTTTTGTGGACACTCAAGCAACCCGGCCGCGCGGGCCACTGGCGCTACTTCGACACGCTGCGCTCCGGCGACCGGCCGTTAAACGAAGATTCTCCGCCCAAAGAGCCCGGCACGGCCAATCAGACAGCCCTTTTCCCCGTCGCCCCTTCGCTCCTACTTCCCTCAATCGTCATCGGGAGTAACACCGGAGCGCTCCAGACGTGCTAGCCCTTCTTTCATGGCCCGAATCGCCTCCGGATCGTGCCCCTCCCACGCCTCGACTTCACCCACCACGCGCAGGGGAGCTCGCGAACGAAAGGAATGGGTCGGATTGCCGCGAAAGCGCCTGTTCGTCAGGTTGGGGTCGTCTTCAAAGGGACCGGTGGGTTCCACGAGGTAGATGCGCGACCTGCTCTCACCGGCAGCGAGCTCCGCGCCCCAGATGGACGCATCGAGGGTTCGAGTGAAGTACACGAAGTTCGCCCGGCGAGGCGTCGCTCCGAAGTTGGCGGCGTGGCCGGGCTCAATCAGGTCACCGGCACATAAAGGTGCCCGCGTCCCATGGTAGTGATTCCACTCGACCACCTCGCTCAACACCGTGAGCGGCTCCCGGGTACGCCAGGACATCGCCGGATAAGGTGGCGCCGTGTAGCCGTCCAGCCGCGAGGAGTCTTCTATCGGCCCATTCACCGCCACCCGGTAGACGCGAGCGTTGTGGTCCCCCTCGGCAAGCTCTGCCGCCCAGATCGCGGCGTCGAGATTCGGGCTGAAGTACGCGAAGTCGCCGACAGGCAGGATCGTTTCCCCCGGCGCCACCGCGGCACGGGTGCCGTGATAGAGGAGCATCGCTCCAGGTGCAGACATCATTTCGGTCATGGCGCTCACCTTGTCCTGAGCCCGGAGCCACAGCACCGGACACGGGGTGTTGACACAAAAAACACGAGCCCCCGAGGCACAGGCTACACCGCCCGAGCACCGACGGCTCTCGTGATCGCGTGTTCTTGCCCCATGGGCCTTGTAAATAACGCCAGCAAGGCATGGGAGCCTCCCCCGTCTCATCGTACACCGTTTTATAGGCGGCGAGATGTGCGGGTTGAGAGGGCCCCGGAGAAAGAATGAGGCAGGCTACTGCACTCGGTGAGTGTCAGGCCTGTCTGTCGTCAGCGTTCCCCCGAGCTCCGAGGCACCGGCCACGGTCGGGCAGCGCCTCGGCAGGACGTCGACACGGGTCGTGCACATCGAAGAACGTCGTCAGCCCCATCGAGCCATTGCGCCGGAGTTGAGCCCGGATTCGGGCTCACGTAATATTTTCTCCTCACCCCCCAGCTTTTCTGTCCCTGCATCCCGAGGAGCGCATGACCTTTCCGCCATTCGTCTTCGTCTATCCGCCCGAGGGCAATCCCGAAATCCCGCGAGGCACTCGGCTTCTGTGGTACCCGAGCATCCGCGAACTCTCGTTTAGCCCCACGGGCACGACTGAGCACCTCGACGAGCTTATCGCGACCGGCCTGGTCGACGACGCCGAGTCGATTCGAATCTCCGACTTCGCAAAAAAAGCGGTCCGTCTTCCCGATTCGATCGCCCGACTCACGTCCCTGCGCAGCGTGCGCATCGAAACGAGTCAATTCGCGGATTGGCCAGGCGTCTATCGCATCCCGACACTTCGCACGCTCTTCGTTGATGAGAAGGTCGCCGAGCTCCCGGACGGGATTGGACAACTGAAAGCTCTCGAAGAGCTGACGATCAAAGGCAAAAAGATCGCGTCTCTCCCTGAAGACCTCGGCTCGCTACCGAACCTTCGCACTCTCGTTATCGTCAACGCCCCGATCACTCACCTCCCGGACCTATCAGGGCTCACCGCACTGCAGACCCTTCGACTCGTCTGGACCAAGAAGCTCAAGGTGCTTCCGGACGGACTCGACACGCTCGCTGCGCTTGAGCGCGTTGAGACGGACATGGTTCCGCTCACCGAGATTCCAGTCGGGCTGGCGCAGCATGCCAACCTTCGCGCGCTCGTGATTCGGGGAGGCAAGGTCAAAAAGCTTCCCGACGTGTCGTGGCCGCAGCTACGCGAACTCGAGAACTTCGGCCCCCTCAAAAAGCTCCCGAAGACCTTTGAAGCCCCGGCACTCGAGCACGTGGTGCTCGGAGACGCGCTCCCCGCCTTGCCGCCCTTGCCAGCGGACTCCCTCCAGTCGCTCGACGTAAACGCGCCTCTCACCTCGGTCGACCCTGCGCTTGCCAGCGTCAACCGCCTTCGCCTCACGTGTACGAAACAGGCGTACGCCGCGCTCTCCGATGACGAACGAGAGGCCTTTGGAGCACGACTTCGCGCCGCCTGGGCCTGAGCGTCTCTGCACCCCGGAGGTCCGTCCGCCATCGGAGCGGCGCTTCGGGGGCGAGTCGAGCGGGCGAGCGCCGACGTCAACCTGCACCGTGCTTCCCGTCAACTCAGGGTGTTCTGCAGCTGCGCTTCGATGATTGCCCAGCTGCCTCGCACCAGCGACTTTGCCGGGATAATCGCAAAGTCTGAGTGGCGTCGACGCCGTCGAAGGATCTGCGCCTCAAGCCATTCCAGGTCGAAGCCGGCCCACACTCCGGCAACGCTCATCAGGTTCGTGCGCAACACGGGGTGGACCTCGCGGTACAAAATCTCCTCGATCTGGCAGGCGTTGTAGCCGCTCTCGGCGAGGATAGCTGCGATTCGCGCATAGTCCCGCTCGACGAGTTCGGTGTCGAGGTAGAGCTCCGAGAGCACGTCCCACACCTTGCGGCGTCGTTCCAGATCGCCCGCTGGAGCCGGGGGCGCATCAGCGCGGCGCCGCCAGACGCCGGGGAGAAGCCCTATCACCAGCGGAACGCACACGGATGTCGCCACCAGTGTGCTCGTAAGAGCCTCCGGGGGGCGCTCTTTCACGAACCAGACGATCAGGGCGACAAGAGCGAGCCGTGCGGCCCATCCGACAAGGCATTTTCCCATCGTGGTGGTGGGCGAAGGTTCCATCTGGGTAGCTCCACATCGTCGGTGCGTGACACGTCGCGGCCTGCTGAAGCCGGTCGCTACAGCCCTCATCGATCGAGAAGACCTGGCTCGGCGAATGCAACGGCAGCCAAATCGGGAGCGGAGGATACTCCTACGCCACCTGGCCACTGCTCCTCACGCTACCTTCATCGCTGAGCTCAAAGTCACGCGCCACCAGAAAGTCGATCCATCGTTTCAGGCTCGTCTCGATGTCCGGCAATTTCACGCCGACTCGAGACGCAAGCGCGGTGACGGGCCGCGCGTCGTAGCGATCGCCGCTCACAAAGGTCAGCGCCTCCGGGTGCACCCCGGTGAGCGCCATCGGCAGGCAGCGCACGATCCCCACCGGCACCGAAAAGCGAGGCGCGGGCACATTCATATGGCGGGCGGCCAGCGCGATGAGCTCGCGCAGACTCGGCGTGCGCTCATCCAAGACCACCACATGTCCACCGAGTGAGTCGGCGTCGCCGGGCACCCTGGCGAGCAGTGCAGCGAGCGTGTCGACAGCGATGACCGGCAGCCAGCTCTCGCGGTTGCCCGGCAGGACCGGTAGCTGGCGGGCGTGCAAACGCTGCAGGGTCTCAGCCAGGCCGAGTGCTTGCGTCGTCTCACCGCTGCGACTGTCACCGATCACAGAGGCAGGGCTGATGCGGGTTAGCGGCACATCATGCCTCGCAGCAACCTCGGCGACGCGGTAGTGGGCCTCCACCTTGGAGCCCTCGTAGGCGCCGTGCGCCCGGTAGAAGCGCGACAGCGCACGGGCGTCATTCACATCCAGCTCTCGCGCCTCCTTTCCTTCGGTCCGGTAGCCGCTCAGATGCACCAGCCGCCGCAGGCGCGCGCTGCCGGCCAAGAGCTCCACCAGACGCGACGATGCCTCCACGTTGTCGCGGCGCGTGGCCTCCAGTGGCATCCCGAAGTCGAAACGCGCGGCCAGGTGGTAGACGGCTTCGGCACGCGCAAGCCAGGTACGGCCTTCATCATTGAGGCCGAGATCAGGAGCGCTCAAATCAAAGGCCGCCGCGTGCAGCTTTGCCCCATCCCCTCCCCGCGCGTTCACCCATGCGCGCAACTCCGGCAGACGCGTCTCGGGGTTGCGGATCAGCGCGCACACCTCGACCCCATTCGCTGTGAGTTCGAGGAGCAACCAGCGGCCGATAAATCCAGTGGCTCCTGTCACAAGAGCAATATCAAAATGCAGACCGGTCATCATATTATCATCTCCAGAAGAAAGAGCCCTCTCTACGGGCCGGTTTTGTGCGCGGTACGCAACGCGCGGGCGATACGAAACGAAAGCTCAGTCGGAAAGCAACGCGGGAAGCCTCTCCCGAAGGTCGTAAAGAATGCCGGCATCGCCGTACGCGCGAGTCAGCACGAGCGCCCCTTCGATCGCGCAAATCGCGGCGTGCGCGCGTTGACGAGCGTCGTCGGGAGAGATGCCGTCGGCGCTCAAGCGCCTGGCGAGGATGCCGCTCCATCGCTCAAATACCTCGCGGGTGGCCTTACGCAGTCTCTCCGAGGTGTTGGCCATCTCGAAGGCAATGGCCCCCACCGGGCAGCCGGTCTGACAGGCGGTGGCCTCACACTCTCTGGCGAGCAGGTCGACGATCTGCCGGGCGCTTGTGACGGCGTCTGGCGAGGCGTTCATCACATCTTCCAACGTCTGCGCAAAGTCCTCACCGTGGCGCGCCACAACTTCGGCGGCGAGCTCTTCTTTGCCGGCTGGGAAATGAAAATACATGGAGCCCCGGGGCGTACCGCTCTCGCTGAGGATCTGTTTTATGCCGGTGGCCGCGTAGCCTTGCGCTTGAAAGAGGCGTGTGGCTGTCTGGATCATCTTCTCGCGTGTCTCTTCGCCCTTGCTCATATTCACCTCGCGTCAGCTGAGTTCATCACGCCGGACATACTAGACCGGTCGTCATATTAAAATCAAGCCCCCCGAACGTCGATAGGTGGTGGTGAGGGGCTATCCCATCCGGAGGTTCCCGAATTTAGACTTCAGGCACCAGTATACGAGGCTCTTGATTAGAGGGCATCTCAGCGAGTTCGGCGTCGGTAAGGCGCGCGTAGATCTCGATGAGGTTGCCGCCGGGGTCTTTGAGCCAGAGTTCATGCAGGGGAGTGCCGCGCCAGGTGGTGCGCGCCGGCTTGTGGATGAGCCAGCCGGCAGCCTCAGCGCGCCGGTGCGCCTTGATGACGGCGGCCCGGGTGCCGACGTCGATGCCCAGGTGATAGAGGGTGTCCTGGTGGAGTTCTTTACCGTCGGAGACGAGCAACACGAAGTTGGTGCGCAACGCTTCGCTCACAAAGGTCACGTAGCGGTGCGTCCACGCCCTGGGGGCAACTCCGAGGAGCCAGGAGTAGAAGCGCGCGGCCTCCGCCAGGTCCGGAACGCGGATGCTCGCGTGGAACTCCTGAGGGTCGGGGCCCTCGGGCACGTCGCGAAGCGCCGCGAGCACCTCGAGGCGAGCGCGAATATGGTCTCGGGTCACGCGAAAATGCTGCAGACGCTCCTCGTCGCTGAGATCTTCGTTCGCTCTGTCAGGATCCTGAAGTGGCCAGTGCATCCGTGGCGTGCTCGCGAGCCACGCCGGGCAGACCTCCTCGGCGCAGAGGGTGATGACAAGCTCCACGGAATCGGGATCGATGGTATCGACCGACTTCGACGTCTGGGTCCCCAGATCGAGGCCGAGCTCAGCCATCGCCCGGATGGCATAGGGGTTGACCTGCGAGGGTGACGAACCGGCCGATTGCACACGTACGGCATCGCCAAAGAGGTCGCTGGCGAGGCCCTCGGCCATCTGGGAACGTGCCGAGTTGGCGACGCAGAGGAAGAGGATGGAGTTGAAACGAAATCCGGACATAGATCTCTCTCAGGTAGGGGTTGGTGAGGTGGATGAGGCCGCCGGGAACCACCCTCTGGTACGGTTGGCGAAGGCGACAAGCGAGAGCATCACCGGCACCTCAATGAGCACCCCGACGACCGTGGCGAGCGCGGCTCCCGAAGCGAGACCAAAGAGGCTGATAGCCACCGCTACAGCCAGCTCGAAGAAGTTGGAGGTGCTGATCATCGCGGCGGGCGCCGCCACGGTGAAGGGGAGCTTGAGCACGCGAGCCAGACCGTAGGCGAGGGCAAACATCCCGTAGCTCTGGATGAGCAGCGGGATGGCGATGAGCACCACGCGGCCGGGCTGCTCAATGATGGTGTCGGCCTGGAAGCCGAAGAGAAGCACCACCGTGAGGAGCAGACCGACGATGGAGGTTGGCTTGAGCTTATTCGAAAGCTGCTCGATTGCGGGAGCGCCGCCAGCCTTCCTCAGCCGCCGATGAGTAAGAACCCCGGCGCTCAGCGGCAGGACTACAAAGATCACAACTGAGGCCAGCAGCGTCTCCCAGGGGACATGCAGATCGGTGATGCCGAGCAGCAGTCCGGCGATCGGGGCAAAGGCAAAGACCAGAATGATGTCGTTCACCGACACCTGGACCAGGGTGTAATTAGCGTCTCCACCGGTCAGATGGCTCCAGACGAAAACCATCGCCGTGCAGGGGGCGACGCCAAGAAGGATCATCCCGGCGATGTACTGCTGCGCGTCCTCAACGGGCACGAGGCCTGCGAAGACGTGCTGGAAGAAAAGCACGCCGAGTGCCGCCATGGTGAAGGGTTTGATGAGCCAGTTGATGACCAGGGTGAGCGCGAGTCCCGCGGGCCTCTTGCCTACGTCCTTGAGGCATGAAGGCTCCACCTTGAGCATCATCGGGTAAATCATCAGCCAGATAAGCACGGCGACGACCAGGTTGACACTGGCCAGTTCCAGACGAGAGACGGCCTCGAAGAGACCGGGCACGACGAGCCCAAGGCCAACGCCGGCGGCGATGGCCAACGCGACCCAGATCGAAAGAAAACGTTCGAAGATTCCCATACCACAACCTTATCGACCATCGTCGATGCACGATAAAAACCGCAAAAATCTCCGCATCACAGGCCGTCGACCAGAGCCTTGAAGAGCGCGACGGTCCCCGGCTCCACGCAGTAGCAGACCCGCGGTCCATCGACCTCGCCGCGGATGAGCCCCGCGTCCTTGAGCTGCTTGAGGTGCTGCGAGATGGTCGACTGGGCAAGCGGAAGCTCAGCGACGATATCGCCGACGATGCAGCCCTCCTGGCGCACGAGCATGCGAAGAATGGCAACGCGCGCTGGATGCCCGAGCGCCCTGGCGAGCCTGGCAAGGTGCGCGTTGGCTTCCCCCTCGTCGCTCGGTACCGGCGGCTGCGGCTCGGCGGGTGGGCAACACGAAGTGACCCCGGTCCTTTTCACAATGCACCTCTTTGTTTGCGATCAAAAACAAGCGCCTATCGCCGATATACGATAAGACACACGTCAGAGTCAACGTGCCGGCGCGGCTTGCCGGCGAATCCCTCTCGTCAGGTCCCCCCCTCCTCAGGGAATGGCCAGTGCCTCCTCGGCGTGCTGGCGAGGGCAAAGAGCGAGAGCATCACCGGCACCTCGATAAGCACGCCGACGACGGTACTACCGAGCCCATTCCCTTCGATGGTTCGGCACCCCGCATGTTGTCGGCAACGCGGTCGACATGGGCGCTGGAAACGCAACGTATGCCCCACAGGCACCTGCGCGACCTCCCACGCCATCACCCACGATCATCCGCCAGATGCGGCCCCCCTCGGTGACGAGTACGCCTGGCTGAGCAGCTCGTCGACCTTCTGTGCTATCGAAGGAGGGATCGTGATGTTCAGCGTCCCCCCCGGCTCCTGCGCGAGTTCTTTGAACCATGTCCAAGATGCCCGGTACGCGGAGAACAGCTCATCAGGCTGTGTGCCGGCGGTACAGGTCACGTAGCGCTCGTAGGTAGCTGGCGAGAGGTCACTCTCCAACGCACGCGATGGGGTCGGCCCGTGCGCAGTCGTGCCTTCGGATAGGCGGATCAGCTTTAAGAGGTGCTCATGTGCCCTGCTGAGCAAGGCCCAGGCGCGTGCAAACTCGCCACGGTTGAGCACGTTTGCTCCGAAGAGCATCTGGTTCGTAAGGTTCAGCACGAGCCGCTCCACCTCCGCAGCCCCCCCCGCGCTCAGGCGGCCCCCCCACAAGTACGCTGGCGTATCGCGAGAGTTCGCCGCTCCGATCCAGCACCACGGCAGCGTCCAGGGACGGAAACCACGCGTACCCCTTCCAGCTCTCAACGACCGACATCTCCGAGGCACGCATGAAGTGGAACTCACCACGCACGCCGTTCTCGAAGAGCGCGGTGTGATGGCCGAAGTCATCGATAAAGTAGGCCGCGACAGGATGAATCTGCTGAAGCCATGTGTGCTGAGGAAAGGTATCGAACCTCTCGTCCTGGATAAATAACGCAAACTCGATGTCGGAGAATGCATCCCCTTCGTCGATGGCAAAAGAGCCGAACATCAGGTCTCCCTCGCCACCCTCATCTGCGTCTGCTGTGAAGCATGGTTGGCCGAACATGACGAGGCCACTGCAGCGCTGTACAGAGAGGTTGCATCCGGCAAGGCGCCGCTCAGGGACGCGGCTCTCTCGTCGCGGCACGCCAGACTCATACCACTCTCCACCAGCTTCACGCCTGCTCGTCCGCCACGGACGAAGCTCGCCAGCCTCCTCTAACGCGGATAGCGACGTCGACGACCGTCACTGTCAGCTCAATAAGCGCGTCGACGACGGTAGCGAGCGCAACGACCGAAGCAAGTGCACCGAGGCTGACAACCTCCGCGACAGCGCGTTCGACGTTCGCTCCCCATGGCATACGACCTCCTGGATCGCATCTGACCACCTCTTGCCTCCGAGAAGCCTCCGCGCGGTACCACCCCGACCTCTCCCCCGAGTCTCGATTCCATGACCACCACCCGCGAACAACTCTTCGACGAGGTGTGGGCGGAGCCCATGACCACCGGAGCAAAACGCTATGGTGTCTCCTCCAACTACTTTGCTCGGATCTGCAAGCGCTTGCCATCCCTCGCCCGCCCCGAGGCTACTGGGCGAAAGTCCAGGCTGGTCAAAAGATAGCCCGCCCCACCCTTCCAGCCCCACGCCCAGGCCAGGAACTTGAGTGGTGCCGAGACGGCGCTCGCCCGCGCGTTCAAGCTCGCTCAAGACCTCGTAGGGGAGCTGGACGTACTCACACTAATCAAAAATTGGCGCTCGCCAGAGGAGCGGTAGTCTCACCGTATCGGCTCGTGACGCCCTGCGCGCCGCTCTTAACCCGTGAAATCACACTATGTTTCCGGGCCATTCCATCGCCGGCGGCCGGGAAGTCGTGCTCCGGCAAGACCGGACGCGATGACAGCCCGAGCGAACGCAACACTTCGCCCACACACACTCTATGCCGAGGCTGCCCACGGGTTTCTCTTCAGCCCCTCTTCTCAACACCACCCGCGTTCCCGATCCAGATTCGAAACCTCCCCTTCCCTCGTCATCCGGCCTGTCCGCCACACACGTTGTGATGCCTGACCTGCGCCTGTCCGTACCTTGTCACTCGAAACATGGGTCCTGCGAACTCTGCCGAACCGTGCGCAGTCAGTCGCCAGCGCGTTTTCCAGGTCGACCCCCGAGTCGAACTCACGCGCCGACGCTCCGCCCCATCTCCAAACACCCCATCCCCGAGCCCGCCGTCCCACTGGCCCCCCGCCGACGCACCGCCCGAAGCACCCAACCGCTACACCCAACTGCACTTCGAGACGACCATCGAGGTGGATGGCGATGTGGCGTCGCGCCCGCAAATCACCACAATGCCGGGCAAACCCGTCACAGTGACGTCCCCCGGTGGCGGCGCGCGCCCGATTCACCTCCAACGTACGATGACCCCGATCGTTGTCGGCGAGTCCATCGCGCTCGCCGGCTGGCTTGAAGGCAGGGTTGGCGGGGAGGTGGAGCATGTGGAGTTCATCGAAGAGCAGGTGGCGCCGGGGGAGGCGACGGCTCTCGCGTTTGAGTTCGATGGGAAGGCGTACGTGATCGAGATGGTGGTAACGAAGTCGGCGTATCTGCGAAAGAACTCCCGGCGGCACCAGCGCCGCAGGTCTCGCGCGTTACGCCGATGGCCCGAAAATGCCGCCCTGACGCCCAGCGCATACCCCAAACGAGGCGTCGAGGGGGTCCAAACAGGCACCTCGTGCCTCTCCGCTACCCGTCGAGGGGGTCCAAACAGGCACCTCGTGCCTCTCCGCTACCCGTCGAGGGGGTCAGAACAGGCACCTCATGCCTCTCCGCTACCCGTCGAGGGGGTCAAAACAGGCACCTCATGCCTCACGCCCAGGCGTCGAGGGCTCGTCGGACGCCCGACGTCCTGGTGGTCTCCCGGGTCGGGAATCGCTATTCCTTCCTTGACTCGGGGGGCGGTGCTGCAGAACCATTTCCGCTGCGGACGCAGAGTCATCCCTCTCTGCTGATATCGTGTAATGACCTGAACCGAGCCACGAGATGAACATGTTTGAAGACTGGACGAAGCAAGGCAGCGCATACCGCAATGGAAACCTGTATGGCGTCGAGATCGAAGCCAAACGCCTCTCCGAAACGGGCGGAGCGCTCGGAACCTCGGTGATCTATCTGGCGGGCGAGAACTTCGGCGATGACTTCTACACCACCTGGAACGGCGAGGCATCGGTGCGACTCCGCGTCGACGGAGATGTGGGCGTGCTCGCGGTGATGGAGATGGCCCGACCCGGCGACGACTACGGCGGCGATGATGGCGTGGAAAGCGACACGCCTACCCTCGCCTGGAGGATCAATGGCGATCGCGCCTGGCTGATCGGTTCGCGATCGTTCATGGATGCCGACGTCACGGAAGCGCTCGGGATCGAGTGGCCGAAGCGCGAGGAGTTTGAGCGCTTCGCAGGCATCCAAGGCTGGGGCGAGTAACCGCTTCCAGGACCGAAAAGAGCCCCGAAAAGTCCGCACCGTCTCGATTCGTTGAAGCCGCCGCAGCGAGGTTGCGTTCAGGTCGATTGGGGCCTGTCTTCATGGTGTCGGGAGACGCGGACTACGCGCGAGGTTCAGCCCTGCCCGGCACAGCAGCAGTCGCATTCGAAGAGCCGGTTCGCCGGATGAGCCGGGTCACGGCACCGCAGGAACCTCGGGGTGCCGCGCGTCAGGGGGGATAGCGAAGACCATGAAGTGGCCCAGGTCGCGCGTGGCGGCATCAAGCCGGGCGAGGATGTCGTCCGGCGAGCCCGAGCGTGGTCTTCACCCTACCGCAGGTCGCCAGGGTCGGTATGTCGAAGGCCGCCGCGACCGAGAGGGGACTCGACTTCGAGACACACCTGCAGAAGACCGACGCGTGGTACGCGTCGATGCGTGTTGGCGCCACATGGTCCGGCGACAAGGTCCTGGTCGAGAGGAGCCGCGGCAGGGTCCTCGGAGTGCATCTCATCGGCCCCGGCGCAGAAGGACAGGTCAACCTGTTCGCGATGGCGATGAAGGCTGGATTGACTGCGAACCAGACTAATGGTCTGAACTTCGCCTATCCGAGCTTCGCGTCCGATATCGGGCATATGGTTTGATAGACACGCGGGGCGGTGTTCGAGGCGCGAAAGCGATTGCTGCGGGCGCCCGGTGACTCGCCGCGGATGAGCCCCGCGTCCTTCAGCTGCTTGAGCTGCTGCGAGATGGTGGACTGAGCCAGGGGAAGCTCATCCACAATGTCGCCGACGATGCAGCCTTCCTGGCGCACGAGCATGCGGAGGATGGTAACTCGCACGGGATGAGCCATGGCCTTCGCCAGTCGAGCGAGGTGCTTGTTGGCCTCCACCTCGTCGGTCGGGACCGGCGGCATCGGCTCCGCTGGAGGGCAGCACGCTGTGGTCTTGGTCTTCTTCACGATGCCTCCGCGGCAAAGGTCAACATCCATCGCCGATGAACGATGCAGCATTGGCGAGCGTCACGCCGAGGAGACTCTCAGCGCGTCTCCGATCGCGCATCTCTGCTGCTCGGCTGCCCCACTCTCAACGGGCTAACTAGAACCGGCATGTGGGCGTCTGGAGGCGTCTCTGAGACCCAAGAGCTCTCAGAGAGCACCGGTCTGGGGCCGGCGGCAAGGCAGGCACTCCAGAGAGCACCCGCGTCGACCAGCGACCGCCCACAGACCGCCGCCAACAGGGCAGATACGACAAGACCCCCGCCGGCGATGCCAACGAGGGTCCTGTTAAGAGAAAGGCCCGAGTCTTTCGACTCGAGCCTTTCTTTCAAGCTCCGGCGGTAGGATTTGAACCTACGACCAAGCGGTTAACAGCCGCTCGCTCTACCCCTGAGCTACGCCGGATTGTTCTGGCGGTCAGCGCCGCCGCGATGACCATTATGTGCCACATCGGGCTTCTGAGTGTCAACGGACTTTTTGTTTTTTTTCTCACCTTCGCCAGCAATGGCGCGCTCCAGCGGGCAGCCTCGACGGAGAAAACACCAAAAACACTGCCCATTCATAAACTTAAGCACACCCCCCCATTGCCCCCCCGGGATCAGACGTGGTGCTTTTTGCGCTGCACCTGTTTGTGAAGGCCGCGAAATCCCCCACATCCCGTGATCACGCCCCGTCGAAAGGTCAAAACTTGCCAGCATCTCCGATCGTGCGGGCCCACTTCAGCGCTTAGTGGGCCCCCTCAAGCTGGGCGTGCCTCAACAGGGACTCCAGCGCCACCACCTCCAATGCCCGCTGGTGCGTGGCCTCCAGCACCACCGGAGGCGCCTCACCGGCGTCGAAAGCCTCCTGCCAGCGCGAGGCGCAGAGACACCACCGGTCGCCGGGCTTAAGCCCCGGGAAGCCCGCGCGTGGCACCCGCTGCGTCAGGTCGTTGCCCCGAGCACGCGAGAACGCGAGAAAGTCCGACGTCATCACCGCACACACCGTATGTGATCCGCGGTCGTCTTCGCCGGTGCGGCAGCAACCATCGCGATAGAATCCGGTCTTTGGACGATGACTGCAGGCCTTGAGCGGGCCTCCCAATACGTTGATTGCCATGATGCTCCAGCAAAAGATGATGATGATCTTGAGATGACTCCGGACACCGTCGATGACGCCCGAGGGGAACGTGATGCAGATGAACGAGTTTGCCCTGCTCGGGCGCTGCGCTACAACGGGCAATGTGCAGGCCGGGGCCTCAGGCCACGATGAGGCTCGCCATCACACGTCACCGTTTAAACGCAACGACGCCCTCTCCCCGGAGCCAGCCCATGGCCAACAAGACCGTCCCCACCGATCAGGACCCCCTGGCATATCTCAACGCCCTCGAGGACGAGGGGCGTCGCCAGGATTGCCTGCAACTCGTGCAGATCATGGAAGAAGAGGTCGGCGCCCACCCGGTAATGTGGGGAGACGCCATCGTGGGCTTTGGCACCTACCGCTACGTCTACCAGAGCGGCCGCGAGGGCGACTGGCCTCTGGTGGGATTCTCCCCGCGCAAGCGTAACCTCTCGCTCTACATCATGTCTGGCTTCGAGGGAGCCGACGACCTGATGGCCCGCCTGGGCAAGCACAAGACCGGAAAGTCCTGCCTCTACATCAACAAGCTCGCCGACATCGACCAGGACGCGCTGCGAGAGCTCATCCGCCGCTCGCTGGCCTTCATGCGCCAGACCTACACGACCTCGCTCGACTGACGCTCTTGGCTCCCAGAGGGAGGCCCACTAAAAACGCCGCGCGCCCCGGTGTCTCGGGGCGCGCGGCGTGGATTCGCCGGCTTAGCGGTAGAACACCGCCGGATCAGCCTTCAAAGGCGGCGTCTGTGATTTCCAGCCCGCGATCAATGATCGCAAAGCCCTCTCGCAGCTGCTCCTCGCTAATGCACAGGGGAGGATTGCACATAAAACTGCCCCAGCGCACGAAGGTAAAGAGCCCATTGTCACGGAAGAACTTCCCGAGCTTGACCATGGCCGGATGACTGCCGTTATAGGGGGCCATACGCTCGCCATCGCTGTTTTTCTGCAGGTCAACCATCCCAAAGAGGCCCAGCGCCCTGCCCTCCTTAAAGGATCGGTGCCGCTCTTTGAGATGAGCCATCTCCTCGCGCATCACCGACTCCAGCCGCGCGGCGTTCTCCACCAACTTCTCGTCGCGCATCACCGCGATGGAGGCTTCGGCCGCCGAGAGCGCCAGACAATGCGAGTTGTAGGTGAGCCCACCCCAGAACATGTTCGATTTAAAGTGCTCCGCGATGGCGTCGCTCACCCCCATCGCCCCCAGCGGGGCGTAGGAGCTGGTCAGCCCCTTGGCCATCGTCACGATGTCGGGCACCACACCGTAATGCTCAAACGCAAACATCTTGCCCGTGCGGCCAAAGCCACACATCACCTCATCGCACACCAGCAAGATGCCATACTTCTCCAGCAGCGCCTTGAGCCCCTTGAGGTAGCCCTTGGGAGGAGGTTGCACGCCGTTGGTGCCCGTGACGGTCTCCACGAACATCGCCGCGATGGTCTCGGGCCCCTCATACATGATGACTTCTTCGAGGTACTGCAGGTTCCGGGCCGTCTGCTCCTCGTCGCTTTCGCCGAACGCAAAGTCGTAGGGCCGCGGGTCCATCACTTTGATAAACCCCGGCGCACCGGGCTCGTTGGCCAGGCGACGCGGGTCTCCGGTAAGCTGCATGCAGGCGTTGGTAGCGCCGTGGTAGCTGCGATAACGGCTCAAGATCTTAAAGCGCCCGGTGTAGGCGCGGGCCGCCTTGATCGCGTTCTCGTTGGCGTCGGCCCCGCCCAGGGTAAAGAAGAAAGTGTTGATATCACCCGGCACGAGTTCGGCGAGTGTCCGGGCAACGCGAGCGCGTACGGCGGTGGCCGTGCCGGGGTAGACGTAGGCGACCTGCTGAAGCTGGCGATGCATCGCCTCGATCACCCGCGGGTGACCGTGACCGATATTCACACTCATCAACTGGCTGTTGAAGTCGAGAAAGCGCTTCCCCTCCGGGGTATAGAAATACACACCTTCGGCTCGCTCAACCGGGATCGGGTCCACCTGATCTCCGGCGGACCAGGTGTACATGGTGTGCTGCTTGCAGAGCTCGATCATTTCCTGTGAGTCCATAACCATCCTCCTGAAGCAAGGGCGCTCGGCGCGCCCCGAAATGATGAAGGGCGTTGAAGCACAAGGAGAGGCCGGGCGGCGACCGAGGGGCGTCACCCGGCCTCCCCACGACACGCGTCAGGACATCCAGGTCTGATCGCTTTGCAGCTCCCACTTCACGGTGACCTTTCGGGGGCGCGTCCAGAAGCGGAACCCGTCCATACCGGTCATGTCACCGTGGCCAAACTTGCTATCGTTCCATCCCCCGAAAGCAAAAGGCTCACGGGGCACGGGCACGCCGATGTTGACGCCACACATCCCGGCCTCAAATCGGCTGAGCGCGCGCTCAGCCACCGCGCCGCTGGTGGTGTAAATGCACGCGGCGTTGCCAAAAGGGCTGGCGTTTTCGATCGCCAGCGCCTCGTCCAGCGTCGAAGTGCGAATGATGGAGAGCACCGGCCCAAAGATCTCCTCGCGCACGCAGGCCATCTCCGGCGTACAGCCGTCGATGATCGTGGGCCCCACCCAGTACCCCTCCGACCCCGGCACTGTGGCCCCTCGCCCGTCGACCAGAATCGTTGCACCGGCGGCCTCGGCCTCATCGATGTAGCGCAGAATACGCTCGCGCGACTCCTGGGAGATGATCGCCCCGATGTCCTTTCCGGGAACCAGCTCACGAGAGCGCTGGGCGACCTGCTCCACGATGTGATCGACCTCGCCCACGGCCAGCAGCACCGAGGCGGCCATGCATCGCTGTCCGGCACACCCGGTATACGAGGCCACAATATTGTCGGAGGTCACCTGAGGCGAGGCGTCGGGCACCACGACCAGGTGGTTCTTCGCGCCTCCCAGCCCCAGGACTTTTTTGCCGGTCTGGGCCCCCCGGGCGTAGAGCATCTTCGCAACCGGCGTCGATCCCACAAACGCGACCGCCTTGATGCCCTCATGATCGATGATCGTCTCAACGGCGTCTTTGCCGCCATGCACGATGTTGAGGACGCCGTCGGGGAGTCCGGCCTCCTGAAAGATCTCCGCCAGGCGCATCGCCCCGTAGGGCACCTTTTCGGAGGGCTTGAGGATAAAGGTATTGCCGGCCACCAGAGCCTGCGGAAGCATCCACAAGGGCACCATGGTGGGGAAATTAAAGGGGACGATGCCCGCGACCACGCCCAGGGGCTCATGAATCACCCGGCAGTTGACGCCGCGACTCACATCGAGCTGACCGCCATCGGCCATGTTCTGCAACGAGGCGCCCATCTCCACGCACTCGATGCCCTTGAGCACGCTGCCGCGGGCCTGGGCGATGGTCTTGCCGTTCTCGTGAGAGAGCAGCCAGGAGAGCTCATCGAGGTTGGCCTCCATCAACGCCTTAACGCGGTAGAGCACCTGGGCGCGCTCGCGTATCGGCATCGCCTTCCAGGCCGGGAGCGCGGCCGTGGCTGCCGCAAAGGCATCTTCCACATCGGCGGCGCCCGAGAACACGACCTTGCCCATCGCTTTTCCATGACGGGGGTTGATCACATCTTCGGCAGCACCACTTCGGGCCGGGCGCCATTCGCCGCCGATCCAGTTCTGAGCCTGCACATAGGGGGTGAACTCGTAGTCACGAGCATCAAAGGGAAACTTCCAACGGGTCATCGTGTTGCTCCTTCATGAGTAAGGCACCAACGGCCGCGCTCGCCAGCACGTCCAAAGACGTCTAAGCGGCGCGACCGCCAGTGGGGAGTCAAACTGCCTGGAAGTTGCGGGTACTGCCCTCATCGCGCTTAAAAGTGGGTCGGCTCTCGCTTCAAGAACTCACCGATGCCCTTCTCGCCAACGAACTCGCCATCGCGCACCTGAATCTGGCCGCGCACGGTCACCAGCGCGCAGCGCCCCTCGACCTCGCGCCCTTCAAAGGGGTTGTAGTCGACGTTCATATGATGGGTGTCCACGCTGAGCGTCTCTTTGACCGTGGGGTCGTAGACCACCAGATCCGCGTCACTTCCGATCTGAATGGTGCCCTTCTGCGGGAAGAGCCCGAAGATCCGGGCGGCCTGCGTGCTGGCAGCATCCACAAAGCGATGCAGATCGATGCGCCCTTTTTGCACGCCTTCGGTAAAGAAGACCCGCACACGATCTTCCAGCGAAGGGATCCCGTTGGGAATCAAGCAGAAGTTCTCCTCTCCCATGCGCTTCTGCGCCATATTGAAGGGAGCATGATCGCTGCCGAGCGTGGCGATCATGCCCTTATCAAAGCCCGCCCACAGGGGGGCCTGGTTGCGCTTATCGCGAAGCGGCGGACTCATCACGAACTTCGCGCCCTCGAAGTTCGGACGTTCGGCATCGCGATGATCAAGGACCAGGTGCTGAATCAGGGTCTCAATCCAGATATTGGCTCCCTGAAGCTGAGCTTCGACCGCCTCCTTGAGCGCTTCTTCGCAGGAGAGGTGCACGATGTAACCGTGTGCCCCGGTGACCCGGGCCATCGCACAGAAGTGACGCGTGCCCTCGGCTTCCACAAAGGTCGGACGGCTGGGCTCATGCCACTCCGGACCGAGCTTGCCCTCGTCGACGAGCTTCTTCTGAAGCGTATCGATCATCTCGGAGTTCTCGCAGTGGGCGGTGACCACCACGCCGAGTTCCCTGGCGAGCTTCATCACGCCGAGCAGCGCCTCGTCATCCACCCCCAGCGCGCCACCGTAGGCCAGAAAGACCTTGAAGCTGGCCACGCCCCGGCTGACGATCTCGCGCAGCTCCCGCTCCACCTCGTCATCAAAGCGTGTAATGGCCATGTGCCAGGTAAAGTCGGAGCAGGCCTTGCCCTGGGAGGCTTCCTGCCAGGTCTTAAACGCGCTGAGCGGCGACTCATCGCGGTTCGGAATGCAGAAATCAATCAGCGTGGTCGTGCCGCCACAGAGCGCCGCGATCGTAGCCGACTCGTAGTCATCGGCGGCAAAGGTCCCCATAAACTCCATGCGAACGTGGGTATGAGGATCAATAAAGCCCGGGAACACAAACTTGCCCCGGGCGTCATATTCCTCGGTCCCCTGAGGCACCTGGAGTTCCTGACCGATCGCTTTAATTCGGCCATGTTCACAATAGATATCCGCCACATAGCGTTGGCTGGCGGTGACGATCTCTCCGTTTCGAATCACAAGGTTCGACATCAACTCCTCCTGGAATCACGTGCCCTCCCGACGTTCGGAAGACCACGCCTGGGGTTCCGGGGCGATGCGGCGAGGGGGCGGCTTTTCATGAGCCGATCCCTCGCCGCGACATAGTATCAAGGTGGGTTGGCAAGCAGACGAGTTCCGCGCACAGCGTTCGCTCGTCCCCCATCGCCACCACCGGGCGCTTCAAACTCACGAGGGCCTGCCGCCGCTCTCCGCGCGAATGTTAGGTCTGCACACCGGCGGATGCTCGCCGCTCAATCGTGCACCGGGCGCGGCGCCAGTGTGCCATTTCCGCTCGTCACGTCTTCCCAGCTGCAGCGCTCAAAGTCGTTGGGAATCTCGACCATCTCAATGCAGCCATCGACCGGGCAGACCAGACTGCAAAGGTTGCACCCCACGCAGGCGTCAGGCTTGACCTCCACGTAGGTACGGCCATCGGCGCGGCGCTCCGAGAAGATAGCCTGGTGAGCTCCGTCTTCGCAGGCGGTGTAGCAGAGTCCGCAGCCGATGCATTTATCCTGATCGATGCGCGCGTTGATCACGTAGTTCAGGTCGAGTTCTTTCCACTCATGGATGCGTTCAACGCTGGCTCCACGCAGCTCATCCAGGGTCATGCCTCGCTCGTCCAGGAAGTTGGAGACCCCATCGCACAAATCTTCGATGATGCGGAAGCCATAGTGCATCACCGCCGTGCACACCTGAACCGAGCTGGCGCCCAGCGCAATGAACTCCACCGCGTCCTTCCAGTTGCTCACGCCGCCAATCCCGCTGATTGGCAGGTGCGCGGTCTGGGGATCGGTGGCGATCTGCGACACCATGTTCAGCGCAATGGGTTTAACCGCCGGACCGCAGTAGCCTCCGTGAGACGACCATCCCGCCACCGTGGGGCGAGGCGCGAGCGTATCGAGGTCGAGCCCGATAATGCTGTTGATGGTGTTGATGAGGCTTACCCCATCAGCCCCGCCTTCCAGTGCCGCCCGCGCCGGATAACGCACATCGGCGACGTTCGGTGTCAGTTTGACCAGCACCGGCACGCTCGCCACCTCTTGCACCCATTCGGTGATCTGGCGGGTGTACTCCGGCACCTGTCCCACCGCCGAGCCCATCCCACGCTCGCTCATCCCGTGGGGGCAACCGAAGTTCAGCTCCAGCCCGTCGGCGCCGGCATCCTGCGACTTTTTGACGATATCGTGCCAGGCTTCGCGAGTGGCCTCGACCATCAAGCTGACGATGATGGCGTTGTTCGGAAAGCGCTTTTTAACCTCGTAAATCTCGCGCAAGTTCACATCGAGCGGGCGATCGGTGATGAGTTCAATATTATTGAAGCCCATCATCTTCACACCGTTGTAGTCGAGCGCTCCGTAACGGGACCAGGTGTTGACGATGGGCTGACCGTCGGTGAGGGTCTTCCAGACCGCCCCACCCCACCCGGCCTCAAAGGCGTTGGCGACCTGGTAGCCGGTGTTGGTGGGCGGCGCCGAGGCCAACCAGAAAGGGTTGGGCGATTTAATGCCCGCAGTCGTGCAGCTAAGATCGGCCATTACCGGGCTCCTTCAAGAGTTTGATGGATGCTCTGGGCGGCGCGCTTGCCTTCAGCCACCGCGTTCACCACTTCCTGTCCTCCGCTCACGCAATCGCCTCCGGTCCAGAGGCGTTCGACGCTGGTGCGGCCATCCTCGTCGGCGATCACGCGTCCCCTATCATCGACTTCCAGACCTTCGAGCTGCTCGAAAAACGCCCGATGTTTCGCCTGGCCGGTGGCCCGAAACACGCGATCCACCTCCAGCACAAAATCACTGCCCGGCACGGGTTCCAGGCCGCCCTGCGCGTCGCTGCGCGTCTTCTGGCATTTCAAGCCGATGACGCGCCCGTACTCCCCGAGGATCTCGGCGGGCGCCGCCTCCAGTACGAAAATGCCGCCGTCTCGCCGGGCGAGTTCCTGCTCGTGGGCGTAGGCCCCCATGCGCTCGCGGGTACGCCGGTAGACCAGGTACACGCGCTCGGCGCCCAGGCGGCTGGCCTGTGTCACGGCATCAATCGCGGTATTTCCGCCGCCGATGACGGCGACGCTCAGACCTTTAAGTGAGACCTCCTCTTTGGGTCGGGTCTTAAGCTCCGCGATAAAGTCGAGCGCGTCCTGGCTCCCCTCAAGGTCTTCGCCGGGGATGCCGATGGCCGACACGCCGTCGAGCCCAACCCCCATGAAGACCGCGTCGAAGTCCTCAAAAAGCGACGCCAGCGGGATATCTTTACCGACCTCGGTGTTGCACTGAACGTTCACCCCGAGCTCTTTAACCCAGGCGATCTCAGCCAACGCCGTAGCGTAGTCCATTTTGTAATCGGCGATCCCGTAAGTGTTGAGGCCGCCAGGCTCCGAGGCCTTCTCAAACGCAACCACTTCATACCCCAGCTGCGCCAGCTCCGCGGCGCAGCCCAGACTCGCCGGCCCCGCCCCAATGCAGGCCACCCGACGCCCGTTGGGAGGCGCCGACTGAAAGAGAGGCTTCTGTCCGAGCACCACCGGGTCGGTAGCGTAACGCTGCAGTCTCCCGATCTGAATCGGCTCCTCATGCAGGTCGTGGAGCACGCATGCCCCCTCGCAGAGCTCCTCAGTCGGACACACCCGAGCGCAGGAGGCGCCCAGAATGTTAGCCTCCAGAATCACCCGGGCGGAGCCGCGCAGGTTGTCGTGGGCGATCTTTTTGATAAAGCTCGGAACGTCGATGCTTGTAGGGCAGGCCCGGGTGCAGGGCGCGTCGTAGCAGTTTAAGCAACGGTTGGCCTCTACCAGCGCCGCGCCTCGATCCATGAGGGGCTTGTAATCAGCAAAGGGCGATATCCTCAGCCCGGCTTCGTCCGCCATTGAGGTGCCTCGTCGGTTGGGGTGGGTGCATGTCCGCAAACGATCCAGCCGGCCCCTGCCTCAACAGGCAAGGCCCCACGGGGTCGCGGCCACAGACTTCGCGGCCAGAAGCGTACCGGACGTCATTGCACGTGCGTGAACGAACTCATTGAATTGAAGACGCCCAAGGTACGCAGTGAAAACTCGACCTGTCAAACCCGCGTCCCCTCCTTTCGCGAGTCGGTCGATGGCGGGCCCATGTTTACCCCTGATCTCACAGGGATCAATGCCGATGTTTTTATGTCCCTCGTGCCGGCGACGCTCTCGTCTGCCAAGGTATCGCCGGACGATACGCCGGTGGACGACCACACGAGCGTTCGCACGTTGAGAGTTCGAAGCGACCTGCCGCCGCTCTGCGCGCCGCCTTTTTTGGGAGTATCCCGCTGATGTCGAAGTCTTCCGTCGATGCCCTCTTCGCCCCGCTGACCTTTCGCGGCGGACGCCAGGCCAACAATCGTCTATGGCTTGCCCCACTGACCAACCAGTCGAGCCACGAGGATGGCTCTCTTTCGAACGATGAGCTGCGCTTTCTTACAGCTCGCGCCGCAGGGGGCTTCTCGGTGATCGAGTCCTGCGCGACGCATGTCTCCCTGGAGGGCCAGGGCTGGCCGGGTGAGTTTGGCATCTTCGAGGATCGCCTCATCGACGACTGGCGTCGGGTGGCCGAGGCGATTCATGCGCATGACGCGTTGCTCATCCCGCAGATCTTTCACGCTGGTGAGCGCGCCAACGCGCAGGTCTCCGGCAGGCAGGCATGGTCGGCGAGCGGTGACGAGGAAAATAACGTCCGCCCGGCCACGCTTCTCGATATCCAGAACGTTATCGAAGCCTTCGCCCGGGCCACTCGCCGCGCCCTGGCAGCCGGAGCCGATGGTGTGGAGTTGCACGGGGCGCACGGCTATCTGCTCTGCCAGTTTTTGAGCCCGACTCGAAATCACCGCAACGACCGCTACGGCGGCACACTTGAGAATCGCGCGCGGCTGATTCGCGAGGTCATGCGCGCCTGTCGAGCCGAAGTTCCCGCGGACTTCATCGTCGGGGTGCGCCTCTCACCGGAAGACTTCGGGGCGACGGTCGGCATCGACATCGACGACGCGATTCAGACCGCGACATGGCTTACAGAAGACGGCGCTGACTTTATCCACATCTCCCTCTGGGACGTCTTCCAAACATCCAAGAAGTATCCCGACACCCACCCGCTCACGCTCTTTCGGGCCGCACTTCCTCAGGATGTTCCACTGATCACGGCCGGCCACATCTGGACGGTAGACGATGCCCTGCAGACCCTGGCGCGAGGGGCAGATGCCGTAGCCCTCGGGCGCTCGGCGATCGCGAATCCGGACTGGCCCCGTCAGGCGCACCGGCCCCAGAACTCGCCACGCCGCCCTCCTCTGAGCCCCGAAGAGTTGGCCGAGCGCGGACTCGGCCCGGCCTTTATCGACTACATGCGACGCTGGCAAGGATTCGTGCGCTGAGCACCGCCGACGCGTAGTTGAATTCGGATCCGGGCATCACCATACTTCGATGCGCCGGTGCAGCGAGCAGGCTCGAAGTTCCGCTCCGTGGGCTGCGTTCGGGACGCCTCTCTCACAAGCATGCCAGGTCCCGGGCCTGTCGCGTTCACGGCCTGAGTCCTTGTTCACTTCCCGAAACCCTCCCCGCGCAGGTGACCCCGAGAGCCACCATTCGCAGCGCTCTCCGGACTCCTGCGCGATCCTCTGCTTCCTGATGCCCGCCCCCCGGGAAGCCCCCGCTGTTTGGAACCAGCTTTTACTCTCGGAGATGGATGATGAAGACCAGAATGACACTCGCTTTTCTTACGCTCGCCATGACGACGCTGACTCTGGCCGCACCGGCCACGGCGCAGACCACGCCATTTGGCACCGAACTCTCGGAGCCCGCGCGCCTGAAATCGGCGTTTCGCGCCGGTCGCTGGAATGCGGGCATCGATTCGAGCTTCGCCCGCACCAGTGCCACCAATGAGCTTCCCAGCGGCCAGGAAGCAAGCGACTCCACCCTCTTTTTAAGGCTCGACGCAAGCGTCGGTGTCATGGTCGTCAAGCGCCTGGAGGTCGGCGCAAACATCGGCCTCCTGGCCAGACGCCTCAACCGTGACGAGGCCGCAGCCGCCACGGAGACGGCTCTCACGGTTCAACCCATGGCGCGTTACCACATGCCGATGACCGATCGCTTTTCCACCCACGTTCAACTCTCGCTCGGCCCCTACTTCGGTGGAAGCTCCCGCGAGGTCACCGTGCTCGAAGGCACCTCCGCTCGTGAGGTCGAGGAGCGCACCAGCACCCTGGGGTTCATGCTCTCCACCGGACTGGGGGTGGGCTACCGCGTCTCCGAAGGTCTGCAGATCCGTTTTGGTGTGGACATGACCTGGCTCTGGGGACGAGAGAGCATCGCCACGCTCGATGAGTCACTGAGTGTGAAAACCACCCATCTGGGCACCAGCGCCGGACTTCGCTACTTCTTCTGAGTCGGCGACCAACGTCTGGCCGACCGCACCATCGAGGGCTAGCCCTCGATGGTGCGGTGGTATTCATCTTCGGCGTCTTTCTTTTTCTTTTTAAAGAGCTTACGCGCCTTCTCGGTGTTCACGCCGTCGATGAAGTAGGCCGCTGCAGCCTGCCCCACGGCCCGGGTACCGGCGAAGGCAATCGCCGCAGACCCCGCACTTCCCAGGCCGGGCATCACCTTGAGCAGCCCCCGGGCCACCTCGCGAAGGGCCATCGCCGCTCCCACATTGGCGCCGATGGCCCCGAGAAACTCCGCCGCGGTGCGCAGCTCAATCTTGCGGCCGGCGACATAGCCGATACCCACCACCAGACTGACCTGAAGTGAGGTAATGGGGCCAATATCGGCCAGAGGAATCGGAGTGAGCGCCACCCCGGCGGCAATGCCAGCAACCACCGCTGTGAGTCGGTCCGCCATCCGATGTTGCAAGGCCCGAACCTGGCTGAGCCGCACGAACTCTACACGGGCCTGCTCCGGCAGCTCATCGAGTAAAAAATCAAGCAACTCCTCAATGCGCCAGCGCTCATCCGCGCGGCGAGTTCCGTCGCGACGCCAGGATTGATACGCCGAGACGCCGTGCACTCCGACGAGCTGATCGCGAAGTCCATCACGCCCGCGCATCTTCTGGTACAGGTCCTGCTCAATGCGCTGAACGCGGGCGAGCTTCTCCTGGAGATCTACGTCGTCTTCTTGCTCGGGCTCATGAAGGCGCACGTTTTTGGGCTCCAGTTCATCGCAGTGCGTGATCACCGCGACCACCGGCACCGGGAAGCCAAAATGCCGGCGCACCAGCCCGCTGATCGCCTCCAGACCGTCGAGATCCGCGTCGACAGCCGCATCGACCTCCTTGGCCTTGATCAAAAAGAGCAGTGCATCGGGGGCCTTTTGCTCAATCGCCTCCGAGATGCTTGCCACGACACCGACCCCCTGTTCCGCCTCGGCCGGGGTACTGCCCTCCTGCAACCCCCGAGTGTCAAGCAGCTCAAGTGTGCCCAACGCTCCCTGGTACGACCACCAGGTCCCACGGCCGGTGGTCGCCTTTTCATGCCCCACTTCAGCCACCGACTCGCCGAAGATCGCGTTGACCAGCGAGGATTTTCCAGCCCCTCGCCGCCCCACCAACACAAAGCGGGGTGGTCGCTGTTCAAAGAGCAGTTCGCGCAGCTCTTTGAGATGATCGCGTAGCTTACGCGCGACCGGTTCGGGCACCTTGTCGAGCATCTCTTCGATGCGCATGACCTGCTCGGTGAGTTCCTCGCGCAGCGTCATCTTCACCTCCAGTGGGGGGCCGGGCTGCTATACGGCACTGGCGTTGTGCCTACGTTTGCCAGCGTCGAGTGTCTACCGGCGTCACGACCTCGAACCGTCATTCACCTCAATGTCGCATCGAGGGTGTTATGGAAGTCAACGTAGCTACCGTGCTCTTCATCGCCATCCCAGTCGTTCTACTGGCGCTGGGCTTTGTCGCAGTTCTCACCAAAGAGAAGCGGGACCAGACCGACAAGCCCGAGTCCAAGATCGGCGATCCGGAACTTCAAGATCTACCGCCCTTTCACGACTGAGCCTCAGACCTTTCACGACTGAGCCTCAGACGCGACGCGCGCGAAGAAGCACCGCCTCAACCTGTGTATTGACCGTGCCGTCGCGCCAGTAGGTGTCGATGGCCCTGGCGACGTAGCGGAGCACCGCGTCGCGCTCCGAGGCCCGAATCGCCCCACTCCAATGCGGGAAGAAGGTCTCCTGAATCAGCGGCGAATAAAGAAAGTCCCGCCCTCCGGAGAAGGAAAGCTCCCAGCGCACCTGCTCAAGCTCTACCTCGTGCAGGCCTCGCTTGCGCGAGAGCTGCGCCAGATCCGACGCCGTGATCAACGTACGCTCGCGCAGCTCTCCCAGGCGCTCCAACACATCGTGGAGCCCCAGCGCTCGCAGCGCTTCGTCGAGAAGATCATAAAACTGAGGAAAGCTCGCGCTTGTGGGAGCTGCCGCCACAACGCTGCCGCCACTGGCGCAGACCCGGGCAAGCTCCGCAAGCCCTTCATCAAGCTGCCGCCGCGTCACCAGACCATGGAGGCAGACCGTCGCCCCGAAAACCCCATCGGCGTAAGCGAGCGCATTGCCCCGCTGCTGCACAAAAAACACCCGGCGCTGATCGGATTCTGCCACGCGTTCGCGCGCGGCATCCAGCATGGCACTGGAGGAATCCAGAGCCATCAAACGCGTATCTTCCGGCAAACGCTTCAGCCAGCGCGCCACCACCTCACCGCAACGCGACTCCACCGAAAGCGCGGTACTTCCCTCAACCTCGGGAAGCGCATCGGCACAGGCGTCGAGCAACGGCACGGTCCAGAGACGTTCGACAACCTGGCGATGTGCGCCGACCATCGGATTCTCAGCCGTCTGGCTCATGACGCTCCGAAATGTCGATAGCCGCCCTGCTCAAAGACGATGACCTCGCCATCCGCCCCCAACACCATCAACCCCTCTTCGGGCGCGCGTATCTCGCCGATGTCATGCACTTCCCAGCTATGACGCCGTGCCATGTCCCAGATCTTGGGCATGCGCGAGGGAGGAATGGTCATCAAGAGTTCGTAATCATCCCCGCCGGTGAGCATGAGCTTGAGAATATCAACCCCATACTGCTCGCGAAGCATCACCAACTCCGGATGATGAGGCAGGCTGTAGGCCTCCAGCCTGGCACCAACCTCGCTGGCGCGAAGCACATGCCCCAGGTCCTGAACCACACCGTCGCTGACATCGATCATCGCCGAGGGCACGCCATAAAGCCCCAGCAGCGCGCCGGCGCGTACCTGAGCACCGGGGCGCCGATGCGCGCGCAGCGCGCAGGGGAAGGACTCCGCCGGCGCGTCCATCTCGCCCGAAAGGAGCGCGAGCCCCGCGGCTGCCAGACCGGTCTGTCCCATCAAGACGATACGGTCCCCGGGCACCGCCCCGCGACGCAACACCGGCCCGGCCGGAGAGGCCTCTCCCATCAGGGTCAACGTCAACACAATCGGACCGTGAGTCGCACTCAGGTCACCACCGCCAGCGGAGACCTCAAAACTCCCGGGAACCAGCGCATCGGCCGCCTTACGAATGCCCGAAAGCACACCTTCTACCCAGGCGGGATCCAGGTCAGCTGGCAGCGCCATCGAAAGAAAGAACGCCCCGGGCCCGCCCCCCATCGCCGCGATATCGCTGAGGTTACTCGCAAGCAACTTCCAGCCTACGTCCTCCGGACTACTCCAGTCCCGGCGAAAATGGACGCCCTCCACCATGGTATCCATCGTCACCAGGTCGAAGCGGCCCGGATCCAGCACCGCACCGTCATCGCCAATGCCCACGGCGACGCCTTCGGGCGAACCAAAGAGTTCTGCGATGCGCGCGATCAGTTCAAATTCTGTGGTCATCGAACACGACCCGGCTCAGGGACGTAAGGTTGGGCGGCACTGCAACGTGCAAAACTTGCAAGTCTTAGCATTTATCCCAAAAGACTGCTGATAACAAAAGTAAAATCACAGCGCACATCGCCAGGGTGATCCCCATCAGCACACCGCGCACCTTCTCGACGTCGTTGCCAAAACTCTCGGCGCTGGCCGCCGCCTGACTGGCCGCAATCGTCACCCGCGCCTGCAACGCGAGCGCCAGATGGCGCAGCGCATCAAGAGCTCCGGGGTGCTCGGGATGGGCCACCAGAAAACGTCTCAATCGGCGTATCCCCTCTTCGACCATCCCCTCATCAGCCGCCAGACGGGAGAACACCTCCAGCGCCTCGGCGTCACCGGCCTCGGCCCGATCCCAGAGGGCGTTGAAGCGTAGAAAGACCTCCGCTCGTTCCTCGGACACCTGCTCCCAGGGGGCCTGCCCCGGGGCAAATCGTGCGGCTTCGACAAGGCTCAGCCCGCAGCGCCGGCAGTGTTCGTCATCTCCGGTCAGATGAGCACACTTTGGACAACGCTTCCCCGGTCCCGGCTCCGGCACCAGGCGAGCCATGGCTTCATCAAGTAGCACGGCCCTGGCCAGCGGCAAGTATCCCGGACGCGCATCGGCAAGCTCGCTGGCAGCACGAGGCGAACTCGCCACAGCCCGCCCGGATGCCCGGGCCACAGGCCCCGGGGCACGCCCGCTGGCCTGACCATCGCGCTGCTGCGCATCATCCAAGCCCTCGGCCCCCGGCGACCCCACCTCCAGGAGGTTGGCATGTCCACAGCCGGCGCACACAAGCTCCAGTCCGCGCGCTCCCGGCCGGACCTCAGCCGCCGGGCCTACCTCTCTGCATGCTTCGCAGCGTATCTCCATGGCTTACTCCTGAAGGCTCTGCGCGACCATCTCCACCACCGAGTCGACCTCGACCGGAGCCGGGGTCACAGTCAGCACGAACATCAAAGCCCCGGCGCCCAGCATCCAGGCGCGCCTCAAGGGCAACGTGGGGCCTTGAAGCATCGGTGGGTGTACCAGCCCCATCGCTCCCAATAATGCCGCAAAGAGCAACCATCCGGGAAAGACCAGAACCCCCATCGCCACCAGCAGCACCGCGCCCGCATAACTCACGTAGCGCGCGCGTTGACCGAGCACCGAGTAGACCAGATGCCCACCATCCAACTGACCGATGGGCAGGAGGTTAAGCGAGGTCAACAGACACCCGACCCAACCGGCCAACGCCACCGGATGTAACGCCAATTCCTGGGAGTCCGGCAACGCCCCGTGATGCAGATAGATCATCGCCTGCATCAGAAGGCTGTCCCCCAGGCGCATCACATCGCCGCCGTCCCCGGCGCTCACCGGAGCAACATCGGAGAGACCGACCCCCACCAGCAGCACAGCCACGGTCACCACAAAACCAGCCACCGGCCCCCAGCCCGCCACGGCCGTGAGATCGGCCGCCGATGCGCGATGCCACTTCAAGCGAATGAAGGCTCCGAAACTTCCAAAGAAGGGCACCATCCCCATCCCGGGGATCGGCCCGATCCCGGGGAGAAGGTAGGGGCGGCTCGCGGGCACTCCGCGCTGGCGAGCGCTCAGGTAGTGCCCCAGTTCATGGGCGGCAACGATGCTAAAGAGGCACCCGGCGTAGGCCGCGGCCAGCTTCATCGGCGCGCTGGCCAGCCACGCATCGAGATAAAAAGGGTCCAGCCCCTGCGCATAGATGCCGGCGGCAAACATGGTGATTAGACTGATCCCCGCCAGCAGCACTTGCCACCTTGCCGAGCCCTCCACACTCTCGGCGCTCTCTTTGGAAGGCATCCCCTCTCCTGCGCTCATGGCCGTCCCTCTAGCTCTTCGTCACGCAGCGGTACCCACCGACCTCCTTCGATTACGCGCATCGCCCGGGGCTCGCGCAGCGGCGCCCCATCGCGCTCGAAGCGCCAGCGTCCGCTCACCCCCTCAAACCCCGGAGAAGAAAGCAGACGCTCCCGGGAGCGTGCACCGCCGGGCAAGGATCCCACCATCCGCACCAGGTCGTAGACCTCGGCCTCCACTGTCGTTGGCTCTCGTTCAAAATGAACTTCGAACGCGAGGACAAACGCCTCGGCGGCACCTCCCTCCTCAATCCCTCCGAAGGTATCGAAGAAGAGCGCGCCGCTGAGTTCGTCGGCAGCGTGACTCAGGCGTTGGCCGCGCCAGCCCGCCAGTCCCAGGAGCTGCGCACCCTGGAGTGCCGGCTCCCGCGCGATGAAGGGAGCCTGGCGGGCGACCGCATCGTCGAAGTCCGCGATCAACAGGAGATCCAGCTGCACAATCTGCCGACGCCCCACCCGGACACTCTTCCAGCGATCGGCACGCCTTCCCGCAATCGACCGTCCGGGCCTCAAACGCGCCCGGGCTCCCAGCAAGGTCTCGATCACCGGTGCAAACTGGGTCTGCCCTTCATCGTAACGCGCCAACGCCTCCACCCGACCGCCGAAGCCGGTCCAGGCGCGTACAAACCCCAGCGCAGCCTCTTCCCCGTACTCAGAATCCGGCGCCAACACCCCGACCGCAGCCTCGGGCCACCAGGCGTAGGCCCGACGCGCAGCATAAGCGGCCTGTTCACCAACGCTCATTCGCGCCCGAAACGCCCAGGGGGAGCGTAACTCCAGCCCCTCCGCCCCCGAGAGCAGCAACGCCGGAATCCCTGCCCGGGCGCTCCAGGCCGCCACCACCGGCGCCCGGCTCTCGCGCAGCGGCCCGATCATCCCCACCACGCCCTCGGTCTGGAGGACATCGCCCAGCGCCCGGCTCAGCGCGTCGGGCCCGGCCTCGCTGTCGACCACGATCAACCCGACCTCGGCGTCAACGGCGGCCCAACGCATCACCTCTTCGAGCTGCGCCCCGACCCCGGCCAACGCGCCGCTTCGGGGGAGCACTGCCACCACCGTCGACGTTTGCTCGGCGTGGGCGTCGGCTCCCCGCACATTCAGGGCAAGCACCAGCGTCAGCGCCAGCACTGTCTTAACGAAAAATGTCACGAACCTTCCCTAAGAGCCCCCGGCGCAATCCACCTTTCTTCTGAGATGATGGCGAGCTACTTTCGGGCGAGGCCACCCGCACCCGCACATACATATCCCCGCGCGTCTTCCCATCGCGTGACATAAACCCCTGTCCGCGCAGCCGGAGCACTCGCCCCTCCTGAGTACCGGGTGGCAACTTCATCACCACCTCCCCATCAAGCGTGGCCACATCGATTTTTGCGCCGATGGAGGCCTCGGTAAAGCTCACCCGGAGGTCACGATGCACGTCGAGGTCATCTCGCTCAAAGATCGGGTGCGCTTTAAGCTGAACCTCTACCAACAGGTCCCCGGCGCGTCCTCCGGAACTCCCGGGCTCACCTTTGCCCTCCCAGCGCAGGGTCTGCCCCTGGTCAACCCCGCGCGGAACGGCAATCTCCACAACTTCGAGGGTGTCTGTCGTCCCCGTGCCCTGACAGCTCTTGCACGGGACTTCGATGACCCGACCCCGGCCCTGACAACGCTTGCAGTCGCGCATCAGAGAGAAAAACCCCTGCTGAGAGCGCACCTGACCGCTTCCCTGACAGCTCTCACAGGTCCGCACACGGGTGCCGGGCTCACCGCCCTTGCCTTCGCAGCGCACGCACACCTGCTTGCGGGGCACCCGCACCGCGCGCCGACCGCCCAGGTGGGCCTCTTCCAGACTCAGCTCCATGCGCACGCGAATATCTGCCCCCCGCGTTGCGCGCGTGGCACTGCGTGTCGCCCCGCCGAAGACCGAATTCAGCACCTCAAAAAGGTCGCCAAATCCCTCAAACGAAGGCCCCCCCATCCGATTGACGCCCCCCATACGTCCGGAGCGGTCGTAGGCCGCCCGCCGTGCCGGATCGCTAAGCACCTCGTAGGCCTGAGCGACCTCCTTAAAGCGCTCCTCGGCCCGGGCGTCTCCCGGATTTTGATCGGGGTGGTAACGCAACGCCAGCCGGCGATACGCTTTTTTGATCGTCGCGTGGTCCGCATCGCTACGAACTTCGAGCACCTGATAAAGATCTACGTTCATAAGTTTGATTTTGCGTCGGTTCGCGCCGCGAACAAGAGAGCCCCGGGGTCTGCGCATCCAACCTCCGGGGCCCTCGAATGATTCGCACGGCGGCAGGTGCAGCGCCGGATCACTCCTCTACCGCTGCCGTGCCGTCGTCCATGCTGGCATACATCAGCTCGGCCAGGCGGTAAGCCCCGGCTTCGAGCGTGGCGATAATGGTATCGAGCTCCTCGAAGGTCGCATCGTCAATGAGCTCCTTAATCGTACCGATGTCGGCCAGCAGGTCGTTGCGCTCTTGCTCCTCCATCATGCCGCCGAACTCCTCCAGACTGCGCTCCGTGGAGTAGAGCAGCCCCTGGGCCTCGACCCGGCGCTGGGACAACTCTTTGGTCAGCTGATCCTGCTCCTCGTTGAGCCGGGCCTCTTCGATCAGACGATTGATATCGCCCTCACTCAAGCCCCCGTCGGCCACGATATTCACCGACTGCTCGCGACCGGAAGCCTGATCTCGCGCCGAGGCGGTCACGATGCCGTTCTCATCGATATTGAAGGTCACCTCAATACGCGGCACCCCGCGCGGCGCCGGCGGAATCCCCGTCAGCTCAAAGACCGCGAGACTTTTGTTATCGGCGGCCATCGCGCGCTCTCCCTGAAGCACATGCACGCGCACCATCGATTGATTGTTGATGCTCGTACTGAAGACTTCGCTGTAGCTGCAGGGAACGGTCGTGTTGCGCTGGATCATGGGCGTAAACACCCCGCCGGCCGTCTGCACCCCCAGGGTGAGCGGGGTCACATCGAGAAGCAACACGTCGGTGAGTTCCCCGCGCACGATGCTGCCCTGAACTGCCGCGCCCATGGCCACAACTTCGTCCGGGTTCACCGAGGTGTCCGGGCGTTTGTTAAAGAACTGCGCCACACGGGTGCGCACCCGAGGCATCCGCGTCATACCCCCGACCAGGAGCACGACGTCAATCTCGTCACGCCCCACCTGCGCGTCTTGCAGCGCCGTGCGGCAGGGATCAAGCGAGCGCTCCACCAGATGGTCCACCAGCTCCTCAAGTTTCTCGCGGGTCAGCTCGGCGTCCAGGTGCAAGGGCCCCTCATCATTCATATGAATGAAGGGCATATTGATCTCGGCCACCTCGGTGCTGGAGAGCTCACACTTGACGCGCTCCGACTCCTCCTTGAGTCGCTGCAACGCCATGGGCACTTCGCGAAGGTCGACGCCGTGCTCATCTTCGAATGCGTCGGCAAGCCAGTCGATGATCGCGTAGTCGAAGTCCTCGCCACCGAGAAAGGTATCCCCGGAGGTTGAGAGCACGCTGAAGACGCCGTCGGCCAACTCCAGAATCGAGACATCAAAGGTCCCGCCGCCCAGGTCGTACACGGCGACCTTCATATCGTTCTGGTCCACACGCGCCAGACCGTAGGCCAGCGCCGCCGCCGTAGGCTCATTGACGATGCGCAACACATTGAGCCCGGCAATACGCCCGGCATCTTTAGTCGCCTGGCGCTGCGCATCGTTGAAGTAGGCGGGCACCGTGATCACGGCGTCCTCGACCTCTTCGCCAAGATGATCTTCGGCAACGGACTTCATCTCCTTGAGAATCAGGGCGGAAATCTCCGCCGGAGAGTAGTCCTTGTCGCGGGCACGCACCCAGGCATCCCCGTTGGGGCCCTCGACAATCTGAAACGCACTGCTTCGTTTGGCCTGCTCGACGTCCGGGGCATCAAAGCGCCGCCCAATCAGACGTTTGACCGCGTAAACAGTATTCTCCGCATTGGTCTGAGCCTGACGCTTGGCCACCTGGCCCACGATGCGCTGACCATCTTCGGTGAACGCGACAATCGAAGGCGTCGTCCGCGCACCCTCGGCGTTGGGAATGACGATGCGCTCGCCATTGGCGATCACGCATACGCAGCTATTGGTCGTCCCTAAGTCGATGCCGATCGTATATGCCATGCCTCTCGCCTCTCCCGAGATTCAGGTGGGTGTCGTCGACCAGGTGTCAGGATCTCAGTCCTGATGTTGCGAAGTCTCGCCGCCTTCGGGGCTGGCATCATCTTCGCCGTCGGTGTCGCCAGACTCCTCAGTCTGAGGAGCCTCAATTCGTTTTGCAACTGCCACCATCGCCGGCCGCAAGAGGCGGTCGTGCAGGAAGTAGCCCTTCTGGTACTCCTCGACGACCGTGCCGGTGTCGAACTCCGTGGTCTCGACCTGCTGGATGGCCTCGTGACGCTGAGGATCAAAGGGCTCGCCCTTGGAAACAAATCCCTGCACGCCGTACTTAGCCAGCGCGTTGATGATCTGCTTGTAGATCATCGTCACACCGTCAACGATCCCGCCGGGATCTTCTTTGCCATCGGCGTGCTGCAACGCGCGCTCAAAGTTATCGACGGCCGGAATCAGATCACTGACCACTTTGTCGATGCCATACTTGCGCAGGTCTTCTTTCTCGCGCTCGACACGACGCCGATAGTTTTCCAGATCGGCCACCGAACGCATCAGCTTGTTTTTGACCTCATCGCGCTCTTCGGCCAGCGCATCGATTCGGGCGTTCGCCTCCTCCAGCGCCTTGGCCTGAAGGGCGGCCTGCTCCGCAAGAGCAGCGGCGTCGGAATCGTCATCGCCCCCCTCGACCACGATGACCTCTTCGTCATCTTCGTCGGGGCTCAGGAAAAGGTCGTCGTCCAGCTTATCGCTGTCTTCCTGCTCCACCTCGGCCTGCTCCGGGCTGGAAGTCACGTCGGTCGGTTCGTCCATCGCTTCGGTCGGCTTCTCGTTCTCAGTCAAGGCCATGCTCCTCATTGAGACACAAGCTGGGCGCCATCACGCAATGCGGACGCGCCCTCAATCGGGTTGAAATGGATAAGGGGTTGAACTGTCAAGATGATGAATTCAGCTCTTCTGAGTCCTTCGATAACATACGGGCTGTATGCTCGACTAGAGGAATGATTCGCGCGTAGTTCATGCGCAGCGGGCCCAGGACCCCCACCAGCCCGACCTGCTCGCCATCCCGGTAGTACCCACAGGCGATCAAACTGAGGTCGTCCCCCAGATCAAGGTCAAGCTCCGAGCCGATGAGCGTCTGAACCCGACGAGCCTCACAGATGCGATCAAGCACATCGAGCACCCGCTCTTTGTCCTCCAGCGCGCGCAGCACGTCACGCACCCGGGCGATGTCGTGCGCCAGCTCACTGAAATCGAGCACGTTGAGGCGCCCTTCCACGTAAAGCTCTGCCCCCGTGGCCAGATCGAGCACCTGCTGACTCAACGCCAGCGCGCGCCGCATGTAGCTGCGATAGCGCGACTCGCTGGCAGCCAGCTCTCGGCGTACTCGGCGGCGCACGTCCTGCAGACTGCGCCCGGTCACCAGCTCCGAAAGGTAGTTTCGCATCCACACGATGGAGTTTCGCTCCACCGGCTCTTCCATGCGAACCACCCGATTAAAGACGCGCCCGTCTTCGGTGATCAGCACCACCAGGATGCGATGTTCGGAAAGCCAGCTCAGCTGCACATCGCGCAGGCGCGCCGCCGCCAGACCAGGCGTACTCACCAGGCTCGTCAGATGCGAGAGCTGACTGACCAGCACCCCGGCCGAACGCGCCAGCTGACTGACATCATCGGCCTCCAACTCGGAGAGCGACGCCAGCCACTCCGGCGCACCGCCATTCGGGGCGCGCTGGCCGGTGGCCACCAGGTAGTCGACGTACAGACGCATACCACTGGCCGTGGGCACGCGTCCGGCCGAGGTATGCGGCTGATGCAGCAACCCCAGCCCTTCTAGCTCCGCCATGACGTTGCGCACCGTGGCCGAACTCACCGAAATCCCTTCGCTCCGGGACACCGCGGTGCTGCCCACAGGCTCGCCACTGAGGTTGAAACGTTCAACCACCTGGACAAGAACCTTAAGTTGGCGTTCAGAGAGCAGGCTCAAAGCGTCTTCTCAGCGTGCGTAACGTCAGACGTGGCGCGGACATCCCTACCCGAACCTGCCCTCGTAACAGTGAAGCCCGCGGGCAGATTCCTCGACGCTAATGGTGCCCTCCCCCGCGTGTCAATCCGGGGCTCCCTGCCGACCGGAATGCGCCGGCACATCGCGACGCCACAGCCCCGGAGCACGGGCCATCACCCAGGCACCGGGCACCACGATGACCAGAAGTTGCAACACATGAACCAACACCGCGAACACGGCTACCTGAGCTGCCAGCGTCGCGACATCCATATCCACAAAAAGCCCCATCCCCCGGGTCATAAAGAACTCAAAATTCCCCGCCATTGCCGGTCCCGCCGGAACCATGATTCCGATGACCAGCACCGCCATCACCGTGGCGATTTCCCAGGGATTCAGTCCCAGGTCGAACCCGATCGAGAGCAGCGCCCACATCGACAACGCGTTCGTTCCCCAGTAGAGCGCGGTCGCCCCCAGAAAACGCCCGAGATTGCGCCCGTCCACCAGCGACTTAAACCCCTCGACAAATCCCATCAAAAGTCCGGACACCGCCGCAGCGAGCTTCTGAGATATCCTCCCCAGCGTCTGCTCGACGATCACCTCGGCCCAACGTCTCCGGGTGTAGGCGACCACGCACATCACGATCGCCGGCAAAAAGATCATCAACGAGAGCAGCCCGGCCCCGCGGGCAAAGGCCACCGGAGCCTGCCCCTGATAGGTCCACAGCGCGGCGAAGAGTAAGGCGGTAATGATCAGCCCGTCCATCACCCGCTCTACCACCGCCGTGGCCAGCAGCCCCGACGCCGGCAGCCCTGAGCTGCGGGCCAGCACCATCGGCCGCACGAACTCCCCGAGCCGCAGCGGCATGAGCACAATGGCAGTAAACCCCAACGCGCAGGCTCGGTTGACCTGTTGCGTCGACACCTCGCCAAGCGGTCGCACCAGGTAATTCCAACGCCAGACCCGCGCACCGTGGCAGACGATATAAAGCAGCACAAAGGCCGCCGACGCCAGCCCCAGCCGGCCGTAATCGGCGCTCGCCAGGTAATCACGCACATCTGCCAGCGGAAGCCCCCGCGCCGCCAGCCACAAAAAGAACACGCCGATGAATGAGGCCGCCAGAAACGACCCCAACATCCGCGTGCCCCCAAACCCCTGCGACGTCTCCGACAAAGCCTGACTCACTCTCCCAGTTCACGTTTGATACGATCTTTGAGCCCCTTGAGATCGCGGTCGACTTCCATCTTCTGGAAACGCTCTTCAAGGCGATTGGCGCGCTCCCCGGTGGGCGCCCCCGACTCCTCACTACCGGCCGACGACGTCGTCCCCCGCGCGGCATTCTTGAGTTTCTCTTTCTGGCGGCGAATATCAGCAAGCTCTTGAACCAGCGGAGCAGCTTCGCTCTGGTAGCCACGCAAGATCGTCTCGGCCTCGCTTTCCAGATCGCGCTCGTTCCACTCCCGCGCCAGCTCCAGGCGGCCGCGCCAGCGCTCCTGGTGCTTTTCGAGCTCTTCCAGACGCCGCTCACAATCGCGCTCGCTCAATATCAACTGAGCCAGCTGCTCTCGCGCCTCCGCCGCACCGATCGTGGGGCGCGCCTCCACAGGCTCTCGCCGCGGCGGCGGCACCACCAGCGCTCCTTTTTCAGCGGGGCCAGCCTCCTCGACCGGACCGGCCGCCGCAGGACCTCCCGCCGGGGCCTCGGGACGAGCGTAGGACGCCTGGTCGCCGGAGCGGCCAATGCTCTCAAAAGGTCCGGCCACCGGCGCCGACTCGCCACCTTCCGGTTCGGCAGAAGAGAGCGGCCTACGCCAGGCCTCGCGCTCCTGCAGCGCTTCGACCAACGCGTCGACCACGGCGCGATTGGGGTCTTCATCCCGCGTCTCCAGCAGACGCTCGCGCAGCTCTCGTAGACGCTCGGGCTCGGTAAAGCGATCGAGTTCGCTCCCCAGACGAAGCACATCGTGCACCTTCCCCGCGAGCCCGCGGGCATGGAGCGCCTCGGCCTGCACGCCGGCGTCCTCACCAACGCTCACCAGAAGCGGTGGCGTTCCCACGGCCAATGCCTCGGGCAAATAAGGATCATCGCCCGCAGCGAGCACCAGGTCCGCCGCCGCGACATACTTCTCGAGGTCGGGCACATGCCCGAACATCGAAGCGGGCAGCCCGTAATGGTCCGCCGCCCGGCGCAGTGTGGCCGCGACCCCTCCGTCGCCATTATGATGAAAAAGCACCCGGGCCGGGCGATCCATCAAGGTGCACTGAAAGACGATCTTCTCCAGCGTCGCGTGATCCAGCGCCTCCGCGCGGACCAGTACCACCAGCGCCTCGGCGAGGCCCAGCTCGGCACGAACGTTATCGCGTTCCGGAGCCTGGAGGCTGGCCGGACGCACCGCCGGGCCGGCCACGTGCACCCGTTCTGCCACGGCGCCCTCAGCCACAAAGGCGTCTGCCGTGCGCTGGTCCGGCACCACAAATCCATGAAGCGACCCGGTGAACCAACCAGGTGCGGCAACAGGCTGATGCGTCAGCCCCACCTGCACGCTGCCCACGCCGGTGAGGCTCTCGATCACACTGAGCGCGCGGGCGAAGCGCGGGCTCGTCAGCACCAGGACATCGGGGCGCGCCCGACGTAACGCGCCGATGAAATCTTCCTCTCCCGCGTGCCCCCGGGTGGCGACTCGAAGCCCGCGCAGCAATCGCTCGGCACCGCCGGCCAGCGCCTCGCGTGCCGCCGTCCCGATCACTTCGGTGATTGACACCAACTCGGCGTCAACACCGCGCTCCTGAAGGCCGGCGACCACCGCCTCATACGCGGCTTCCCGACCTCGCTGGTCCGAAAGAATCCACACCCGCCCTGCTTCGCTCGAAGACGCCTCGCCACTGACCTGGGTCATGCTCTGCTCCTCAACGCGCCGGGCCCATCTGGCCCCCGGCCACCGCATCATTTTGGGGAAATTTGTGTTCAGTATTCGTAGAACTTATCGAGGAAGCCCCCGATCTGAGTCACATCCATGGACTTACAGAAGTAGCCATTCATCTCGTTGTCCACACAGAACTGCTGCAGCTTATCGGCATCCATATCGCTGTAGGCCACGATCACCATCTCGTCGTAATCCGGAGAGGCCTGCAGTGACCCGAGCAGGTCGTCGATATTGAGACGCTTCATCGCCACGTCTACCAACAAGATCTCGGGACGTTCGTATTCGATCTTTGAGAGCGCCCCGTTGGGGGTGGCCAGGTGCACCACCTGATAGCCACCGCCCTGGAGATTCTGCTCGACCTCCATCACATCAAGGATGTTGTCGTCGAGAATCATCACTTTGCGACGAGACTCCATCGCTGCCTCCTGACACGTCTGCACATCGACATTCTGGGACGCAACGAGTCGTTACGCCAACTGCGGCTCCACACCCTAAGCTCGCCACTGTTCACGGTCAAAGAAATCGCCCGCGACGACGACGCCAGGACACTGCCCCATCATCGTCACTTCGTTCGACAGCGCAACCCCCCGAGCCCGGGAGTCCCTCAGATCAAAAAAAGCCCGAGAACCGGCAGGCTCTCGAGCTTTTTTAATGTCGTAGTGCGACCTATTTCCTTAAAGGCGGCGACCGGAGTCGAACCGGTGATCAAGGCTTTGCAGGCCCTTGCCTTACCACTTGGCTACGCCGCCAGGCGCAGGATTGAATTAACACTGGCCCGGGGGGCTGTCAACGACTTTTATCGATTTGGTGCAACTTTTCGCCAACAGACCTGTCTCATCCTAAACACGACGCGCGCACGCTGCCCCTCGGGCCATGGCAGCCGACGCGCTCGACGCCCGGCAACCGTCGAAGCCGCCCGCCGCCGTTGACCCCTCTTGATGACGAGGGCACACTCCCGGCGGACACCCACCCGAGTTGCAGGACGCTTCTATGACACTCGTGTTGCTCATTATGACGACCGTGATCGCGACCATCGCCCTGGCGCTGCTGGGTGCCTACCATCGTCGCGAACTTCGAAGACTGCGCCAGGCCCATCGTCAGGAGGTCCGAGCTGCCGACGACGAGCACACGCGAAGGCTCCAACGCCTGGGCCGAGAGCACGACGATGCCCTCCAGTACGCGCACCATCCGGTGGTGCGCGACATCCTGCCTGCGCTGGACGCCCTGGATGAGGGGCTTCGCCACAGCGCCCCCCACCAGGACCCGGCACTTCGGAACGGGCTGGAGCTTGCCCACCGCGCGCTCCTGCAAGCCCTGGAGCGCCACGGGGTCGAGCGCGTGGCCCCTGGCCCCGGCGATGGTTTTGATCCTCAATGGCATCAGGCCGTCGCGCGCGTCGAAACCAACCAGGTGGCCTCGGGAAGCGTCAACGAATGCCTGCGTGCGGGCTACCGTGACGGCCCCCGTCAGCTCCGTGCCGCGATGGTCGAGGTCGCCTGCGAACCCCACACCTTCCCCCAGCCCCCTCAGGACGTGGCATCCCCCGACGCCTCTCCCTCGCCGGAGGAGCCCTCCTCCGCGCCGGCGTTTCGCCCGGCAGACGACTCCTCCGACGCCTCTTCCTGAGCCTCCATCGCCTGGTCCCGGGTCGACTCACGCCCGAAGATATTCAGCGTGACCTGTTCGTACTGGGTGGAGCGAGCCTGCGTCAGAGGCCCCACCTCAATGGAAGCGTTGTACAGGCGCACGGCCACTCGCAGTGCATCACGCAGCAAACGCTCCAGCGCGGCGGCATCCACCGAATCTTCGGACACCATAAAGAGCGAACGCTTGCCCACGCGCAGCGAACTGACCCGGCCGGCCAGGGTGACCATCAGCTCGCGCAGCGTCGCGTCCAGGAGACGCCCGAGCTCACTGCTGGCCGACTCCGCCACCATGGTCGAGAAGCAGGCATCAAAGCTCTCATCCCCTGTGCTCACCGTCACCAGCCCTCGCCCGGGCAACGCACGCCCATTGGCCGTGCGACGACGCACCTTCAGCGCCTGCCTCAGCACCTTCGGAAAGCGCACCGATATACGGCAGGCTTCAGGACCCGCCTGGTCCCACACCTCCCCACGCACCCGAAAGCCGTTGAGTTCGCCACGCATCCCGATGACATGCGCCTGAAAGAGCGAGGTCTCCCAGTGCTCGCCGATGCCCAGGCGTTGATTCATCGTGCTTAACTCGCTGAGCAGTTCGGCCCGGGCTTCGCCAGCGCGCCGCATGCGTGCCAGACGCCATCCAAACCAGCCCACTACTCCGATCAGCACCACCAGCGCTCCCAGCGCGAGCCATATCCACATCACTCATCCTCCCTTGGTCGATCGGCGGTCGCCACGCTCAGCCCGGCTAAGGTACACTGCCACCGATCATAACAACAGCGCGGCTCCACCTCCCTAAAGCGGATGCATCATGCGTGTCTCTCTCCGGTTGCTCTCCCTGGCGCTCTTCTCCCTGATGCTGGCGGCCTGCGTCTCGGACCTGGATGACGGGTCCACGATCCGGTTTCGCTTCGCCGCGCCCGAGGCCGGTTCCGCCTCGCCCGATCTCGACGACGGCCAGACCCTCCCGGGCCCCGTGGAGAGTCGCGAGGCTCGCCTGGTGATCTTTGATGCCGTGCTCAGCCAGAACTCCCAGGTGCCCCCGAAGGTCGAACTGGCCCGCGTGGTCAATACGCCGCTCTTTGCCGACGCTGATGACCACGACCTGGACTCCCACTGGATCACGCGCGCCCGGGTCGAAGATGCGCACGGCGAGACCCTGTGGCGCCAGCGGGTCAACAGCCTCTTTCAGCTCCTGGAGTTTCTCAACCTCCTGCTGGAGCAGCAGGCCGCGGTGAACCTGAGCGCCAACCAGGTTTATGCGCTGGTTCGCCAGCAGTACCGGCCGCTCACCCAGTTTGCGGTCCGAGTCCCCGTGGGCCTGGAGGGCGGACGCGACTATGTGTTGGAGCTCGCTCAACCCGACGGCTCCTGGGTGGAGCTGGGCCGCTTCGACATCGACACCTTACTTTCCCAGGCCGAACCCAACTCGGTGCAGGGGCAGGTCGACACGCTGGTGGAACATGGCCCGGCCGACGATAGCCTCGACATTGTGATCCTGGGCGACGGCTACACCGCCGCGGAGCGCGCCGAGTTTGAGGGTGACGCTCAGGCGGTGGCCGAACGCATCCTGGCCACCTCTCCCTTCCGAGAGCACCGTGACCTCTTCAACATTCACCTGGTCTGGACTCCGAGCGGCGAATCCGGCGCCGGCTACGATTGCCTGAGAAACGCTTCGGGGTGCGAGCAACGCATGCGCGACACCATCTTTGAGACCACCTTTGTGATCCCCGCGGTCGCCGATCTCTTCAACCTCGACATCGGTGAGGTCTCCGACCGCATCGCGCTCCCGCTGCAGGTGGGACGCATGTATGAGGCCGCCGCCCTGGCGCAGTACGACGAGGTGGTACTTCTTTCCAACACCCGAAAGTTCTCCGGGTTTGCCGGCGTGTATGCCGCTCTGGTCACCACCTACGATGCTCGCCAGAGTTTCCCGGACACCGTCGTCCACGAGCTCGGGCATACCCTGGGCATGCTCGGCGACGAGTACATGCAGCCGGGCGATCCCTGCTTCTTCAACGAACCCCACATCCCGCTGCCCGTGAACATCGATGAATTGAATCCCGAGGAGGCGCTGAGCTGGGAGCACTGGCTCTCCGAGGACACCCCGCTCCCCACCCCGCCCAATGCCAGCTTCACCTATCCGGTGGGCGCCTATGAAAGAACCTACAACTGCGAGTTTCTCGTGCGCCCCAGCTACACCTGCATGATGAACGACAGCGGAGAAACCTTCTGTCCGGTCTGCGCCGAGCAGATGGTGCGCCGCTTCTATTCGGCCGTCGATCCCATCCCGAACCATCCCCTGGAGGTTGAGCGCATCTCATCGGGAGAGCTTGAGCTTCGCCTGCCCCGTCGCGACGCCCGGGGGCGTTACGCGATCACCTGGCACCTGGGAGACGTCCTCATCGGCCAGGGGCCACGAGTACGCCTGGGCGGGCGCAGCTTTGAGGAACTCGACCAATCCGAGGGCTGGGTCGAGATGCGCGCCAACGTTACCAACACCACTGACTTTCTAGCCGCCCCGCACCCTGCGACCCACCAGGTATTCAGTCTATGGGTAGCACGGGAAGATGCACCCTGAAGTGTGTCCCCTGCCCCGGCTCGGAATCCACCCGGACCGAGCCGCCATGTTGCTCCACAATGCGCCCCACCAGCGAGAGCCCCAGCCCGGAGCCACTGCCGTCGGTCGACGTTGTAAAGAATGGCTCAAAGATCCGCTCCAACTCCGACTCCGAGATGCCACAGGCGTTGTCGATGACGTCCACCACCACCTCACCACCGACGAGCCGGGTACGAAGTTCAATCCGCCCGCCGGGCCCCTCCATCGCCCGAGCGGCGTTGGTGATGAGGTTCACAAAGATCTGCTGCAGGCCCCCCACATGCCCGAGCACCCGGACTGCGTCGTCGGTAAAGCCCATCACCGTCTCCACCTGATACGTCTCCAGGAGAACATCGCAGAGCCGTACGGCTGAGCGCAGGCAGTGATGCAGGTCCACCTCCTCCAGCGAGATGCCCTCGGCACCGGCCAGATTGAGCAGATCGCGCACAAAGCGATCGATACGCTCGACGCCCTCAATGATATGTTGCAGCCGCTCCCCGTCGCGCGGGTCAAAGAGCTGCCCCCGGTACTTACGCAGAAGGTAGTCGGCGTAGTTAAGGATGCTCGTCAGCGGGTTCTTCAATTCGTGGGCGACCCCGGCGGCGAGTTGCCCCAGGCTCATCAGCTCTTCGGCACGAGCAAAACGCCGCTTGAGTTCATCGATCGAAGACTGGCCGGGCTGAACCACCACCACCAGTCCGCGCATCGGACGCGCATCACTGCCATCGACCGACGCGATCGGACGGATGCGCACCTGCACCTGCTCGCCACCTACCGGCATCTCCGAGCTCGCCAGGCGAGTGGAGACCGGCTCCGGCGTGCCCCCGGCAAGCGCCCGGGACGCCGCCACGCGCAGGCGCGGGCGATCATCGGCGCTGAACACATCCAGGAGGTCGCAACTCGGGTCTTCGCCCGGCGCCAACCCCAGAACGCGGCTGAGCGCCGCGTTGGCCAGACGCACCTGACGCCGCCCGTCGCAGACCGCGACCAACGCGTCGATCTGATCGAGGATCGGTCCCAGGCGCTCATCGGCTTCCGGTTCAAAGAGGACCCGGTAATTCCCATCGCCCATCGGTGCCAGGCTCACCGACACCGCGTCGCGCTCGCACCCGCTCAGGGTCACGCCCCCCAAAAAGTACTCTTCGCAACCATCGGCCCCGGCGGGCTGAAAGCGCATCTGTGAAAAGGTCTCCCGCTGCGTCAAATTCAGGCGTGGCAGCTCCGCGTTGCGCGCCACCCCGAGAAACGCTCGCGCCAGCCGATTGATGTAAATCAGCTGCCCGCTCCCCTCACAGACCGCCACCGGCTCCCGCAGCTCATCGAGCACCCGGGCTAAATCGATCGTCGCCGTCACGCTCTCACTCATGCGCCCTCTCCTGTTTCGGGCCCCGGGCTCAAGCGCGGACGCGTTGCTGAGCCGGACTCCGGGCTTACCGCTTCATCCAGATCCACAATCATCTCCCCACCGGCATAGGCTTTGGTCTTATAATTCGTAATCCGCCCAATTTTTCGCACGACATCGCTGATGCGGCGGGCGTCCTGGTGAATGGTCTCCAGGGCGCGCGCGGTCCTGTCATCGGCGTGTGCATGGCGTTGCAAAAACTCGGTGTACCCCATCAGGCTTGTCAGCGGCTGGTTAAGCTCGTGAGCCGCGGCTCCGGCGAGTTCGGCAATCACCGCCTGGCGGCGAGTACGCTCCAAGGTTTCAAAGGCCTGCTGGAGGCGTTCTTCCATCTCCAGGCGCTGGCGAAGATCGGTAAAAATCCCCACCGTCGCCACCTCCCGACGCCCCTCGGTGACCAATGCCGCCGAGATCTCCACGGGGATAGCCTCGCCATCGCGGCTGATCACCTGCTCACGCACCGATTCCATGCGCCCTCGCCCACCGTAGCGAGGGCTACGTAGCATGCGCATAATGCGCTCTGCCCCCTGAGGTGGATAAAGCTGGCGCACGTTCAGCCGCATCGCGTCCTGCTCGCTCCAACCCAACACCCGCTGGGCGGCCCGATTAAAAAGCACGACCTCACCGCTGCGGTGAGCGGCCACGATGGCATGGGGGCTGGCGTGAATGATGCGTTCCAAAAACTCAAAGGAGCGAGCCCCCTGCAAGCTACCGACCTCCTTGTGCGGCAGCTGGCTCAGCCGCCAGCGCACTCGCCGAACCATCTCCTGGGCCAGACGCTCCCGAGGCAGGGCATCGGTGGCGCCCAATGCCATCACGCGATCCAGAAGAGCCTCATCGGCGTCTGCCTCATAGACCACGATCACCGGAATCAACGCCGTCCCGCGATGCTGCCGCGCGAGCACCAGCAACTCATCTGTGGGAATCACGCCCCCTTCCAGTCCCAGCACCACCAGGTCCGGAGCCGCGCGGCGCGCGTGCAACACGGCCTTTCGCGCATCGGCGTAGGTACGCACCGTGATCGGTAGTCCGTGGAGCAGCCCGACGATCTCCTGGAGCATCGGAGCCCGGGGCTCCACCACCCAGACCGTATGAACGTTACCAGGCTGATGCGTCATATATACCTGCCGAAAAGGTCTGCCGCGCCGCGCGCTTTGCCGCCATGGTCCCTCTCAACCTTGCAGTTTCGCGGCGCGCCCGCAAGTTCTCCGGCCTCGGCACCGATCAGACGCTGAGTGTCTCCAGGATGGTCTCAGCCACTCGCAGTCCATCGATGGCTGCGCTGACAATCCCACCGCCGTACCCGCTGCCTTCACCACAGGGGTAAAGCCGCGCCACCGAGCTGGATTGATAGGTGACCGGATCGCGATCAATCTGCACCGGCGCGCTGGTCCGGGTCTCCACGCCAATCAGCAACGCGTCCTCGTTCACAAAGCCACGCATCCGTCGCTCAAAACCATCGAGCGCCACACGCAACGACTCGATCACAAAGTCCGGATAGCACCCCGCCAGATCCGCAGCGGCAATACCGGTTTTGTAGGTCGTCTTACGCACCGTCGTGCTGGCCTGCCCGGCCTTAAAATCACTCACACGCTGCGCCGGAGCCACAAACCCGCCTCCGCCAAGCTGATAGGCTCGCCGCTCGGCCTCATGCTGGAAGGCCATCCCGGCCAGAAGCCCGTCGTAGTCATCGAGCTCGGGCACCGGCCCAAACGCGCCGAAATCTTCCGGACGCACGCTGACCACCAGCGCCGAGTTCGCCCAGTGCCCCTTACGGCTAGCATGACTCATGCCATTGACGCAGATCCCGTCGGGCAACGTGTGCGAAGGCACCACCTGACCGCCCGGGCACATGCAGAAGCTGTAGATCCCACGACGCTGCTCTCCCTTCCCCAGGTTTTCAGCCAGACGGTAATCGGCCGCGGGCAGATCGGGATGATCGGCGTATTTTCCATACTGAATCTGATTGATCAGCTCCTGACGATGCTCCACCCGAAAACCCACCGCAAAGGGCTTGGGCGCCATGGAAACCTTCTGCTCGGCCAGATGACGGTACATCTCGCGCGCCGAGTGCCCCACTGCCAGCACCACCCGATCGGCCTCTATCCGCTCGCCATCGCGCAGCACCACCCCCTTGACCACCCGCTCACCGCCTTCGTCCCGGACGATAAGCTCGCGCACGAAGGCTCCAAAGCGCACCTGGCAGCCCTCCTCAAGAAGATGCGCGCGGAAGGACTTGCACAGCGCCACCAGACGGTCGGTGCCCAGGTGCGGCTTACCCTTGATCAGGATCTCCTCGGGACCACCGAGTGCCACGATCGTCTCCAGCACATGCCGCACCCGCACGTCATTGACCCGGGTATAGAGTTTGCCGTCCGACCAGGTTCCGGCGCCCCCTTCCCCAAAGCAGATATTGCTGTCTTCTTTGAGTTCCCCGCGGTGCATCAACTTGGAGACATCGCGGCCGCGCACCTCCACGGGCTGCCCCCGATCGAGCAGAATCGTGTCCACGCCGCTGTCGGCCAGACGATGCGCGCAAAAGAGCCCGGCCGGACCGGCACCGATGACGATGACCCGCTCCTTTTTACGAGGCTGGAAACGCCGGGGCGCCAGACTCCCCGGGGCCGGCGCTTCTTTGATCCCCGCCGGCAATCGCTTCAGCGCCTTCCCTTCGGCCAGCGCCACCTCCACGTTGTAGACGTAACGGGGACGCCCCCGGGCATCGAGGCTCTGCTTGAGAACTTCCACCTCGGCGATGGCCTCCGGAGATACCCCCAGCTTCTTGGCCGCCTGCGCAAGCAACTCGCTGCCGTCAGCCTGAAAGTCCACGCGCAGGTCGCCCACATGCAGGCGCTTAAACTTCGACTCGTTCATCGTCTTCACTTCTACGTTGGATAGGTACGCGCTTCCCCAGCGCCTCAACCGCGGATCCGCGCGCTCAGAGTTTGGGCAAGAGCCCGTGCGCGCCCATTCGGAAGGCCTGTTCACGGCCGCGCTGCAACAAACGCGCGCCGTACTCGGAGCATTGCAATTCGATCATCAGGTCGCCGGTCGCCATCAACAACTCGGCGCGCTCGACCCTATAATCGTCTCGGCCGTCGAACGCCAGCGCCACCCGATTGAGCTGCTCCGCGCCCAACACGCGCTCCGCGCGCCCACGTAACACCAGGCCCCCCAAAAAGAGCGCGATCTTCTCCTCACAGGGCCGATGCCCCAGGCGTTGCGCCAGGCAATAGGCTTCGGAGGCCCGCCGGCGCGCATCGGAGCGATTGCCCAGGGTCGACAGCGTCCAGGCCAGCTGAAAAAGCACTTCGATGGTCGCCCAAGACCGCTCCGAACTCACCAGATGCTCCAGCGCCTCCAGCAACGCATCACGGGACTCTACCGGGCTACCAATGCGCCGAAGATCCGCGCCGTAACACGTGAGCACCTCGCCACGCAGCCCGCGTTCCCCAAGGCGATCGGCCTGTTCAATGGCCTGTTGATACGTCTTTAGTCCCAGCGCCGCCTGCCCGGTCAACACCTGAACATGCGCCAGGCTCGCCAGGGCGCTGGCCAGGCGATGTCCCGAGACCAGCACCTCGGCGCGCTCCACGCACTGCTGGAGCATACTCTTCGCCAGCTCCAGCTTCCCCCGCCCGTAGAGAAGACGTGCATCGAGCTCCAGCAGGTCGACCGCCCCGCGTTGCGCGATCCCCATCTCGTCGATCTGCGCCCGACGTCGCTCCGCGGCCTCGTTCTCGCCGGCATAGTACATCAACTCGGCCCCTCGAAAGAGCACCCGCCAGTGCAACCAACCGCTCTCCGAGTTCAGCCCCTGAGCCTCCGCGCGCGCCAACCAGGCCTGCGCCTCCCGGGCATCAAAACGGGCCATGGAGAGCTCCGCCAGATGCAGCGCCACCAGCGCACTCTCGGGCCCCTCCGCCAGGGCCCCCCGGGCACACTCATAGAGGTCGCCGGCCTGCAGAAACTCCCCGTCGGCGCGCTCCTCATCGCCGGCCATCAAAAAATAATGCCCCGCCAGCGCGACGTTGCCCCCGGCAGACAGGTGGTGAGCAGCCTCTCCCGCCCGGGCCAGACCGCGACGCCAGTCCTTCATAAGCTGCTGACCGATCCGCCGATGCAACGCCCTCCGCCACTCCGGGCTGAGCATATCGGAGACCGCCTCGGCCAGCTCGTCGTGTATCAAACGCACGTAGCGCCCACCCGTCCGAAGATCGATCTCGATGAGATTGCGCCACAACACCGTCTGCAACGTGCGCTCCGCCTCCGCAGCTCCGGCTCCCCCGGCGATCAAGAGCTGGCGCGCACTCTCCCAGAGCAAGGGACGCTCCATCAACGCGAGCAACTCCAGACATTCGCGCCCGGAGGCCCCCACCGACGTCACGCGCCGCCGCAACGACTCGCGCAGCGAGGAGGGCACCCCGCGAGCCTCCACCTCATCGAGGCGCGCCGCCCAGGTCGACGCACTCCGCCGCCTCAAGAGCCCGGCGTCGATCAGATAACGGCAGAGCTCCTCGACATACGCCGGTCGCCCGCGGGCCGCACGACTTACATCGTCGACCCAGGTATCGGAGAGTCCCGAGAGTGCGAGCTGCTCACCAAAATAATCCGCAACATCATCCCGCCCGACCCCCTCGATCGGCAGCAGCTGCACGCCCTGGCCTTTCTGCAGGCGCGAGCAGACCTCTCCATCACTTAAGGCCGCCACGATGTCGGGACGGTTGCGCGCCTTGACCACCCGAAACCAGTCCTCAATCACCTCCAACGAACGCTCATCCGCCAGATGGAGCTCATCGATATAAAACACCAGCTGACGGGGCCTGAGCACCGCCACCGCCTCTTCCAGCGCCTGACGCATCCAGGCCTGTTCCACAAAGGGCTGCACATGCTCGCCCGCCGTCTCAATCCCCAGCACACTCATCAACTGACGCGCGCGAAGCGCGGGGCGATACGACTCCAGCGCCAGTTGATCCTGGCTCGCCACAAGCTCCACGACCTGTGCCACCAGATCCACGAGAAGCTCATAGGGCTTCATCCCCGGGCGGCAGACGCTCTCCAGCACCACATGGCCCTGGAGCTTAGAGGATGCCTGGACATCGTTAAGAAGTCGGGTCTTCCCCGCCCCCTCCTCGCCACGAATCAGGTAGAGCTGCCCCATGGAACTGGTCTCATTGGTCGAGAGCCATTCCAGGAGGAGATCATCCTCATCCAGACGACGGGCGAGAATGCCGCGCTCGAAGTAACCCCGAATCACTGGGGCCGCGGCCACATCAAGCGAGTTTGCCATGCGCCCGGCCGACCACTGCTCGATCACCCCGGTATCTTCGGCCAGCGCCTGCAGCGCTTCGCCGGCATCGGCATACTCGACGTCCGGAAGCTGGCGTAAAAGCGCCATCGTAAAACGACTCAACTCCAGCGGCACCTCCGCGTTGAGGCGGTGAGGCTCCGGTGGCCGAAAATCTTCTTCGGTCGGCGGCGGATCATCTTTGCTCCGCGGCCCAAAGGGCAGCACCCCGCAGAGCGCGTAGTAGAGCGTCACCCCGAGGCTGTAGAGGTCGGAGCGCTGCTCCCCCTTTTCTCCCCGGATCACCTCGGGGGCCATGTACGAGCGGGTCCCGCCTCGCAGCGTGTCCCGCTTGGGATCCATGCTGGAGAGCCCGAAGTCCACCAGCTTGGCCATCGGCAACGCCGAGGCGTCATCCAGCCAGAGCAACATCACGTTGGCCGGCTTGATATCACGGTGAATCATCCCCATCGCATGCAGGTAGCTTAGCCCCTGCAAAAGCTGCAGCGTCAAATCGATCAGCGCCGCCGGCTCCAACAACGCCCGGGCATCCTGCAGACTAAACCCGTCGATGTACTCCTCGGCCAGGTACACCCCGCCATCGGGCAACAAGCCGTAGTCATAAACTCGCACCAGGTTGGGATGAGAGAGCTTAGAGAGGATCTCAAACTCTCGCCGCAGCATCTTGCCCTGCACACTCTCACAGGCATCGGCCGAGAGCACCTTAAGCGCCACCTCCCGGCGTTCGTGCCGCAGATCTTCGGCCAGGTACACCGATCCACCGGCGCCCCGACCCAGCGGCTTGATGTAGGCATAACGCCCGGCGAACACTTTACTCGCCATGCCACCGCTCGACTGTCGAATGCGCCCACGCTGCCTGTGTACTGTGGCCATCGCTCCGCCTTAACTCATGCGTTGGGACCGGTCGACCCACGACCTGAATCGCCGTGCCTCAACATGCCATGAGGTCTCGCGATCCTCAACCACGCTGCCTTTTTCCGGCGGAAATCCCGACTGCCGGCGAAGATCGTTTCACCTGGCGAGGGAAGTCGATACACTGCCGACGACTTTCAACGGAGTTTTCATGCGTACTTTGCTCTCCCCCTCTCTGGTTGCGCTGCTCGCTCTGTCTCTGGCCTCGGGTTGCACGTCGGCCGATCCGCCCTTGCTCCAACCCGACACTGATATCCCTGACTTGGGCCCCGATGCCGACACCGGGCCTGATACAGAACCCGATGCCGACGCCGATCCGGATACCGACACTGACCCCGAAGCCACTCGCCCCGCCCCACCGGCTACCGTCGAACGGGCCGGCGCCGGTGGTTTCTTGCTGCGCGGCACGGTGCTCACCCTCGACGGTCCGATCGAAGATGGCGAAGTCCTGATCGAAGGCGCCGCCATCACCTGCGTGGCCGAAGACTGTTCTGGGGAACCCGGCGCCGCCAGCGTCACCGTCATCAACACCCACGGCATCATCTCTCCGGGGCTCGTCGACGCGCATAACCACCTGCCCTACAACTTCTTGATGCCCTGGATTCCCAGCGATGCGGGCTTCTTTGGCAACCGCTACCAGTGGGCTGAAGATCCGGACTACGAAGCCCACGTCGCGCCTTACGCCAATCGCCGCTCCACCGGCACCCACTACTGTCCGGCAGCCAAATGGGGCGAACTGCGCTCGGTGCTCCACGGCACCACCACGGTCATGGGTCAGTCTTTCCAGCAACGCTGCGTCGACTGGGGGGTACGAAACGCCGATCACTATCACGGGCTGGGCTACAACCACATGCGCACCTCCATCGGCTCACCACGGGATATCAACGATGCCCAGGCCCAGAGCTACATTGAGAGCTTCGACAACCCTGATGAGCCCAAAACCCGCCTGGCCGTGCACATGGCCGAAGGCATCAGCGGCAACAACATCGAGTTGGAATTCGACTCCTTCGCCGGCCGCGACACCCGCAACAACCGCCACGCCGGCACCTCGCTGCTCCACAACGGCACCGCGATGTTGATTCACTCGATCGCGCTGACCGCCCCGCAGCTCGAAGAGGTCTACATGACCGACTCCAAGATCGTGTGGTCGCCCTCCAGCAACGTCACCCTCTACGGTGTGACTGCCGACATTGAGAGCATCCTCGACCTGGGCATCATCACCGCTCTGGGCCCCGACTGGACCGTCTCCGGCGAATTCGACATGTTGGGGGAAATGCGCTTCGCCTGGCGCTACGGCCGCCAGCAGGAAATCGACGCCCTCAGTGCGCAACGCATCTGGGAGATGGCCACCTGGGACGGCGCCATCGCCGTGGGCCTGGAGCATAGCGTGGGACAGCTCGCCCCGGGCTACGCCGCCGACATCGTGGTCTTTGGCCGCCAGGGAAGCGATCCCTATCGTGCCGCCGTGGAGAGTCATGCCGAAGATGTGCGCCTGACCCTGATCAGTGGCCAGGCCTACTTCGGCGATGACGTCCTCAAGGAGAGCGCCGGCCGCAACGACTTCTGCGAAACCTATAGCGCCTGCGGCACCGCTAAGTTCGTCTGTGTGCAGGACAGCCCCACGGCGGACGATCGCCGCAACGAAACCCTCGACGACGTGCGCGGGCAGCTCGTTGACATCCTTGAGGGCACCGGCTACCCGGAAGACGAGCAGTACGGTCGCGGCGATGAACTCCTCGACCTTGTGATCTGTCCCTGATGAACACGGCGAGCCCTACGGGGCTCGACTTCGTTGAGCACTGGCCTCATGACCACGTTGCACCGTCTTAGCGCCGCGCTACTTTTTTGCGCGGCGCTTCTTATCTCTCCCGCCGCTTTTGCCGGCCCCTGGACCCGCGACAGCGGCGAGTACTACGTCAAACTCGGCGAGTCCTTCTACCAGGCCAATGCCTTCCGCACGCCGGAGGGCTTTCTGGTGACCGGCGTCGACTATTTCAGCGCCACCACCTACATGTACGCCGAGGTTGGCCTGCTGGACGCCCTGCACTTACAGGCCTACGTGCCGATGATGTTCGCCAGAAACCGCTTTGGGCAGCAGGCCTACACCGATCTGGGGCCCGGCGACATGACCCTCGCGGTGCAGGCCTCACCCTTGAACCTGGCACTCCCCACCTCGGTGCGCCTGGAGACCAAGCTCCCCCTCTACGGCCGCCCGGCCGACGGCTTCACTCCGGCGCGCGGGGACCAGCAAGTCGACCTGACGCTCTGGCTCTCCGCCGGTGGCGGGCTGCACGAGCTGGGCATCTACTTCTATGGCGATGTCGGCTACCAGCATCGCAGCTCGTGGACCCCGGGCGATAGCACCTCCGGCGACTACTCCGATGGCTTCGTCTACCTGGCGCAGGTCGGATACAACCTCTTTGATCGCGCCACCCTGGCGCTGACCTCCTCGGCGGTGCTGCCCTTCAACGACGATCAGCTCAGCAAGAGCTACATCACACTGGGCCCCTCGGTCTTCTTCCCCCTCAACGAGCGCATCGCCCTGGAAGCCGACGGCTACTTCACGCCCTACTCCCGAAACAGCGCCGCCGGCTGGGCGCTGGGCCTGGGTATCTCGGTACGCAGCCCCAACTGATCGCCCTCTAAACGCCTCTCAGCGCTCCGCCGCGCGTTTTTTGAGGTGCCCCAGCGCGTACTCCAGAATGGCGTCCCGCCCGGCGACGTCATCCTCATCGGTGTTCTCCACATGGATATCCGGCGGCACGCCCACGCGCTCATAAAAGGAGCCGTCAATGGAGCGCGTCTCCTGCACCGAAATCGTGTAGTGCCAGCCGTTGGGAAGCTCCCGCGGCAAAAACATCGCCAGCCCCCCACCGCTGTTGGTCCCGATATGGGTGACGTGATCGTACTGGCGAAGGGCCAGCGTCAGCCACTCCGCCGCACTAAAGCTGTAGCGATTGGTCAGCACCACCACCGGTCGGGTGAATTGCCGGGGCCCGGCCGGCGACACCGACCACACCGTCGGAGATGAAAAGTCACTATGACCTGCCCCGTCCCGGGTACGCGTGACCACAAAGTCCCGTGTGTCGGTGGCAAATCGGCTGGCGATGTACGTGGTATTAAACGCTCGTCCGCCGCTGTTGTTGCGCAGGTCAAAGATCAGGCCCTCGGCGTTTTTAAAGTACTCCAGCACCACATCAAGGTCCTCGACCCAGCCCTCCACATCGTCGCCAATCCCTGCGGCGCCGCTTAACGTCCGCAGGTGCACGTAACCGATGGTGTGACTGGCCCAGCCGTATCGAAAGTTGCCCTGACCGGCCTGCTTCTCGGTCCCCAGAATATAGCGTCGGCTGATCACTTCACTGTTGTAGTTTCGCCGACTGCCGCGCAGATGAAGATCGCTCTGCACCCGCCCCAACTCTCCGGCGGAGATGTAGACATGGCCGTCCTCCAGCGTGCGGATCATGTCGCCAAAGATCTGGAGAAGTTCGTAGTCCGTGGTCTCCGCGCTGACCTTGGGCCGATACGTCTGATAGATCCCATCCCAGTCGATGTTTTTGTGTGGAAAGTGGGCATAGTGTCGGTCAAAGGACTGCCAGAAGATCTCGAAGTTGGACTCCGGCGTGTTCTGGGGGTCCGGCCCCAGAAAAGCACCACATCCCCCCAGACACCACCCCAGCAACGCGATCAACACAGCGCTCTTGAGCCCGGCTCCTTCTCGATACGTGTTCATCATCCCCCCGGAAGATGTGGTCCTGACGTGCGCCCGACACACGCACGCTCAATCGTAGAAGAAACCCAGCCCCAGGCTAACGCGATGCGCGTAGGTGCGGGTGTTCAGCGGAAGCTCATAGCTCATCGCCCCACCGCGGTAGGCCGTTACCAGCCCCAGACGCTTGCCAAGATGGATCCACATCTCGGCCTGCGCCTGCACCATCTGCAGGGTACCCCAGCTGGCAAAACGGCCGTCGGTCACCGCGCGCCAACGCTCCATCACCAGACGCACCCGTTCATCGCCACGCACCGCATAGCTCGGACGCATCACATACCCCCCCACCGGCAGAGTCAGCCCCAGGCGCAGCTCCCCCCAGCCTCCAAAGCGCTGGCGCAAGGCCGCGCTGGCATCGAGCGTGATCACGGCATCCCAGACCTCCACGCTGCCGATCTGGGAGGGGTCATACTGGTAGGAACGGTACATCGTCCAATGGCTCAACCGGGGTCCCAGCTCCAACCGCCGGGAGGACTGATCCAGCAGCACAAAGCGCCACTGAAACGAGGCGTCCACAAAACTGGAGCGGGCCCAGTGCCCCTGCCCGTCATCCATCGCCGAGTGGAGCCGCCCGCCGTTGATGCCCTGCGAAAACCCGGCCAGCGCGATCTGCCGTGACCAGCGCCTGGCCGTGCGCCCCCAACGCAACTGCAGCGGATACCCCATCCCCCGGTAGGCCATCGGCGAGCCCGTATCATCGCGGTTTCCCACCGCCTCGGCGCCGGTGAGCACCACCACCTCGGCGCGTTCCGGCGACGCGGCGCACACGCCCCCCGCATAACTCACGGTACACAGCGCCACCCACAACGCCAGCACCCGACGCCCCCAACGCCTGTACACAGGCAGATCAGGGCCCGACGCCTCCCGGTTCGCGTTCATACTCTCCCCCCAGTTGTGATCCTTCGCCTGAGCCACAGCCTGGCACCGGGCCCAACTCAAACCTAATCCCGGCTCCCCCCTCCGACAATCGAGCCCCCCCCTCCCCGCCCCGCTCAACGCAGGTAATCGGCCAGCATCGCCTTGAGCGCATCGCCGGGCGCCTGCCGGCTCCACGGGAGCAAGAGCCCGCGCATCAGATCTCGCCCCAGCCACAGCGCTCGCCAGCTCCCGCGCCGGCGCACCCGAACCATCGGCGGGGGAGCCAGCCCGCTGATCGCATCCACCGGGCTCGTTGCCCACTCCACCGGCCCTTTCCCGGCCGCCTGGAGCACGACCGCCAGCAGATCGCAGAGCGCCTGAAAGGCCACCGGCTCCACCCAGCCCAGCGTCCCGGGAGATGCGTCGATCAGCAGCGCGGCCAGCCGCTCCAGCCCGGCCACATCCGGAGTGACCTGCAGGGAGATACGCGCGCCGATCTGGTCGACCAGCACCTTGCTCGGCCAGCCCGGCTGCTCACCAAAGACCTTCCCCGCCTGACGCGTCGCCGCCGCGGTGCAGGCCTCTTCAATCACCCGCTTCAGTGTGGGTTCCGGCCGTGAGATCTCTAAGCGCCAGAGCTCCAGCGGATCCTCCGGCACCAGGGCCCCCACCCGACGGGCCTCGTTGCGAAACACACTGAGCCTCTCGAGGGCCGCGCGATCAAACGCCTCGTCCACCGGCGCAAACCCCAGCTCCCGCAGCGCTGCCTGGCCCGCACTCCCCACCGCTGTATAGAGCGCCACATCAAAAGAGAGGGGCGCCGCGGCCTGACGCTCCTCCAGATACTGAGCCGGCGGCACACTGAGTGCCGCCAGCAGGCGAGCCTCCACCAGGCCTTGCAACGCGCCTTTAAGGTCCGATCCGCGATCCTCCCAGAGTGCCGCGGTCCAGCGGTGCCCGGCCTCCCAGGTAATCGCTACCAGCGCCGGATGCAGTCCGGCGTGTGAATTTTCGTTTTCATTTTTGAGCGCCATGTGCTTATCTCTTGACTATGGAGTCGTGACTTCGTACGCCCGCGCCGGGTGCTCCCGCTCGTGTTGAGCCCCGCAGTCCTTACCTCGCCGGGCCCACGCGCTCTTTCGACCCTTCCTTTAATCTACCCTTCCGAAGCTGTCATGAGTAGAAATCGCAGCCGCGGCCGCCGCCGCAGCGGCAACCGCCGCAGCTCTAAGCCCAAAGCCGACCTCCCCACGCTGATCAACAAGCTGGCCGACTACACTCCGGTTCAGCCCACCGATCGTCTCCGGCTGGAAACCGACCGCTATGAATACATCGGTCGGATCATGGATATGTTTACCCCGATCGCCCGGGGGCAACGTTGCCTGATCACCAGCCCGCCCAAGGCCGGCAAGACCACCATTCTCAAAGCCATCGGGAAGGCGATCCACGCCAATTACCCCGACATCGAGCAGATCGCCCTGCTGGTCGACGAGCGCCCCGAGGAGGCCACCGACTTCCGGCGAAAGATGCCTTTTGAGGTCTACGCCTCCACCTCCGACCGAGCCGCCAAGAATCACATCAAGGTCGCGGAAAAAGCCTTTACCGACGCCCTGGAAAAAGTGCACGACGGCAAGGATGTGGTCCTCCTCCTCGACTCGATCACTCGTCTAGCCCGGGCGTACAACGTGACCCACACCGGCTCCGGCGGTCGCACGCTCAGCGGAGGCGTTTCCGCCGGGGCGCTCGATATCCCCCGGCAGCTCTTTGGCGCCGCCCGCAACCTGGAAGGCGGCGGGAGCCTCACGATCGTGGGCACCGCGCTCATTGAGACCGGCAGCCGTATGGATGAGGTGATCTTTCAGGAGTTCAAAGGCACCGGCAACATGGAGCTCGTACTCGACGAAGAGCTCGTGCTGCGACGCGTCTTCCCGGCCATCGACATCGCCAACAGCGGCACCCGCCGCGAAGAGATGATGCTTGATGACACCGAGAAAAAGCAGGTCCCCTTGCTGCGCCGCCGCCTCATGGACCAGAGCCCGGTCGAAGGCATGCAGTGGATGATCAAGCGCCTGCATGACTCCAAGAACAACGAGAACTTCCTGCGCTCGGTACCTCAGCTCTAAGTCTGCGCAAGCCCTCGTGTCATAAAAAAGCGTTCTCCGTATCGGAGAACGCTTTTTTTTCGGCGCTTTCTAAGGCCTCACGCACTGGCGGGCACACCGTCACATCACGCCCCGCCCTTCCCCCCACCCAGGAGAAAGGCCAGCACCTGTGCCTCGACCCCGGGCTCGGCCTCAAACCCCAGGTCGACACCGGGCGCAAAGAAGACGTGACCGCCGCCGCCAACCCAGCGGGCCTCCACCTGATCGGCGGCGGCAACCAGCGGACCACGCAGGGATTGCGCCGGAATCATCGGATCGCCCGGGCTAGCCACCACCAACGCCGGCACCTTGAGCTGGGTTAAACGCCCGCCCACCGACTGCGACTCGTAGTAGTCATCGACATCGCGAAACCCAAACCGGGGCACCACCGTAAGCTGGTCCCATTCTCGCAGTGACGTCGCCTGGCGCACCCGCTCCACCGGCGTGGGCACCTTCCCGCGCGCCGCCAGCCCGGCGTAGATCTCGTTGAGCGCCGCCAGCAGGTGGCGGCGGTACACGAGGTTACCCGGCGCATCAATGCAGCGCTGCGCAGCCCCCAGATCCAGCGGCGGACAGACCGCGGCGACCGCACAGATCTTGCTGGAGACGCCCTCGGCGGCGGCCTTCAAACAGACGTGGCCTCCCATTGAATACCCCAGGAGCGCCACACGCTCAAAACGCTCAAAGAAAGGCTGCGCCAGCACTTCCCCCAGATCGGCGGTGAGTCCGGCGTGATGAAAATCTTCGCCGAGACCATCGGCCCCGCGCATCGCCAGACGCAGGCAGGGAACCCCGACCCGGTGTGCGGCCCGCGCCGCCTCCACACAATAGCCCCGGTCCACCGCGCCCCCCAGCCCGTGCAAGACCACCACCAGATCGGTGGCGCCCGCCACGTCGGCGAACATCCCGGAGAGCGCAATGGAGCGCCCCTCTTCGTTGGTGATCTGCGTGCGCCAGAAATCTGCCCGCGGCGCTTTGCGTGGCAACCAGCCGTGGCGCAGCGTGGGCGTGATCGTGCGCGCATGCCCCCCCAGGCGCTCTCGAAGCGCGGTGGTCGCCGAGAGACTCGCTTGCAGACGTTGCAACATCATTCACTCCACATACGCGTCGGGGAGGAGGACACAAATCCACCTGTACCGACCGAGGTTGATCAAAGCGCAGCTTGCTGCGCCTCACAGCTCTGATAGTTTAGAAGCTCCCTACCCCAACCCTCAGAAAAGGTCGAGCCATAATGAGCCTCCAAAACGACTTCGAATCCGCCACGCGCCGCGTTCAGACCCTGGGCAGCGCGCCCGACAACGCCACCCTCCTCGCGCTCTACGCGCTCTTTAAACAGGCGACCGCCGGTGACGTCAGCGGCAAACAGCCCTCACGTCTCAAACTTCGCGAACGCGCCAAGTACGACGCCTGGGCCGAAAAACAGGGCATGTCTCATGATGAGGCCAAAGAGGCCTACATCGCACTGGTCAACACGCTGCTCAACGCCTGAGAATACGTTTATGTTTCTTCATCACGATGATACGCCGCTGCGAATCCTGCTCCTGGGCGTGTTGACCTGCGGCGCCCTGGCCTGCGGCGAAGATCAGAGCGCAGACCAGCCCGACGCCGGCCACCTCTCCGACACCCCGGCCCCCGATCCTTACGACACGCTCCCCGAGCAGCCCTGGCTCCTCACCGAGCACGGCCACTACAGCGTGGGATACGCCTTTGAATCGCTGATCTACACGCCCCGCGGCCCGCAGGAAGCCCCCCGCGAGATCACCATCTCGATCTGGCACCCCACCTTCGACACCGAAGGACGCGCCGCCCGCTACCTCAACGTCCTCAACGCCCCGGACGTGCTTCAGGATGCCTCCGTGGCGATTCGCGATAGCGACCCCGCTCCCCTGATGATCTTCTCCCACGGCAACGGCAGCTTCAGCATCCAGAGCTACTTCTTCGCCGAGTATCTGGCGAGCCACGGCTTCGTGGTCATTGCCCCCGATCACAAGGGGAACACCTTCTCGGACACCGGCGGCGCCGTCCGCCTGGAGTCCACCGTGTACCGCCCCCAGGACATGAGCGCGGTGCTCGACTGGGTGGAGCAGCTCCCGGCCGATCACCCGCTGCATGGCAAAACCTCCCGGGATAAGATCGCCATCAGCGGCCACAGCCTGGGTGGCTTCACCACCCTGGCCACCACCGGCGCATCCATCGACCTGGCGGCCGTCACCGCCGGCTGCACTGCCGGGACCATCAGCCAGCGAATTTGCGAGATCTTTGAAGCGGACAACGCGGCGATCTTCGGAGAAGGGTTTCTCGATGCACGCTTTCAGGCCTCGCTGCCGATGACTCCGGCCGGCTCCGAGGTCTTTCTCCCCGGAATCGCCAACATCACCATCCCCACCCTGGTGTGGACCGCCGGCCAGGACCTGACGCTCCCCAACCCAGACGAAGGCGACCCGCTCTGGGAGGGAATGGCCGGCCAGGACCACGTGCGCATCGACATCGCCAACGCCGGCCACTTCACCTTCTCCAACCTCTGCGAGCTGCTGGCACCGGCCGTCCCCGAGTTTCAAAACGACGGCTGCGGCGAAGACAATATGGCCTATGAGGAGGCCTTCGAGATCATCAACGCGTACAGCCTGGCCTTTTTGCGCAAGCACCTCGACGGCGCCTCGGAGTACGACGCGATGCTCGCCGGAGATTCTCCCATGAGCGACGCGCTGCTCTTCGAGCGCAAACCCGACTGACCCCGGGCAGGCCTCTCAGCGTCCGGGATGGGTGGGGCTTCCGGGGTCAACGTCCAACTGAAAATCGACGCTGATTCCGCGCCCCCCGTTGGCCTCGGCGGCCACAAATCGCACCCAGCACTCACCGGGGTTGAGTGCCCGGACAAGTTGCTCGGAGTGGGAAGTCGGACCGTTGACCAGCTCACAGGTCACCGGTGTCATCACCTGCTTCTGGACCACCGCATCCCCTCCACACAGGGGGGCGCCACCAACCGTGGGACCGAGCTGCAGCTCATAGTAGCGCCCCTGAACCATGCGATTGACCACCAGCCCGCGCTGCCCCTCGGCGGTGATCTCGACCATACGCGGCTGCGCCCCATCGACCTCGGAGGGGCGACTGAGCAGGAAGGTAAGCTGCGCCTCCCCCTGATCATCCACCAGGCTCACGCGCCCGGCCCGGGCTGGCTCCAGGCGCACCTGATGCAGGCTCTCCTCGCCATCAAACACCGCCAGCGCATCCTCCGGGTCCACCTCAAACGCAAAAGCCCCCGAACCGCGCAAAAGCTCGCCATCGCCATCGAGCTTTCGCTGCTCGATGAAGATGGCAACCTCGGTGGGATCGTCAAAAACATACGCTCCGGCCCCCTGTACCGGACACCGCCCGTAGCGCCCCTGGGGGTCGACTCCCCCCGAAGTCCGGCGCAGCTCCACACGCGCCAGCTCTCGAACCTCCACCTCAAACGCATCTACGAAGTGCTCCGGGGGCGCCCCCCCCGGCTCCTCGGATTCCTCCACCGGCGGCTCCATCCCCTCAATATCAAAGCTCAGCTCCACACGCGCCTGCCCCGGCACAAGAGCCCGCAGGACCACCTCCGCTCCCGGGACCCCCATCAACTCCACCTCCCGAAAGGCCACAACCTCGATCGCGCCCTCCTCCCCGGTGACCCTCACCTCATGGGCGCTCAGCGCGTGATGATCCCCGTAGCAACCGATGCTCTCCCGGCAGATCTCCTCGCCATTGCTCGGCCCCATAATCAACACCGAGGACTCCCAGCCGGCGGCAACCGGGGCGTCCAAATCGACAAAGAGGTGCCCCCGCTCGCTGTTGGGCCCCGGGCCGGACTCCCCGGCCACACACCCCCCGACACTGAGCAGTGCGCCGCTCAATAAAGTACCAATAACGAAAGGACGGGTGCCTGCCATAAGTGCTCCAGCGTACGGGAATCCGGGGGCCTCTCAGCGCCCCCGGCCGAAGACTGGCCGAGGACGGCCTCATGTTTACGCTCTATGGCGTCGCCGTCCAGAAACTCACACTTCGACCATGCTACAGACAAGCGCCGCTCTGTGACGCCGCGCTCCAAAGGGGGGAGACGTGTCCACACGATTCAATACGCCACCGTTAGGCCTGCCCATCGTGCTGCTCATCGGCACCCTGGGCTTACTTCTGGCCCCCGGCTGCACCCGGGGCAGCGTCGAAGACGCGCTGAGCAACGATCCGATCCCCGGCGCCGAATTACGCATCAACCGCTGGCCACCGCAAGAATCCACCGGCTACAGCTGGGAGTGGCCCCGACAGCTGCGCTGGAATCAGCCGGACTACTTCACCCGCAGCACCGCGGCGCGCTTCAACGGCGCCAACGTCGGCCTGGGCGGCGTTGGCCCCCAACTCGTCGATCCCGAATCCGTCCTGGGCCCCGAGCAATGGTACCGCGTACGCGTGGACCACCCCGATTACCGCCCGGGTATCTTCTACTTCTTCCACGACGGCTTCACTGAGACCTGCCCCTACGACATCGTCGGCCCCGCCGGCCAGGAGTACGCCGAGGGGCCCTGCCGCAATGAGCGCTTCGGCCTGTGGCCGGTCGATGGCGACTATCAGCTCTTGCCCGACATCATCGTCGATGTGCGCGAGTTCGACGACCGCCTCTGGCAATGCGCCCTGATGCCCTCGGGCTCGTCGCTCTTCGGCCTGAGAATCGGCGCCAGCACGGCCAACGTCGGCGTGGGCACGCTGCATCTGGAAGGCCGTGGCTTTGGCATCGGAGACGACCCCTCCCTGGCTCAGGTCGTCCAGAAGATCGATCGCAACGACGGCAGTCAGGACGAAATCGACCTGGGCGCCGATGCCTTTGAGCTGCATCCGGGCCATGAACACATTCACTTTCGAGACTGGCTCACCATTGCCCTGCTCAGCCCCACCCCCGAATGCGACACCGCCGGCGAACGCGATCCTTCCTGTACCCTGGCCCGCGGCACCAAGCTCTCGTTCTGCATCATGGATCTGGAACCCTTCGATGCCGAGATTCGCGAACACTACCAGGGCTACCAACGCTACCCCGAGCCCCCCACCTGCGACAGCGTCCGCCAGGGACTCTCGCCGGGCTGGAAAGACGTCTACCACGCGCTACTCGAAGGCCAGGTCATCATCGCCGGCGATGCCGATGCCATGAACGCACTGCCCTCCACCGTCATGGTCGAAGCCGTCGTCGATCCCGAAGGCAAGCTGCGCGAGCTCTCCACCGCCAACAACCGCGCTCGCCAGTTCATGGAGCGCCCCGCCGACCCGATGGCCCTGTGCGACTCCCCCCGAAGTCGCATTGACTGCAGCGGGCCCGAGTCTACCTTTAACGATGAAGAGCGCGAGATGTGTCCGGATTACCTGCGCTTCTTCGAGAACCTGGCGCTAAGCCGCCCGTGACACCGCACTCCACACCCCGGACCCGCCTTGCCACAGGGTCACTCTTCGACTATGGATGGGCGCGGCGGTGCGCACGACCACGAAGCGGCCACTGTTTTAGGTCGCTTCGTCCCTCCCCTGGAGGGATGTGTCGTCGGTGTTTACCGACGTCCTCGGCTTACCGTCGCTCGATTCATACCCACAGCCCACATTTTCAGATGGGCACGCGTTACCAGGGGTGGCGCGACAGGTGGCGACCTTACCATTTCAAGGGTTTCCACCACAGGAGAAAGCAACATGGCACAGCGTCTCGTCGGTTCAGTGAAGTGGTTCAGCGAACAAAAGGGCTTTGGTTTCATCAGCCAGCCCAATGGTGAAGATGTGTTCTGTCACTTCAGCGCCATTCAGACCTCGGGATTCAAGACCCTGCGTGAAGACCAGCAGGTGGAGTTCGAAGTCGAGCAAGGCCCCAAAGGCCTGCAGGCTGTGAACGTCATCCCGCTTGACTGATCCGGCTTAAGTAGCATCGGTCATTCAACCGCAGAGTTTCGGCTCTGCGGTTTTTTTTATCCCGCTCACCCCAGGTGATAATATCTATTATGTAAATTAACATCTCTCCAAAAAACACACAGCGAGCTACGTAGATGAATGCTCCGTCCGCCGGCACACGCCCGGTCGGCCCCTTTGCCGCGGCCGCAATTCTACCGGGGAGGCGTCATAAACAGCGCCGTAAAATAAAATCCCTGCTCGCCAGCGACGACTCCCACACCGCTGTAAGACGACGTCTCGCTGAGTAGATTCTCGCGGTGCCCGGGGGAATCCATCCAACCCCGGTGGGCATGAGCGACGGTCGGAGCCAGTGCAAGGTTTTCCGCCGCCGAGCTAAATGCCACTCCCGTGGACTCCAGGCGGTCAAAAGGAGTGGCTCCTTCCGGGCTCAGATGCGAAAAATAACGGCGCTCACGCATATCGCGGCTGTGACGACGCCCCAGGCTCACCAACCGAAGATCGCATTCCAGGGGCGCCAGCGACCGGCGAGTGCGTTCGCAATTCGCCAAGCGGAAAAGCGCGCTTTCGTAATCATCTCCACAACGCCCGTCCCGGTCGGTAACCGGAGCCTCCCAGGATCCGGGGTCGCCTCCTTCGAGCACGCGATCGCTGAGATCATCATGAACGATATCGTCGAGCCCGCAGCGCACGTGACGAGACTGTGCCGCCCAATCCCAATCCGCCTGCTGAACCCTCCCGCCCGGTCCGCCGATCACCTCGACGACATGTACTTGCACCCGATCATCGGGGTCCGCAAGCGGCCGCGGTGCACAACCTTGCATCGCCAGCACAACTCCCAGCACAGCCCCTCGCCACCTCTTCGTCATCCATTTCTCTAGCATCGACACCCCGCTGAGCACGTCCCCGTCCATCTGGACTCCACAGATCTTCCTGCCTCTCTCCCCCTCCCATCGTGCAAAACACAAAAAACCCCGACGTCTCACGACGCCGGGGTCTCTGATACTAAGTCGTAACGACCTTAGTCGAGCGGCACAACGTTGACCGCCTGAAGGCCTTTCGGGCCCTGCTCGACTTCAAACTCAACGCGCTGATCTTCGCGAAGCGTCTTGAAGCCCGAGGACTGAATCGCGCTGAAGTGGCAGAAGACATCTTCGCCATCAGGCTGCGTAAGGAAGCCGTAACCCTTGTCCGCGTTGAACCACTTAACCGTACCTTGAATCTTCATTGCGTAACTCCTGAAACATGATCTGCGTCAGCTCTGCCCGTCGCCTGACCGAGCCAACCCGGGACCTCCCCGGTCCAAACTGACCCTCTACGCACCATGCCGTAGAGGGAAATCCGAACGACGCCCCCGGCGGGGGTACTACGCGTCGACGACGTGGATTTTGAGCGGCCGGTGAACGCGTAACATGCCATCACCTGAAATTAAAAGCCGCTCTGGTGTTCATACCAACAGCCCCCTTAGAACCCTCCCCCTGCTGCCAGACCTCGACGTCACGCCGGGGCTCCGAAAGCTCGGTAAGAACTCGCGCAAGCAAATTGCCATGAACTGCGCGGAGTATGACACCTCTACACCGAAGTTTCAATGACTTCTGTTGACGCAACGCGTCGTGCGATCTCACCGGTGGGTCAAGGCCGGGGGCCCTTGAACAACCGGCTTGTTGATAACGTCAGTTTTGCCTAGATGTCGAGGAGTTTTCCGGCGCCTGCGCGCCCTCCTCCCCGAAGGCAAGAGAAGCCATGCAAAGCTCCAAACTCATCGTACTCGCGCTCGGATTGATCATTCTCGGCGGTGTCATCGCCTGGTCTTACGTGAACTTTTTTGAAACACCGCCCTATGATCCGAAAGTCGCTCACGAATTCGCCCACTACTTCGAGCGACGCTGTGTCGGACAACATGACGAGACCATCTGCGCAGACGCCATTGGCACCTCTCACCGCGGCTGTTTTGAGCAGGCCATGGTCATGAACGACGCCGGCGATTTCGCCCTTGATCATGATCGCGACGTCTACATGAACTGCATGCGCCAGGGCATCGCCCAACGCAGCACGGCCCCCTAAGCTGGCCCTGCCCTCCCGGGTGGTTATGGATTCAGGCTCCTGCCTTTCACACTACTCTTGGCCCGGGAGTCTGCGATGAAGCGCCGAATCACCCGAGAACAACTGATCCTCCTGCTCGAGGAACTCGACCGAGGAGAACTCAGCCCGGAAGACGTCCAACGCGTCGTCAACGCGCTGGAACTCACCATGAGCGATGCCGAAGCACTCAACCTCATGGAAGATGATGAGCTCAGTGCCTCCGAACTCGCTGATCAACTCCTGGGCTACGATCCCCGCGAGCGTTAACCAGGCCGCCGATCCACGCCGCCCCACCACGTTCCCGACGTTTAAGTTCCATGATCTTAAAGAACGAACACCTGCTGCGTGCGCTGGAGGCGCTCTCCCGAGCTTACAAACAGGTCGCCGGCAAGCGCACCGAGCTCGTTGACGATCGGCTGGCTCTGGAGATTCTCGACCGCGCGCTGGCCGACCAGCTCCATACCCGGCACGAGCTCGTGGGCACCCTGGAAAGCGACGATCTACTGGCGCTTGATGAGCTTCTGCAGGCGTCGCTGGGCCGGCTATTTGCCCTGCGCGCCACCCTCCTTTTCGCACGGGAGCAGCATCGCGCGGCACACCACAGCGCGCAGGTCGCCTTTGACGCCCTTCATCGCACGCTTCGGGCGCGCCTGACGGACGAAGATCGCTACGCTGCGCACTACCTCCATCGCCTGCTCATCCACCCGGTCGCCGCCTCCGCGCTCTCGGCCCATACCGTGGCCGATGCCTACCAGGACCTCTTCGACTTCTACGCCGAGCATCAGCACGACGACCGCGCCGAAGACATGCTCTTTCATGCCCTCGAGCTGATGGAACCCGACTCGCCAGCTCGCACACGGCTTGGCCAACGCGCGCTGAGCTACTATCAAGGTCTGCAGGAGCTCGACGAAAGACAGCTTCAGCGCCGGGGCCTCTCCCGCTTCGAAGTCCGTCAGGCCATGGCCGATCTCCGCGACCTCCTTCGCTGAGCGGAGCTGCGCTCGGCATACCGCCCCCCTCGCCACCTCTGAGCCCTCCACGCTGGAGTCCCTCGAATGACCGTCAACTCCAAGCACAACGGCCCCATCCGCCGCAAAGACGCCCTCGACTATCACGAGTTTCCCAGACCCGGAAAAATCGAGGTTCTGCCGACTAAGCCCCTCTCCACCCAGCGCGACCTCGGACTGGCCTACAGCCCGGGCGTCGCCGAGCCCTGCCGTGAAATCGCCGCCGATCCGCAGGCGGCCTTCCGCTACACCAACCGCAAAAACCTGGTGGGCATCATCACCAACGGCACCGCCACCCTGGGGCTGGGAGATATCGGCGCGCTGGCCTCCAAACCTGTCATGGAGGGCAAAGCCGTACTCTTTAAAGTGCTCGCCAATATCGACGCCTTCGACATCGAACTCGACGAACGCGACCCGGAGGCCTTCGCCCGCTGCGTCAAAGCACTGGAGCCGACCTTCGGGGGCATCAACCTCGAAGATATCGCCGCCCCCCATTGCTTCGAGATCGAAGAAACCCTGCGCGAGGCGCTCGACATCCCGGTCTTTCATGACGATCAGCACGGCACGGCGATCATCACCGGCGCCGCCCTGATCAACGCCCTGGCGCTCCAAAATAAAGACATCGACGACATCAAGGTGGTCTTCGTGGGCGCCGGTGCCGGCGCCGTGGCCTGCGCGCGCCTCTACGAGTCCCTGGGCGTCCGTCACGAAAACATCACCATGGTCGACATTCACGGCATCATCTACCAGGGCCGTGACATCGAGATGGACCGCTACAAGGGCTATTTCGCCCAGGACACCGACAAACGCACTCTCTCACAGGCCCTGGAAGGCGCCGACGTGTTCGTCGGTCTCTCCGCCGGCGGCATCGTCTCCGGGGAGATGGTCAAGTCGATGGCCCCGCGCCCCATCATCTTCGCGCTGGCCAACCCCGATCCCGAAATCGCCTACCCCGATGTCATGGCGGTCCGCGACGACGTTGTCATGGCCACCGGACGCAGCGACTACCCCAACCAGGTCAACAACGTCCTGGGCTTTCCCTTCATCTTCCGCGGAGCCCTCGACGTGGGCGCCCGGCGCATCACCGAGTCCATGAAACTCGCGGCCGTCCACGCCCTGGCCGCGCTGGCCCGTGAAGAAGTTCCGGAAGTCGTCTCCGAAGCCTACGACCAGAGTCATATTCGCTTTGGCCCCGACTACATCATCCCCAAACCCTTTGACCCACGAGTCCTCCTGCGCGTGGCTCCGGCCATCGCCGAGGCCGCCATGGCCGAAGGCGTCGCCCGTGAAGAACTTCACCTGCCGACCTACGTCGAAGAGTTGGAGCGCCTCCAGGGCGTCTCCAAGGGCCTGATGCGTCGTCTGATCAACGTCGCCCGCCGTGATCCCAAACGCATCGTCTTTCCCGAAGGCTCCGAGGACAAAATCATTAAGGCGGCCCAGATCCTGGTCGATGAGGGCATCGCCTCTCCCATTCTCCTGGGAGACGTGGAGCAGATCGAGGCCCGCGCCCGCGCTCTTGATATCGATCTCACCGGCATTGAGCTCCTCGACAACGAGCGTGACCCACGCTTCGAAGACCTCGCCCAGGTCTACTATCGCATGCGCCAGCGCAAAGGCGTGACCATCGCCGACGCCCGCAACCACCTGCGTAGCCCGGAGCCCTACGCGATGATGCTGGTCCATGAGGGACTGGCAGACGGCGTCGTCTCCGGGGTGACGCGCCCCTATCGCGAGTCCCTCAAACCCGCGCTGCAGATCATCGGGGTCAACCACAAGCAGAGTCGTGTGGCCGGCATGCACGTGGTCGTCTCCCGGCGGGGCGTCAAACTCTTCGCCGACACCACCGTCAACATCGACCCCGACGCCGAGACCCTCGCCGGCATCGCCATAGCCACCGCGGATACCGCCCGTATGTTCGATCTGGAGCCGCGGGTGGCGATGCTCAGCTACACCAACTTCGGCGCCAGCCGCCACCCCCACGCCACACGCGTGGCCGAGGCTACGCGTCTGGTCAAAGAGCGCCGCCCCGATCTGAACATCGACGGTGAAATGCAGCTGGAGTTCGCCACCGATCCAGACCTGCGCGACGAAAAATTCGCCTTCTCCACACTGGAGGGTGACGCCAATGTCCTGATCTTCCCCGATCTCAACGCCAGTAACATTGGCTACAAACTGCTCCACCAGCTGGGCGGTGCCGAGGTCATCGGTCCTATCCTGTTGGGGATGCGCAGACCCGTAAACGTGCTGCAGCTTGCCTGCTCGGTCCCCTCCATCGTGCATCTGACCGTGATCACTTGCCTGCATGCCCAGCAGCTGGAGCGGGAGCAGGCCGCGACCTGACTCACGTGCGACTCGTCATCCTCCAACGCCCCGGCTCCTCCTCTCTCCCAGGTGTGCCGGGGCGTTTGTGGATCCCGCTCAGTGCAGCACAATGTTCTGGATGCTCCCCCCCCTCTACGATTGTTCCCGCTGATCTGTGCTCCCCTACCTGGGATTGAACCATGCCCCCCTTGATGAAATCCCCGCTCACCCTCTGCGCCGCTCTCACTGTCTCGGCCGCGCTCGCCATGCCGGCCACCGCTCAGGAGCCCCCCGCTCTCCCTAGCGAGCCGCCGGTCGAGCGCACGACGTCCGCAGACCCGGCATCAGAGCACACCGACGCCTTCGCCACACTCAACGCCCGCGCCTCCGAGTTGGGCTGCGACCTGATCTTCCGCGCGCTCGCCGGCGAGCAACAGGTGGGCGCCTGTGCCGACCAGCGCGTGTTGGTGAGTTGGGGGGAGGACGTCCAGGTCCGCCGAGCCCCGGGTCCTGTGGAAGCGCTCGTGGGAAGTGATGGTGAGCTCTGGGTGATCACCCGTCACCAGAGCGCGACGCCCCTTAAGGCCCTGCCCTCCGATGCCCCGCGCCTGCCAGCCGGCGCCACATCACCGCCCCCCTCCCCCGAGACGCCGCCAAGCGCCGCCACCGAGATCCGCGGCCAGGTCCTCGAAGCCTCCCGCGGTGTCATCATCATCGATCTTGGTAGCGACCAGGGGCTGACAAGCAGACAACTCATCGAACTCTACACCGTCGAAGAGGTCCCACTCGGCACCGGCGGAGAGACCTCCTCCCGCACTCGTACCCTGGCAGTCGCTCCGGTGCGCGCACTCAGCGCCGACCGCGCCGAGCTCGCCCTGGGACTCGCCGAACGCGTGCCCCCGGGCGCCAGGGCCCGCACGACCGAACGCGAAGCCACCGCCAGCCGCTTTGCCCCGGAGCGCCTGGGAGGCCTGAGCCGCCTGAGCTTTACCCTGCGCCCCTTCCTGGCCCTGGGCACCGTCGGCGCCGGCACGCTGAGCCAGGCCTCGGCCTCCTACCAACTCCCGGGCCCCTGGACCGCCGAACTCCTGATCGACCCGCTGGCCATCGGATTCTCCCGGGCCGGCAACCTGCTGGCAGCCATCGGCACCGCGATCGTCTCCTACGACACCACCCCCTTTCAAGTGGGCCTGGGCGTCGGCACGACCACCATCAACTCCTCCACCTACCAGAGTGGAGACTCCGACACCGGCGCCTTTGGTGCCGAGCTGGGCTTTGCCATCTCGCAAAAAGTGCGCCTGGGCGCCCTCGACGGTTTGCACCTGGAGGTCGTCAACAACTTCTTTCTCACCTCCAGCGCCTTTCGCTACGGCGGCACCGCCGGCAGTGCTCAGGTGCCGGCGGGCTCCATCGGTAAGTCTTCCTGGATCGTCGCCCGGGGAGGCGCGGGATTCGCCGGGCACGCTTTTGGAGAAGTCGGCTTGAAAGTACTGGCCTACGGAAACGGTGACCGCGGCTCACTCTTCTTCACCCCCACCGTGGGGCTCGCGCAGCTCCGCGGCACCCGCGTGGTCGACTGCCCCTCCGGCCCCGATGTCCCCTCCGGTCTGGAGACTCGCCCCGACGACCTCGTTTGCTACGCCGAACTCAGCCAGGGAGGTCCGATGATTGGCTTTCAGGTGGAGTGGCGCCCCTGAGTATCGCTCTGATTCTCAGAGCGGCGACGCGCCCGAGCGCTTCGCCGCACTAAGACCGCTCAGAAACGCGTGCAGCGCCTGGCCGTACCTCTCGAACTCCGGGAGGTCGTTATGACCTCCTCCCTCCACGATCACCAGGTTAGCGCGCTCCTCCAACACCCCGGCCAGCGCCCGGCTGTGATGCGGGCCGATAAGCTCGTCCCGACTACCGTGGAGCAGGAGCACCGGCAGCTCCACCCCGGCCAACTTCTCGGCGTTATTAAAGTGAAAGCGCAGCGTCAGCTGTGGCAGCGCCCAGGGCATCTGCTCGCGCGCCACATCGAGCAGCCGCGTAAAGGGCGACTCCAGCACCAGCGCCCGGGCCGAGACTTCGGTGGCCAGCTGCGTGGCCACACCGCTGCCGATGCTCCGCCCGTAGAGGATCACGTCCTCCCCGGCGTAACCCAACGCCAGCAACGCCCCGTAGGCGGCCCGGCCGTCCTCGTAGAGCCCTGCCTCGGTGATGCGTCCGCTGCTTTTTCCAAACCCGCGGTAATCCACGATGAACACGTCGTAGCCCAGGGGCACGATATCCGCGGCGACCGCTTTCCACGACCGCAGGCTGCCGGCATTGCCGTGAAAGTAGAGCACGACCCCACTCGGCGCCGGAGCGCGGTAATGCAACGCGCTTATCCGCTGACCGTCGGCCGTCTCAATGATCCTCTCCTCAGCCCCGGGCTGCAGCTCGAAATCAAAGTCCGCAGGCAGCCTCTCCGGGTAAAAGATCAAACGACTCTGAAGTCCCAGAAGCATCCCCAGCACCGTCACCCCCATCGCCATCATCAACCACAGCGTCCTCTTCACACCTTCCTCGCGACGCCCGAAAACAGACCTTTTAAATGCCACATACCATCGCCGGACTGGCCCCTGCCGAGACGAGCCTGTGCGATGTTCAGGGACTCGAAGCCCGACCGCGAATCACCCACGAGAAACTCTCATTGAGGGGAGCCGACTCCGCCACCGCGTTGATCTGAAAACGCTCTCGCGCCTGCTCCGGTGTCATTCCTTCGGGAAGCAGATCGAGCTCCGCAATGAGCTCTTCGCTGAACCCGGGCAAGAGCACCCGGTAGTCCGGCGGCAGGCTCACCTGGTTGATGCGCTCATAATGCGTGGCCAGGTTCGATGAACACGAGTTCAACACCGTATGATACCACTGCGGCTCCCCGGCCAGGTGCTCCAGGCGCTCGACCATGTTGACAAAAAACTCCGCGGTCTTCTCGGGGCCCGCGTTCATGGGAATGACCCAGGTCGGGTCCTTATGCGTCTGGGTCCGCAACCCCAGCGCGTCACGCTCATCGGCGACCACATAAAAGAGCTCATACTGCCGAAACATCCCTCCCAGCGGGTCGTAGCGCTCCTCTTCCTCTCGCCGCGCCTCGGCCGAGAGCACCACGAAGCGCTCGTCGGCGAACTCAAAGCTAACCATCACATGCGCCACCCCGGGCACACCGCCAAAGGTGGTAAGCACAAAGTAGGCTCGCTCGATCTCATCAAGGTTGTAGGTCGCATCGTACCAGCGGGCCTGGAGCACCTCCCCCTCGGCGTCGTAGCGAAAGTCGCGCACGTTATGCAGCGTGACATCGCGTCCCTCCACCGTAGCGCGGGGCAGTCTGGAGACATTTTGCTGCCAGTCCCGCTCATGAGAGGGCCGCTGTGCCCCCAGAAAAAGCCCGGCGAGCGTCAGCACCAGCAGACTCAAAAGCCCGCCTCGGCGCACGCCCAGCAGGACAGGCCAGGCAACCAGCGCGCAGCCCACCGCAAGCCCCATGCCCAGGCGCATGGGGCTAAGCTCCCCGCCCTGCCCGCCGCCGTAGGTCAACACGCCCAGCACCACAACGGCCGCCGGAACCATCAAGAGCGCGACCGCTACGCGCATCCACTTCTCGCGACTTTTCAACGCAGCATCCCTGGCTTCAGACGCAGAACTCAGTAACACGCCCAGGCAAAGGCCAGCACGTCGGGGTGGTTGGGACAGCGCGTCAGATGCCCCACTCCCATATCGCCAAACATATAGGGAAGCGAATCTTCGGAGTCGATCTGCATCACCATCGCCATCCGCGTCTGGCAACGCGGACAATCCGGATACTCCATCCCCTGCACCCAAAAGGGCCATCCACCGAGCTTATCTCGCGAATAGGGAGCCCCGAGCTCATCAAGCTCTTCATACGCGTCATCGCTCAACTCAAACCCCAGCTCGTCGGACTCCTCCCAGTTCGGCAGATCTTGTGGGAGAGCGTCCCAGCCGGCAATGCGCCTGGCCGCAAAGGGCTCCTTGGGACCGGCGGCTGTGGTGTTTGCCTCCTCCGTGGGCGCTTCGATGAACCTTGCCACCACGCTCTTTGCAAAGGGGCCATACGCCTCGCACTCCACCTCGCAGAGCGGCTCGGAGCTCGTGCAGTAGAAAAGCTGCAGCAGGCCCGTATCGCCCAGGCGCTCCCGCTCCGGGGTCGGAAGCTCGGGAAGATAGAGCTGCACAAACAGCTGCATCGGCCGCTGACAATTGGGGCAGCAGGGCCAGCGTTCATTCACGGCCAACCAGGGCCGTCCCGAAAATTTACTGGAGAGCAAGGGCCCGTCGCCCTCCTCAATCACCGGGCGAAACGCGGTGCGGCCCGCCTTAAAAAACTCGGGAGGAATGGTAGAGGTCGAACTCATCACAGACTCGGAGTAAGGGGAAGCGAATCATTCACGACTAACGCCGGTTTAGACCATCAGCGGGCGCATCCTACAGGGCAACGAGCCATGACGACAAACGTGGCCACGCCTTTACACTCTCCGGCACCGAACCTACTGTTAGCGCCACTGAAGACCGGTCCAAAGACCTCCAAGAGCTGCCCGAGCGACCCGACCGCCACCCCGATTTCAGGAGCCCGATCGCCATGACAACCCTCGTATCGAAGACGCGCGCAGCCCTGGCGGTGTGCGTGGCCCTTGTCTGCCTGGCGCTGAGCGCCCCGGCGCTTGCCCTGGATGGCTTTCTGGAGACGCTCCCCGGCGGCCATGACGCGGTCATGGCGGTGGATGTCGATGCCACCCGCAACTCCCCCTTCTTTTCGCCGGCCCTGGGATGGATGCGCTCCCACCCGACGCTCGGACCGGCCATCCGCGCCGTCGAAGAAGCGCTCTCGGTTCGCGTGGACCGCGACATCCACGAGCTCGCCATCCTCTCGAACTCCCCCCCGCTTAACCTGGCCATGCTCGGCGGCGGCGCGCTCTCCCCCGGGGACCTGGATCTCTCCGCGGTGGAGGGCTCGGTGATGGCGGTTCGCGGTGACTTTAAGGCCAACGACATCATCAAAGGCCTGACCGAAGAAAGCGGTGCGGAGGCCTTAAGCGCCGGTGAAGTCTCCGGAGTTCGGCAAGCCGGACATGATATGTGGGCCGTCTCCGGGCAGACGATGCTGTTGGTCACCGGCGAAAGCGGCTACCGCGACCGGATTCGCACACGTCTGGGCAAGTCAGAGCGTATCGGCGCGAGTTTTCTCAGCGCGCTTGCGAAGCTCGGACAGCGCCAGGGGGTGGTCATGATGATCAAACCAAAATACGAAGGAGCACCGGGCAACGCGCGCTTTGCTGCGCTGGGAATCCGTCTTGAAGAACGCGTTCTGGCGTCGGTGGTGATGACGCTTCAAGACGACGAGAGCGCGAAGCGCTCGGCGGAAGAGATGGCCGCGATGCGCCGACAGGCTCTGAGCAACCCGATGATCGCGATGTTCGGGCTGGCGCCCGCCGCTCAGAACATGGCGGTACGCCAGCAGGCCTCCGACCTCTTTGTGACCACGTCGATGACCAACGCCGAGGCCAGCACGCTGCTCGATCAGGTGCTCCGGATCATCCAGACCTCCGGACAGCTGGAGCGCGGCGCCTCGCCGGCCTCCCCGGCCACGCCCGCCGCACCAGAGGCGGTGCCCGAACAAGGCGTCGAAGCCGACTTTAACTGACCGATGATGGCTTTCGCAGGCGCCCTCAAGGGGCGCCTGTCCTGTAGCTGGAAGGACCTTTTCAATGATCGTTTTGCGTCTTCGCTCCGCACTCGCCGCCACCACCCTGAGCCTGATGGCGTCGACCGCCTGGGCCGCCGCCCCTACCCCAAGCCGGGGCGTACCGGTACCCGATAGCTCCCTGACCACCCAATCCGACGGGGCGAGCCTGGAGGTCAACCCGGCCGGGCTGGGCTTTTTGACCGGCACGGAGCTTGGCTACCGTTTTTTCTACCCCTCGGACACCTACGACGATGTGCTCGGCGCTGGCCACGGCCTGAGTCTGGCCGCGGGCAACGGGTTCGCAGGAATCGGCGCCCAGGTGCAATGGCTGCGAAACCCAGTCCTGGGAGCTGATCTGGGGAGCTATCGCAAGTACACACTGGCAGGCGCCCTGGCGGTGCCCCGTCTGCTCAGCCTGGGGGTTGGGCTCAACACATTCGGCAGCCGCACCAACGAGCGTCTCAACGCGCTGACCACCATTGATGTTGGCCTGCAGTGGCGCCCCTCCGCGCACTTCGGAGCCGGCCTGATGATACGCGACGCCACGCCCGCCTTCCTCTCCGAAGATCACGCCCTACCTACCCGTGTCGGAGTCGGACTCGCCCTGCGCGGCTTTGACGGTCGCCTGGTCTTCGACACCGAGCTCTATCACGTTCGTGGCGACCGTCTGCTCTACGTCGAGCCACGGATCATGGGTGAGTTCTATCCAGGGGTCCGCATCTTTGCCCGCGGTGCCATGACCGTCGATCGCCGCCAGGAAGAAGAGTCGCGCTTCATCGCGCTCTCGGCCGGCGCTGAGATCAGCGCCGGCACCTTCGGCGCTTCGGTGGCCTCACATCTGAGCAAGAGCGCCACAGATGCGGGTACGGACTTCGTCGGCATGGGGGGACGGGTGTGGCTGGGCTCTCAGAGCCGTCGCTCCTTCATCGCTCCGGGCAGCCGCTGGGTACGTCTGGACCTCGACGAATCCATCGCCGAGCAGGCTCAGTCCGAACTCTTCGGGCCCTCCACCCGCAGCTTTCTAGAGATCATGAACCAGCTCGACGGCCTGACTCAGGATGCCGCCGTCGATGGCGTCATCCTGAGCGTGGGGAACTCCGCTTTGGGTTACGCCCAACTCTGGGAGCTGCACCAGGCCTTCCAACGCCTCCACGAAGCCGGCAAGCACAGCGTAGCGCTGATGAGCTCCACATCCACCGCCGGGATCTATGCAGCCTCCGCGGCCCGCGAGATCTGGATGCTTCCGGTCACGCCCTACGCCCCGACCGGGCTGCAGGCCGAGTTGACCAGCTACCAGGGGATGCTCGAAACGATCGGCGTCGAGGCCGAGTTTATCCGCATTGGCGCCTACAAATCGGCGCCCGAGAGCTTCGTCCGAACACACCCCTCCGAAGAAGCGCTGGAACAGACCGGCGAGTATGTCGATCAGATCTATGAGGAGCTGACCTCGCGCATTGCGAGCCGCAGGGGCCTGGAGACCGAGGAGCTTCAAGAGATCATCGATCACGCCCCGCTCCTGCCCGATGAGGCCCTGGAACGAGGGCTGATCGATGCGCTCGTCTATGACGACGAGCTCAACTCGGTGATGCGGGAGCGCTTTGGCTCCATGGTCCGCGTCGAAGAAGGGTATCACCCGGTCCGCATCGCGGACGAAGAATGGGGAAGCCGTCCCGAGATCGCGATTGTCTACATTGACGGCGCCATCGTCGACGGCGGCTCGGGACGCTCCCCGCTGGGCGGCAGCATCATGACCGGCGCGACCAGCGTGACCAGCCTCCTTCAGGACCTTCGCCAGGACTCCAACGTCAAAGCCGTGGTGCTGCGCGTGGATAGCCCGGGCGGCAGTGCTCGGGCCAGTGACCTGATCTATCGCGAGGTACGAGCCCTCGCGCGTACCAAGCCCGTGATCGCCTCCATGGGCAACGTCGCCGCCAGCGGTGGGTACTACGTGGCAGCGGGCGCCGACGAAATCTTCGCCACCCCCAACACATTGACCGGTTCGGTGGGCATCTTTGCCGGCAAGTTCAACGTCGAACGCCTCGCTCAGCGCGCCGGGGTGACCTCGACTCCGGTGCAACGCGGTGCCCGCGCCGGGGTCTTCTCCCTGTGGCGCGGCTGGAGTGACGACGAAATCGACGGCGTCTCCGAAACGATGAGCTACCTCTACCAGCTCTTCTTAACCCAGGCCGCTGAACGCCGCCCGCTCAGCGCCGACGAGCTCGACAAGGTCGCGCGCGGACGTGTATGGACCGGCACGGCCGCCCGTGAAGCCCGACTCGTGGACACCCTCGGTGGCCTGCTCGACGCGATTCGTCGCGCCGAAGACCTGGCCGGACTTCGCACCGACCAGGTCGATATCGTCACCCGACTCGCACCGACCGGCCTGACTTCCATGATGGGTTTCCGAGCCTGGCTCGGCGCCTTCATCGCCGGAAACAGCCCCCGGTCGCCGCATCGCCTGGTTGACGCCCTTCCCCCGGGCGCGCTGCGTCAAACCCTGGAAACTCTGGAAACCCGCGCACTCTGGCCCCTCTATTTCGAGCAGGGACAGGCGCTGATGCTGCCCCTCTACCCCATTGAGTTACGCTGAGCCTCCTATGAATGCCCCTGCCCCACTCTCTCGCCAGATGCTCAACCTGGCCGAGCCTACCGATGATGGCTGGTTTGATCGCGTACGCGACCACCTCGACACCATCCTCATCGACCATGCCCACCTTGAAAAACGCGCGGCGTCGACCGCGCTGAGCATGATCTTTCGCTACACTGGCCGCGCGGGCCTGGCACGCCAGCTCAGCGCCGTGGTCCAGGAAGAGATGGACCACTTCTCGCGCATGCTCGACGTTCTGGAAACCCGGGGCGTGGAGCTCATTCGCCTGGAGCCCGCTCCTTACGCCTCCAGGCTCGTCAAGGCCGTCCGCCCCCAGGAGCCCTACACCTTCATGGATAAACTCCTGGTCGCCGGGCTGATCGAGGCGCGCAGCTGCGAGCGCTTTGCCATCTTAAGTGAAAACGTCGAGGACCCGGAGTTGGCCGCATTCTACCGCGAACTCTTCGAAACTGAGGCGATGCACTACACGCTCTACACCAACCTGGCCCGGGATCATTTTTCAAAGGAAGAGGTCAAGGAACGGCTGCTGGAGTTGGCAAAAATCGAGGTCGAGGCCCTGCGTGCCGGCGGCAGCATCCCCCGGCTGCACTCGTTCTAACTCGCCAGGCATCAACGCCCCAACGCAACGAAGCCGCCCCGTGTTCCGGGGCGGCTTCCGTCGTTCTACGTTCTGAAAATCTGTGGCGCTTATTGCTTTTGACCGTCCTTGTAGACGGCCGCAGCCTGGGAGGAGAACACCGTAAAGGTGTTGTCATTGAGCTTGTTGCGCAGCTGCATATACGCGGGCGCTTCATTCTCCACGACCAACTCGCCGGTGAGCACATGCCCGTTGTTGAGCACGATCTGATCCAGGCCTTCCAGCCCTGCAGGCTCACTTCCTCCCTTCCAGCTTACCGCACTCACCTCAGTGGTGGGCACGGTACGAATCTCCCCAAAGCGCTCCACCGTATAGAAGTCGCCGTTGATCGCGACCACGTTCCCCCGAACCTCCTGCCCGCTGGTCAACTCGATCACATCAAAGGAGGTCGAAGCGCACGAAGGACACACCGAGCTGACATCGCTCCAATCCTGGAAGCGGTAATCCTGTGCGGAGGCCACCGAGGCCAGCAGAAACACCGTAAGAGCTACCCACGAAAACAGCGCGCCACGAACCTGCGACATAACTCTCTCCTTAGACACCAACCAACGACAGACGTTGCTTCAAGCAGTGCCACTGGTCTTACCACCGCCACGAAGCTCGGGCAAGCCAGCCACAGAGACAAAGAGGGCGCTGGCTATGGCCAGCGCCCTCTTTGTTGCTTGATACCGGAGGCGGGACTTGAACCCGCACGACCTCACGGCCAACGGATTTTGAATCCGCCGCGTCTACCGATTCCGCCACTCCGGCGTGGATATCGCCCTGAGGCGAAGTGCGCTCTTATCTAGAGCAGACCGGTGCAACTCGCAAGCTCATTCTTCGATTTCTTTGGTGAAGTTGCCCGTCAAGGGCGAGGCAGGTTGCATCCGCTTATGTAGAAAGTTAAGGGTTGTCAGGGATCTGCGCAAGCCTAAAGTCGATCAAAAACCACTCCCGAAGCGATTTTATTCCCCCTACCCCTGCACCCAGCGCCCATGAAGACGCGGAGCATCCGGATCCGGACTTCCCGTGTCGAGCACATAGAGCTCGAGCATATCGCCACTGGCCAGAAGCGCCCCGGCGACCTCCTCGGCCGGGGCAAACTCCACCTCGTCCGCCCAGTCCATGGAACGCTCAAAGCGCGCCTTCGGCGTATCGAAGAGTCCGTAGACCTCAGTGGCCCTCACCATCAGTGCCTCCAGCGCACCGGCGAGCGCGTCGGACGCCAGCCTCACCCGGGCGCCCGCCCGGGTGAGCGCCGCGGCTCCGGCGACGCCCTCCTCTCCCAACTTCTCCAGAGAGGTTGCTGAGACCAGCTCAGGGCTGATCTGCCGGGCGCTCACCCGTCGCGCCAGACAGAGCCCGACCTCGGCACGGTAACGCAGCTGATGAGCAATCGTAGATAACGTCTGTGCGGCCTGTTCCCCCCCGAGCAAGGACTCGGGAAGCTGCGGCAGATGCTCCAGCAGCGTCGCGCTCCAGGGGCCGCGCTCCACGACGCAGCGCCCGCGATCGCAGGCGCCCACGCCTGCGGCCGGATGAAGCACGACCTCTTCGGCGGCAATCGCCAACATTGCCCCGACGCCACTCACTTCGCCGGGGAGTACGACCCTGAACGCGACCTCCAGATGCTCCAGCGTCCGCATCAGGGTCTCCGCAAAGCGCACCTGACCACCGTGGGCCGCGATGACCAGCGCCGCCTCGGCAAACGACTCCTCTCGATGACGCCTCAGAAGCTGACGCGCCAGGCGTTCGCCGGCCTCCCCATCAAGGTCAACAGCGTATTCGCCGGCAGAACTGGCCAACATCACAAAAACCGGGCACCCCAGCTCCTTTTCCAGCCGCTGGATCGGCCCCTGAAGACGCGCGGGATTCATCGCGGAATGAACTCCACGCGGCGGTTGCGGGAGAAATCCCCTTCGGACTGCCCGAACGCCACCGGTTTCTCTTCGCCATAGGAGAGCGTACGCAGTCGCTCGCCATCCACCCCACGCTGAATCATGAAGTCACGCACGAAGCGCGCGCGCCGCTCCCCCAGGGCCACATTGAACTCCGAGGTGCCGCGATCATCGGTATGCCCTTCCAGCAACACGACCACATCGGGGTTCTGACGCAACCAGCCCAGGTTCGTCTCCAACGCCTGACGCGAAGCCTCAGAGATCTCCGCGCTGTTATAAGGGAAATAGACCGTGGTCAGCTTAAGCTCCTCTTGAGGCTCGCGCTCCTCCCTCGTCTCCTCCACCGACGAGCTACCTCCTTCGGCGGCTCGCCGCGCCGCTTCGAGTCGACGCTGGCAATCCTCCCAGGTCTCGTCGGCCTGCTGCTGGGCCTCCCGTGCCAGACGCTCGGCGGCCCGGGCTTTTCGCTCCGCCGCCTCGAACTCCTCGGCCTCCACATGGGCTCGGGCCTCGGCCAAAAGCGCCTCGGCTGCCGCAAACTTCTCACCCGCACAATCTTTACGCCCCTCGGCAGCCAGCACCGCAGCTTCGGCCGCATCCAACGCTTCCTGCGGAGGCTTAGGACAGCCCGTCAGCCCGACAAGCAGCGCGGCCACCACGGACACACGCCCCAAAGACTTCATCGCTCCCATGCCGCCTCCTCATATCCCGAGCCCTCTTCGGTCAAGAGCTTCTGCACCATGCCATCGGCGCTCATTAACCACAGCCGCTTACCCCGCCCCCCACGGTCACTGGTAAACAGGATGTACCGACCGTCAGGGCTGTAGCTCGGCTCAAAATTGTTGCCCTGGTCCTGCGTCAGACGCTCAATATTTCCTTGAAGATCCACGGCAAAGATATCGTAACGATTGCGTTCATCCCGACCGCTGAACACGATCCGATCGCCGCGCGGGGACCACTCTGGAGTCGTGTTGTACGTGCCCTGGAAGGTCAACCGCCGCTGCTCACTCCCGTCCGCGTTCATCAGATAGATATGCGCTCCGCCCGAACGCCCCGAAACAAACGCGATGCGGCTGCAATCAGGGCTCCAGGTCGGAGAGACATCAATGGCCCAGTGATCGGTCAGGCGCTGAACGACCGCACCGTCATCCGGGTTGATGAGGTACACATCGGTGTTGTCACCGCCCAGCGAGAGGGTCAGCGCGAGCTTTCCTCCACAATAGGCCGCGCCGCTGTTCTGGCCGCTGCGGCTGGAGAGCTTCGAGACCCGGCCGTTGCGCCAGACCCACAGGTCGGGGTTCTGATCCTGATAGCTGGTGTAATAGACCGCCCCGCCAGGCCCAAACGAAGGCAAGAGATTGATGGCGTTGTTGCGGGTGATCCGCTGCACACCACTGCCATCAATATTCATCACATACACATGCTTGGCCCCCGAGCGATCCCGGCGCGCATACGCGATGCGCGACCCAAAGAAGCCCGGCTCGCCGGTGTAGTGAGCGATGACCGCATTAATAAATGCGTTGACCTGCGCCTGCACCTCATCCGGGCTCACCGTGGTGGCCGACCAACTCAGCGAGACCTGGCGCCCCTGGTCGACCGAGAAAAGACGCAGATCCAGCGCAATCTGGTCGCCCTCGGCCCGGACCGAACTCTTGATGAGCCCCTGGGCCCCGACGTTCATCCAGTTGGAAAAACTGATATCCGCGGCGGCCAGCCCCTCGGTGTGGGTATCAAAGTAGAAGCTATCGACCGGCAACACACGGAAGTAGCCCGAGAGGTCGAGGTTGCGGCGCAAGGTCTGTGCAACCTGTCGAGCCAACTCCGGATCGGCCCCTCCCCTCGCCAGCGTGTCGGGCACGGCCATCGGCAAGAGCGTGCGGCGAGCCTCCCCGCTGACCTCGATCTCGATTCCAGAGAGGTTGCCATTGGCGGGCTCCGCGGAGGCCTCACTCTCCTGAGCGGTCGCCGAGAACGCCAGGCCCGAGAGCCCCAACCAGGCCAACGCTGCAAGCGCTCGGGGAGATCTCAGGCCACGCGTGTTACTCCATTGTCTACGCATCTTCAGTCCCTCACTGGGGTCAACGTGCGGTGGTATCCCACCGCGTCAGCAAGAGCCCCTCACGGAGCACCTCGCGTCGAACATCATCTTGGTCCGGCAGCGGCAGCTTGCGCCCCCCGTACTGGGCATGGAACTGACGGATGGCGCGATCGATGCTGGCGTCAAATTGCTCATTACCACTGCGGGCTCGGAAGGCATGGCTGACAATCGCCCCGCTCTCCGAGAGTCTCACGTAGACCTGCACTTTTCCGGCCAGGTTACCCAGCTCAGCATCATTTAACGTGGTGGGCACCGACCATACCCGCAAGATCTCCTGGAGGAGCCGGGCCTGATAGGTGCGCATCATGCTCGCAAAGGCCGCATCAGACACCGTACCGCCGGCAACCCCATCCGGGCTGCCTTCCGGGGTATCATCGTTGTATGGGCGGTCCGGGTTGCTCAGCGCACTGAGCGCCGCCTGACGGCGTCGTTCACGTTCCTCGCGCTCTTTGCGTTCTTGCTCCTGCCGCTCACGCTCCCGCTCTTCTTCGCGTTGGCGCTCCGCCTGCAAGTTGACCTGGTTCTCTTCAGGCTCGGGCGGCGGCTGCGTCTCATCAGGGAGCTCCACCGAGGGCTCCGGTGTCGGTGCCGCGGGCTCGGGATTGGCGATCCGCGGCAAAGCCGCCTCCTCGCGCTCCTCCCCCAGAGCCAGCAGCTCCACGTTATCAAAGACCAACTCCAGCCGCTCGGGCTCCTCCGGCGTCAGCGTGGAAGCCCACCACACGCTGAACGCAATGATCCCGTGCAGGGCCAGCGTCAACGCAATGCCCGCGCCTATCTCTACCGGCCCACCGGTACCGGTCCCTAATGGCTTTGCTCGTGCGTTCGTCACTGCGGCTCGGCCTTTCGATACTCAGGATTGGTCACCATGCCCACATTCGAGACGCCGGCCAGGCGGATGCGATTCATCGACCCGACCACAAAGCCGTAGGGAATGTCCGGATGCCCCAGAAGATAGAGCCGACCGTCGTCCTGAAGCTTCTGATTCGACTCGATCTTGGCCTGAAGCTCATCGAAACAGGGCTCAAAGCGCTCCGGGGAACTCTCCTGAAGAGCCGCTCCACAATCCACCAGGACGCTATCCCCGATGAGGACCTGAAGCTCCTGATTAATCTCTAAAATGATCTGTTCGCTCTCTTCGAGGTTCACGCGGCTTTCGTTGTCGCGAGTGACCGGCAGGTCCATCTCGACTTCGCGCTTCTCGTCATCCTGCTCAATCAGCGGTGTGGTCACCATAAAGATGACCAGAAGCACCAGCATCACATCGACCAGCGGCGTGACATTGATCTCGGAGAGCACCGTCCCCCCACCCGATGAGGAGCTCATAGCCATGGGCTGTCCCTGGGAAGAGGTTTACTTAAAGAAGTGACGCTTCACGATGTTGAGAAAGTCCGATGAGAAGTTATCCATCTCACCGCCCAACACCTTGATCTTGTTAACAAAGAGGTTATACGCAACGACCGCCGGGATGGCGGCAAAGAGCCCGGCCGCCGTCACGATCAACGCCTCGGCAATCGGCTGCCCGACCACGTCAATCCCGGCTGCGCCCTCCGAACTGATCTGCAGGAAGGCCACCATGATGCCCCACACCGTACCGAAGAGCCCGATGAAGGGAGAGGTCGACCCCACCGTCGCCAGGAAGGGAACGAGCTTCTCCAGCTCGGTCATCTCCGTGCGCGACGCTCGGCGCAACGCACGCTCCACGTTCTCTATGTCGCCAAGCTGCTGGCGCATAGACTCAGCCCCACCCACTTCCCCCGCACTTTTGAGCTTGGAGAGTTCGATGTAGCCAGCTTTAAACACCCGGCTAACCGGCGCCCGCGGAAACTCTTCGGAGGACTGGTAGATCGCGTCCAGGCGTTTGGACTGCCAGAACACATCCATGAAGTTCTGCGACTCGGCCTGCGCCCGTCGAAAGTAAAGGGTCTTATAGCCAATGATGTACCAGGACACGACGCTGAGAACCATCAAGAGCACCAGAATGGCCGTGACGACGGCATCGGCGTCCATCACGATCTCAATGACACTCTTGTGGCCGGCAGCGGCCTCGGCCAAAAGCGGCGACGTCAGGAGGTTTGCGAGCATGCAATGCTCCTCGCGGGCAGAGGTTGCAGATGGTGTAAAAGGCCCCACCGAAGCGCTTCAGCGGCCACATGGGGAGCCTGTCTCAAGGCTCTCTGGGGTATCACGAGCTGCCAAAGACTGGCAACGCGCTTGAAAGCGCGAGCGCCCCCTGGCTTTATTCCCCCGCCCAGAAGACCAACCCCGCCCCGGCACTCACGCCATCACCAAATGCCGCGAAGAAGCGCAGGTCGAGACGACTGGTACTGCGGTAGTGCAGTCGAAACACCGGCACCCCAATGCGACTGTTCGAACTGAGCAACCAGTCGCCCTGACCGCGCTCAAACGCCGCCAGAAAGCGCAGCTCGTCGGTCAGATTCAACCCGAGCTGCACTCGCATCGGCACCGTCCAGCCCCCCCAACGCCACCCGGTACCCGTAAGGCTTTCGGGTGAAAAGCGAAACGCCCGCAGCGCCAGCCCTACCTGAGCCCCGAGCGCCATCTGATCCAGGTGTGGAAAGAGCCGCCCCAGGTTGAGCGAACCCACCACTCCCACAGCACCGCGAAGCCGCTCGTAGGGGCGATCCAGGCGGTACTGCAAGAATCCCCCCTGCAGCGCTACACCAATACTGGTCTCCGGGCTGGCCGCCACCCACGGACGCCATACACCGCCCAGGCGATAGTCGCTCATGCCCAGACTTAGCTCCTGGGCCACACGAAGATCGATGTCGTAGGTGCGTCGACGCCAGTACGCCTGGGCTGCCGCGACATGACGCATACTCAGGTTGGTGGGGCGAATGTACTCATATCCCAGGTGAATCCCCAGACCATGATGTCGCCGCGTGGAGGTGGGAACCCCCAGGTTGTCGTGGTACGCGGTGCCCAACACGTCGACCATCCACGAACTCCCCAGCGTGGAGATGCCCAGGAAGAGAAGGTCGTTATCAAATCGGTCGACGTTGGGCGCGCCGGTAGGACGCAGCTTCAAGACCAGCCCCCCCGCCAACATCGTCAACCCCACCAGCTCCGTCCCGGCCAAAAAGTAGGCGGTGCGCGGCTCCTCCAGGTACCAATGCCCTACCCCGTGCACCACCAGCCCGGCACTTGCCGCAAGCAACGTGGCGTGGGCGCGCTGCCGCTGCTCGACGGTGCTTTCAAACACAAACCCCTCGGCCTCCAGCGCCGCGCGGTCACGTCCCTGGAGCGCATCACCGCGCTCCTCCTGGGGAGCCAACCCATCGGCAGGGCCTTCAGGAGCCTGCGCCCACCCCGACGTCGAGCTGAAGGTCATCAACAGCGCCAACCCGAGCGCCGCCACACGCGGTGAACCAGGCATTCTCACTGAGGGAGCTCGCCATCAGGTCGCTCGTCAGAACGCGCCGAGCGATGGAGTGGGGTCATGATGCTGCGCTCATACACCCCCCACTGACCCGAGTTAATCTCTAGCACCCGAAGCTCCCGGACCGGCTCGCCGCGCTCATCGAAACGAAAACGCCCCGTCGCCCCCCGGGCCCAATCCTCCCCGCGCAGCGCTCGGGTCAACGTTTCAACTCGCCCCGCCCCACGCTCCACCATCAGCTCCCGAAGGCGTTGCACTGAATCGTAAGCAAAGGCCTCGAAGGAGTCGGCCTGGCGCCCATAGACCGCCTCAAACCCTGCGCTGAACTGCCGCGTCTGGGCGTCATCAAAACTCCCGGAGTACCACGCCGGAATCAGCGCCCCCTCGACATAGCTGGCAGCCTGCTGAGTGACGATAGGATCTTGCCACAGGCTCGTCCCCAGATAGTGCACATACGTACGCTGCGCGCGGGCCGCAGGACGCTTCTCCGGGGCATGCCCCCAGATATTCTCCTGAGCCATAAACGCACTAATCTGTGCGATCTTGCTCCCGGAGTCCGGGATAAAGAGCGCATCGGGGTTATGGCGAGCGACCGCGCGGGCCGTATCGACAAAGTTCGAGCTGGAACGATCGTAGCTAACTTCTGCCACAACCTGCCCCCCGCGGGCCCGAAACTCCTCGGCAAACGCCCGGGCCATCACGCGCCCATACCCCATGTCGGGATAGGCCACCGCCGCCCGACGGTCATGAAGCTGCTCATACGCGATGGTCGCCATCGCCTGAGCCTCCGCGGTCGCACTGAGGAAGTTCCGAAAGAGCAGCGTGCTCTGCCCCGCATCTCCCGAGTCCACAGCCTCCGGAACAAGCGCGATCATCGGCACTCCGGCCTCCGTGACCGGCTCGCGCAGCTGCGCGACCACACGCCCGTCAAGCGGTCCGACCACGGCAAGTACCTCGTGGCTGAGCAAACGCTCCAACGCGGCGACGGGCTCGGCAGCGCTATCTTCGATGATCAGCGTAACCGTGGGCTCCCCGGCCACATGAAAAGCCTGCTGAGCCATGAACATCCCGGCAAGCGCCCGGTACCCCACCGCCCGATTCGGACCACTCAAGGGGAGCAAGGCCCCGATGGCCAGACGCCGCGCCCCGCTGAGCGACGCAATGGTCATGGAGAGTTCCGCCGCGCGGTCGGCCACGCCCATCGAGAGAAAATAGGGGGCGTTCTCGTTAAAGAGTTCCAGCAACGCCTCTTGCTCGCGCTCATCCAGGCGCTGAGTCGCCTCCCGGCGCACGTAGGCCCAGGTCCCCAGGGCCCGCAAAAACCCCGACTCGGAATTAAGGAGGTCGGCGGCCTGGCGCTCGCTGAGCCCATCCGCAGCATCGAAGGCCCGCGACACAGCCATCACCTGGGTCGCACTTAACGAACCCCCATCACCAAACTCCAGCGGCCTCTCCTCGCCACTCGGCGCCCTCGTTGCACCCTCGTCCGAAAGCCCCTCCCTGCCTGTGATGGTGGAGGGCGCCGTGGCGCCGTCGTGCGCGCCAGCGCGCACCGGCAGACCGGTGGTATCAAAGGTACGAGCCCAGGCCTCCATCGCCTCCACTCGGCGCTCGGCTCCCTGCAACCCCTCGGCGATCAGCGGCCATATCCACAGCCGGTCCTGCTCAAGGATCGCCGGACTCATCGAGGCGCCGGGATAACCGGCCAGCTCGGCCAAAGCCTCATCGGGCTGGGCGTTGAGCGCGTAACTGAGTGCCAGATAGGCCGATGCCCCGTAGCGCACGCGGTCGTCGACCCGCGGTGCTTTTGCCAACGGGGCCAAGAGCGCCTGCACCTCGGCCGGAACCGCCTGCCACTGCCCCGCCTCCATCGCCTGGAAGCGCGCCTCCACATCGCCCAACAACGACCGGGCAATGTAGAGCTCGGCCATCTGCGCGATGCGGTCGTCAGCGTGCTCCGCCTGCAAAAGACGAAAACGCTCGGCGGCCTCCTGATAGTGCCCCTCCCGGAGCAGCGTCACGGCCTCATCAAAGTGCGCCTGCACCCGCGGAGACTCCGCCACAATCGGCGCCTCCTGCTCCAGCACCGTGGTGCTGCTGCGAGTCGTCGAGCAGCTCGTTGCCCCGAGCAACACGAGGGCACACAAAGCCCTTCTAAGGGTGACTGACACTCCCCGACCTCGAACCACGTTCCTCATCGTACACTCACTCCTGACCCGCCTATCTGACTCGACACGACCGATGCCGGCCGCCGGGCTGGTGTACCACAGCGCGCACACGCCACGAAATTCTTCCCGGTCGGCGGAGAACATGCCACCCTGTGGCCCTATCCTTCGCCCTCCCCCTGGCCGGAGCCCCCATGACCCCTCGCCTTCATCATATCGCGCTCGGCGCGCGCGACGTCGCTAGCCTCGCTGACTTCTATCAACGCGCGTTTGCTCTCCCGGAGATCACGCAGCATCACTACCCCGATGGCCGCCTGCGCTCGGTATGGCTGGATTTGAACCCGGGCATTTTGATGGTGGAACACACCACCCGCACCCGAGAACGGGCCGAAGGCGTCGATGCCGGCCCCTTCCTGCTGGCGTTTACGATCGACGCCGGGCAACGCGATGCGATGGCTGCGCGTCTCGTCCAACTGGGAGCAAGCCTCGAAACGCAGAGCGACTTCTCGATCTACGCCCGTGATCCCGAAGGCAACCGCGTGGCGCTGAGCCACTACCCTCCCCCCCGCTGCTCATGAGGTCATAAGGGTCAGCGAATGCGCCCGCGGCGCCGTCGCAAACTCTTGATGTGGCGCGCATGCCTGAACGCGCTCTGCTCCTCGGTCAGCCCCGCCTCGGCCGGGTCGCATAGGCCCAGGTTGAAGACCATGCACTTGGGGCCCCCACCGCCCTTACCAAAGAACTCCGAGACGTCGATTTCAATCACTTCGACGCCGAGCTTCGCGATGTCTTTCTGAGTCTTCTTGCGCACACCGGCCGGCACAAAGAGCAGACGACGCTCCTCCACCTCGACATAGAAGGAGTTGCCCAGGAAGGCCCGGGCATCCTTCTCCTCGATCTCCACCAGGCGATCGCCCAACGCCTCTTTGATACGCTCCTGGCTCACCGGCTCCAGTGCGTCGAGGTACACCAGCACATGGTCGCCCAGGTCACAGATCGCCGTATCGCCGTGGTAATAACGCTCATCGCTGAGCTTTAGCGAGAGCACATCGCGGTTTAACAGACCGCTCTCCAGCCAATCCCCCACCTCGGTGTCCGAACGGAAGTTGTGGGTGAAGATCCACACCTCGTCCTCATCACGGAGCACCGGGAACGCGTCGGCCTCCCCTTCCCAACGCCACTGGTCGGGGATGTCGCCCACTTGAAACCCGAAGTTCGTCATGAAATCCGCAAAACGCTCCGACTCCCCCATGCGATGCTCCACCATGAAGTGGCTCGGGAAGAAGGTCTTCTGCGGCGAATGCTTACGCTCACGGAGCCCGTAGATGAACCCGGCGTTGGCCGTAAAGACCATACCTGTGAGCTCGGGAGTGGCGTCAATCACATACACATCCAGACCACACTCCAGAAGCTGATCCACATAGGTATTCCACTGCTCCAGCGCTACCGTAGGGTCGACCTCTTTAAGCGTCTTATCCCGATTTCGGGTGTGGGGATTAGCACCGCCTTTGATCGCAAAATGACGCGGGTGCGCCATCAATACCGCTGGTTTCATCAACTACCTCGACCCGAAAGTGTGTGGTTGTCGCGCGTTCATCACGTGTTCGGCGCCCTTCTATCACATCCGCACGCTTCGCGCACCATAGGCGCGCGTGCGGACCGTGGAACGCCGGAGCCTGCGCCAACGTGAACTGAGTAAGATGGCATAGGTCAGCGCTTTCAGAACCGAGGTCAGGCCAATGGTCCAGACCAACGCCGCAAAAGGACCGGAGACCGGCGGAGCCTCTCCCTGCCCCAACAAAACCCACCGCACGCCGTCGCCCATAGATGCCCAACCAAAGAGAAGCCCCGCTGCTACCGGGATGCGCAGCAGATTGTATCCCCCGGATACCAGGAGCGCGGTACGCGAACGACCAGCGCCGACCAGCGCGCCGAACATCGACATCTCAAAACCGACCGCCCACATCACCCAGCCAACGTAATAGACGTAACTCATCGCGTAGCTGAGCGTGTCGTAGTCGTCGGTCACCATCCGGCAGAGCTCTTCCGGAAAAAGGATAAAAAGCAGCCCGACCGCCTGACAACAAAGCGCACTGAGCCCGGCGCTGATCCAGGCACCTCCCATGGCGCGGTCGGCCTTACCCGCCCCCACGTTTTGCCCCACGATGGAGACACTCGCGGTAAGGAACCCGCTCCCAAAGGCAAACCCAATCCATTCGATCCCCCGAAGCCCCGCGCCCAGGCCTCCCTGGGCCGCCGGCCCCAACTCGCCGGCCATGCGGTTGAGCATCAGATAGACGCCGCCGTAAATCAGCCCGGAGAGCGCTTCGAAGATCCCGATATGCGCCATCTCCCGGGTAAGGGCACGTTCCGGCCACCAGCCCTTCACCCCTCGCGTACCGGCCCGAGGGTCAAACCCCAGATGTCCGCGTAAGATCAACCAGAACCCTACCATCCCGGGAAGCGCACGGCTGATGGCCGTAGCCAGCGCCGCCCCCTTAATACCCATCGATGGAACAGGACCGACGCCCAACACCAGGACGTAGTTGAGCACCACGTTGACCAGAAGGCTGCCAATCTCCAGATAGAGCGGCGTGCGCGTGTCCCCCACCGCCCGAAAGGCCCCGACGATCACCAGCATCAACGCAAAGGTCGGCGTCGACCAATAGATGATGCTCAAATAGTCGGCCACATGCTCACCTACCTCCGGCGTGACATTGGCCAGACTCACAAACCAGGGCATCACCAGCACACCAACCAGAGCGACGACGACGGAAAGCACCATCGTTGCGGAGACCGAACTTCGGTAGAGCGCCCCGATGCGCTCCGGTCGACGCGCACCAAAGGCCTGAGCAATGAGCGCGGTGGCCCCGGTGGGAAACACCTTGATGAAGGTAAAGTGCAGAATCAGCAGCGCAAAACACGCCGAGAGCGCGGCGGTGGCCGCCGCATCACCGAGCAGACCTACAAAGACAAAGTCATTGAAGGCGTAGAAGTTCACCAGCAGGGCCTGCAGCACCGCCGGCCAGGCCAGTTGTACGGAGCGCCCGACCAGGCTCCCTTCGGTAGTATCAACGGTGGATGCGCGTGCCATGACCGTACCTCGTAGGCCCCTTGCAGGCCCGGGGATGCGCCAGCCCAGGATGAACCGCGCGCACTTACAACAACGGAATGCGGCGGCACATCGGAACTCGTGCCGCGCGAAGAAAGGCGTGAACCGCGATTGACCTCAGCCGACCCCAAACACGAGGAACACGTGCTGGGACCACCCTCAGAGCGGTTCCGAAGCGACGGGCATCCACACAGAACTAGAAGTTCAACGGAATCAAGCCATCAGAAGAGCGCCGGCTCCTCGTGACAGCCTTGTGCCTGAGGCGCTCCGGCAGCTGCCTCGGCCAGCGCGGCCAGGTCAGCATCAAGGAGGTGGCTGGGCTTCACGTTCCCCATGGCCGCCAGCAGGCTGTGGCGCACATGCGGTATGGCCTCTTCGAGCTCGGTCAGCAGACGCTTGACCAACTTTCGCTTTCCCTCCACCGACCCGCAGAGGTTGCAGGGAATGATCGGGAACCCACGCAGGCTGGCGTAGGTCGCGATCTCGTCTTCGGCTGCCAGCAGCAAGGGGCGAATCACCCGAAAACGACCGTCATCCGTGGTGTAGCTTGCCGGCATCCCCTGCACTCGCCCCGAATAGAAGAGGTTGAGCAGCAGTGTCTCAATGCTGTCATCACGATGATGACCCAGCGCGATCACGTTGCAGCCCAGCGCCTCTGCCCGGCGGTAGATGATGCCTCGCCGCATGCGGCTGCACAGTGAACAGGGTGTGGCCTCGGGAGCGAGTTTCTCCTGCACGACAGAGTAGGTGTCCTGCTCGCAGATCTCGAAGGGGATGCCGACCTCATGGAGGTAGGTACGAAGCACGCCCTCGGGGTAGCCGGGCTGCTTCTGATCGAGATGAAAGGCGGTGATCTGGAAGTTAAAAGACGCCTCTCGTTGCAGCGCCATAAGCATGTCGAGCAGTGTATAGGAATCTTTCCCGCCGGAGAGGCAGACCAGGATATGGTCGCCCTCCGCCAGAAACTCAAAGCGCTTCAGCGCACTTTTCACCTTCCCCAGGAGTCGTTGCTGGAGGCGTTCCTGTTCGCCCATAATGACCTCGCGGGACCCAAAGACCTGCTGGAGTCTATACCCCTGGAGCCACGCTCTCTCAACTGATTTTGACAGGTCATTTGCCGGAGGTCCGGTGGCGCATCGGTTGGCCGATTATCTGTACGGACGTGGGGAGCGCCGGGGGTAGTTCGGAACCCGATGCTCCGGGCGAATGATCTGACGCGCCCCCGCGCCATCACCCTGCTGGCGAGCGGTGGTGTCCAGCGTCTGAATCAAGGCCTCCCATCCGGCGTCGGGGTCCAACTCCACCACCTCCTGAGCACTCAGCCCGGCCGGGGCCCAGAGACGCGCCCGATCCGGCTGGTCGACAAAGTGCCGGGTCAAGCGAATCGGAACGGTAGGACCGCCTCCCGTCGACCGCTCCGAGGCGTCGTCCCACACGTCACCAGGCGGCTCCGGCTCCCAGGCCTCCTGTACCTCGGCCGCCCGCAAGAAGGGGCCGCCCGGAAACCCCAACGCCTGCAGACGCTCCGCGGTCAACTCCCTGCCTGTAGAGCCGTCGGATAAATACACGACCAGATAGCCCTGACGAGCATAGTGTCCGGCCAACGCCAACGCCCCCGGGACCAGCTCCACCTCGCTGTCAGAAGGCTTCTGCTCAGAGCGCTGCGCCTCCTCCTCCCCTAGCGCTCGCTCCTCATCGACGCCCTCCTCTCCTCTGACCAGCGCCTCCGGCGTCTCCTCGGGGGCAGCGCCTGGGGTGATCAGAGCAGCGGTAGAAAAGGCCACCGCCCGAACCTCCGGCGCAATGACCCAGATCGTGCCACGCACAAAGCTACGATCGCCAACGACCTGCATCACATAGTCATAACTCCCACGTTGAAGCTCCCTGGCGAGTCGCCAGACCGCCCTGCCCTGCTCATCAGTGCGCACATGTCCGACCTGGGTCCAGCCCTTCTCGCAGCTACCAAAGAACACGCGCACCCACTCATCGGTGAGGGGCTCGGTGCCATAGGCGAGTCGAGCGCGCAGAATCACCGGCTGGCCGGTGGTCACGATCTGATCGTAGGACTGGTGGGCCGAGCCGTGCTCCTGACTCAAGCGCTCCGACGCCGCCCGTACCCAGGGCCCCGTGCGGGCCGGCTGATAGGGACGCCCCGGACAGCGCTGAACAAAGCGCATGTCGGTGGAGGGGGGACGAATCTCTTCCACCAGCGGAAGGACCGCGCGCTGTGGCGGACGCCATTGACGTTGCCCCATTCCCGTACACGCCCACGCCCCGCCCCCGCTCGCGAGTAGCAGTGCCACCAGCGCATAGCGCACCACCGCGCGCACCTTAGCTCCGATCTGGTGCATGACTCCCCCCTGGTTGTGATGGACCTCTGGGATAAAGGTAGGGTCGCTGGGAGGTGTCGCAATATGGAGGGGGCGGGGCGCTTGAAAGCACGGCGTCAATCGCGCACACTACCAGCGAAATTTTGCCTTATGCCGCAAACGTACTGGACCGACCTCGGGGCGAGTGAGCCCCGCTGACGCTGGAGCATCACGATGAGTCTGTCTCTGGAAGCGCTGGAAGATGCCGGGTTCCCCACCGAGAACTGGCCACAGGATCTGCCAACCCCTGGCGAGTCCAACATCTATTCGAAGGAATTAGACGGGAAGAAGGCGCTTTATCGCTATCAGGTCAATGTCGAGGGCGCGACCTACGCGATGGAGGTGCTTCTCGACCTGGCCACGGCCCCGAACCCTGCAGAGGGTGTGGGCTTTATGTTGAACCAGTTCGCGTTTTTGTGGCGCCAGGATCGCGCGCAGGTCGCCGTGCAGCCCAATGGTGCCTGCCGCCGTATCAACTTCTGAGCCCGCGTCTTTCTGTGCCCGGAGAGCCCTGTGAGTCTATCGGCCCCGACAACCCGGGTGATGTTCTTCTGCCTGGGAAATATCTGCCGCTCTCCGCTGGCCGAGGCCCTCTTTCGCTACCATGTCGAGGAGCGCGATCTGGGGACGCGCTTCCACATCGAATCGTCCGGCACCAGCGCCTACCATGTAGGAGAGCCACCGGATCCGGGGAGTGTTCGTGTGGCGCAGGAGCGTCTGAAACTGGATATCTCGCATCAACGGGCCCAGCAGCTGTCCAGCTCCCACTTCGCCGCCTTCGACTGGCTGGTCGCGATGGACCGCTCCAATCTGACCCACGCGCGCCCGCTGAGCGGCACACATGGAAAGAAGCTCCTGCTGCTACGGGACTTTGAGCCGCAGGAAAGGCTTCGCGGCCAGAACGTTCCGGATCCCTGGGGCGGCGGAACCGAACACTTTGAACAGGTCTTCGAGATGGTCGAGCGCTGCACTCTGGCTCTGCTTGAAGACCTGCTCTCCCACTGAGCACATTATCTGCGAGGGCTTCTATGTCCGGCCCCTTTCTGAAGCACATCGTCCTGGCGGTGGCAGCTGCCCTGGTTGCCCCGCTGGTCCTCGGAGGCTGTGAGCGCCCGGCTACCGAGAGCGGCCCGGCGGCGTCTGTAGAGTCCGGGGGCAAGATGGGAACCATCGCCCCGAGCGACGCCCCCGACGCTGGCGAGCGCCAGGCAGAGCGCGACCGAATGGTCGATGAGCAGCTGGCGGCGCGGGGGATCAAGGATCGCAACGTGCTCGGCGCCATGCGTCGGGTGGAACGCCACCAGTTTGTTCCGGCGCCGGTCCGGCCCCGCGCGTATCAGGACTCCCCGCTGCCCGTCGGTAAGGGGCAGACCGCTTTGCAGCCCTACCTGGTGGGAATGATCACCGAGTTGGGGCGCGTCGAACCCGACCACCGTATTCTGGTGATGGGTAGTGGTAGTGGCTATCAGGCCGCCGTCCTAGCCGAGATAAAAGCGCAGGTCGTTGCGGTTGAGCACCATTGTGAATTGGCCAACTGGTCCCGAGATAGCCTGGCGCGCCAGGGCTATGACCAGGTCGAGGTTCACTGCGCCAAGGGGCAGGAAGGCTGGCCGGCCGGGGCCCCCTTTGATCGGATCATCGTGAGCGCCGCCGCGCCGGAACTCCCGCAGGCGCTGGTGAAGCAGCTCAAGCCCGGTGGCCGCATGATCCTTGGCCTGGGCTCGGGGGAGACTCAGGAGTTGACGGTCGTCGACAACGGTGCTGATGGAACCCTGACCATGAACGGTGTCGAGTTGGTACGCCTGGCGCCGATGCCTCAAAGCGAGTGAAGTGAGCTTATGTTGAGTCGATAAAAAAGCCGCCCTTAACGGGCGGCTTTTTTATGCGGCTTGCAAGGGGCTTTCGGGCTCAGGCGCCCAGGGCATCCAGGGCCTCTTGGCTGGGAGCATGCCCGGCATCAACGCGCAGCGCGCGTTTGAACATGTCCCGAGCTCCCCGCTCGTCGCCCGTGGCCTGACGGATCGCTCCCAGATGGTAGTAGACCTCGACCTTGTCCGAGTTGTCTTTGATGTTCATCTGATGCAGGAGCAGGATCTGGAAGATCTTGAGTGCATGTTCCATGTCCTGGCTTCGGAAGGAGAGCTTGCCCAGGCTAAGGAGGTTGGGGATGTACGTGGCATCGATTTTATGTGCCGCCTCATAGGCCTGACGGGCGGCCTGTTCATCACCGCCCTGCTCGGCGAGCTTGCCCTGCAGGTGGTAGAAGCGCACCACGTCTTTCATCTGGCGAGCCTCCAGCAGGGAATCGATCACCGAGTTCAAGAGAGGCGCGGCTTTCTCGAGCAGGCCTCCCTCAATGTAGGCATCGAGGAGCGGCTCCACGACGCTCAAATCATCGCCAGCCAGGCCGCGGGCCTCTTCGAGGGGAGCGATTCTGAGTGCGTCGTTATTGAGAGAGGTGCGAGCCAGCTCGCTCATCTGGAGCAAGATCATCACACGTTGGTCATCGCCCTCGGCAAGTTGTGCACGACGGGCCAGCAGGTTGTAGGCGCCCTGGTGATCATGAGCGCGCAGGTAAAGCGCATCGAGTTTCTCAAAGACGGCCTGATCGGCGGGGAACGCGTCGAGGATGGCCAGGTAGGTTTCGGCCGCCAGCTCGGGCGATTCGGCGTCGCTTTCCAGGGTATGGGCGCGTAGGAGCATCAGGTCATAGCGGGCCTGGTCATCGCAGGATTCGATGCGGCGATCGATGACGGCGATCACATTCTCCCAGGCCTGTTGGGCCCGATAGATCGCCTCCAGCCTGTCGAGGGCCTCGCCGTGATGGGGGTCGGCTTCCAGGACGGTACCCGCGAAGCCGGCTGCCTGGTCGAGCTGCTGGAGTTCCTCGTGGCAGATTTGCGCCATGATGAGGAGGTGGTGAACCTGGGCCTCCTGATCGGGCGCGCGATCGAAGTGAAGGCGATGCATGGCGAGGAGCTCGTCCCAGCGGCGTTCCTTGCGATAGAGCTCTCCGAGGGCCTGAATGACGTCGGGGTGATCATCACGCAGCGCAAACGCGGCCTGATAGTCGTCGATGGCAGCATTGGCGTCGGCGTCGACGTCGTAGCGCAGACGCGCACGACGCAGGAGAAGACGCACGGTCTCCTGTTCGCTATCGGCCTGTTCGAGTTCGCGAGCCAGGAGGTCACGAAGCGCCTGGAAGTCTCCCAGGCCCTGGTAGACCTCCTCAAGGGCGCGGAGGATTTGCGGGTCCTCGGGAGCCAACTCCAGCGCGCGCTCGTAGGCGCTGAGTGCATCGGCGTGCTCACCGAGGCGCTCACCGCACACCTGACCCAGCTGATTCAGGAGTTCGAGGCGATGGGCGTCTTCGTCAACGCGGGTGAGGAGGCGCTCCAGCGTCGAGGCCAGGTCGTGCCATGCTTCGGTGATTTCGTAGAGCCCACAGAGAGTTTCCAGAACCTCGTGATCATCGCCTTCCAGGTCGGTCCATCCGACCAGGGCTTCGATGGCACCGGCGTGGTTTTGTAGTCCAAGCCGCACCCTGCCGAGTTCGGCGTAGATCTGAGCCTGTTCTGCCGCATCGTAGGAGGACTGGAGACGCGCGGAGAGGACGGCTTCCAGGCTGACATCGTCGCCCTGCTGTCGCGCGATTCGCTCGAGGTTGGTGAGGGCTTCGGGATGTCGAGGCTCCACAGCCAGGACCACTCGGTAGAGCGCGGCGGCCTGCTGGTCGTCGTGGAGAATCTCGGTGGCCCAGCCGGCGGCACGCTCGGCGAGTTCGAGCTGCCGGACCGGATCGTTGAGGGATTCGACGATATCTTCGTAGAGCACGACCAGGGCCTCGAAGAGCCCGCGTTCACGCGCGATGGCCTCGATTTTCTCCTGAACATCAATGTCGTGAGGGTCTTCTCGAAGCGCCCTGCCCCAGTGAGCGTAGGCGGCCTCGACGTTATCGAGTTCCTCATATTCGAGTTGTGCGACCTCACGCAGGAGATCAGCGCGCTCGGCGGCCGACTCCACGCCCTCGAGCTTCATGAGGTAGAGACGCGTGAGTTTTTCCCAGTCCTGAGCCTCGCGATAGGTGGGCTCGAGAAGCTCCAGGATGTCGGCCTGCAGGGTCTCAACCGAGCTGAGACGCTCCAGCCCTTCGATGGCACCGCTGTGAATGGGGTCTTCCAGGAGCACCCGGCGATAGAGGTCGAATGCTTCCAGCGGCTCTTCAAAGGCGACTTCGAGGAGGTAGGCGAGCTGGAAGTTGGTCTGAAGGAGTTCTTCGCCGTCAACGACCGCCTGTTTCTTGCGCAGGACGGCGGTGAGCTTCTCCCAGTTCTGCAGGGCCTGGTAGATGCGATCCAGCCAGCGGAGCGCGTCGAGGTCATACTCGTCGATCTCCAGCACGGCCTCGAAGTGTCGGATGGCTTCCTCGGCGTCTCCCATGCTCTGGGCATAGCCCTGGCCGGCGGCCAGGTGCATGGAACGGCGCACCTCAAGATCGTCGATTCCCAGCTCCAGGGCCTCTTCGTAGAGCGCGACGAGATCATCTTCGTAGCCCAGGTGTTGGGCCAGGAGTTGAAGTTGCTCCCTGAGGAAGTCCACCTGAGGCACATCTCGCAGCCCGCGGCCCAGGGTTGCGAAGGCTTTAACGGGGAGTTCAAAGGCATCGATCTGAAGCTGAGCCAGGTCGATGTAGAGCCCGGCACGCTGTTCGGGTACCTGGATGAGTTCGATCATGCGCTCGTAGAGTGCTTCGAGTTCATCCCATTCTTCACCGGCACGGTAGGCCTGCTGGAGGGCCTGCCCGGCAGAGACCAGGACTTCGGGCCGGGTCATCAAGCGGAAGAGCGCCCCTCGGACCAGGTAGTTCTGGGGGTCCAGCGCCAACGCCGAGGCGTAACACTCCAGGGCCTGCAGAGGGTCGTTGAGGTGCTCGGCCAGCACGTCTCCCTGTCGAACCTGCAGAGCGGTGATGGCGTCGTGTTCGGCGGGGTCGTGAAGTTGCTGCCGAGCGATGAGCGCGTCGAGAAGTTCGGGCCAACGCTCATGGACGTTGTAGAGATCGATGAGCGCGTCGAGAGCGAGGGTGTCCTCGGGGTTCAGGGCCAACGCATCGGAGTAACTCGCGATGGCATCATCGGGGCGATTGAGCAGATCACGGCGGAGTTCGCCCAGGCGATGAAAGGCCCGGGAGCGGAGGGTGTCGCCATCGACCAGGCCGAGCTTGTCGAGAAGCAGCGCCTCCAGCCCTTCCCAGTCCTGGAGGGATTCCAGGAGCCGCTCCATGACGACGACAAAGCTGAGGTCGGTGGGGTCCTCCTGGCGCAGCTCTTCGTAGAGACGCAGTGCCTGGTCGGGACGCGCCAGCGTTTCATCGTAAATGCGGGCGATGCGTATGCGGAGGCTACGCTGCTCCTCAGCGTCGTAGGTGTCCTCGAGTCGACGCTCCAAGATCAGGACCAAGGGCTCCCATCTGGCGAGTTCACCGTAGAGCTGCTGGAGTTTGGAGAGCGTGGCCTCGGCGTCCGGGGAGATCTCCACGCTCTGCTGGTAGGCAGCGATGGCGCTCTCTTTGTCTTCGAGGGGGCCTTCGTAGATGCGTGCGACGGCCGCCAGGAGGCGTCCCTGGTGGGCGACGTCATCGGAGCCTTCCAGCGCGCTGAGGTAGATGGGGATGACGCGCTGCCAGGCGTCGAGGTCGGTGGCCAGGACCTCGACGAGCTCTTCGATCTCGGCGTTGGAGGGGTCGAGGCAATAGGCCCGGGCCAGGGTCGTCAGCGCGCGAGCGCGCTCGACGTTGTCTTCGCTGATGCGGAGCATGAGCTGCGCGCGCTCGACCTGCGTCTGGACCTTTTGGTCGACGTCTTCGAGGAGGGCTACCTTTTCTTCGAGGAGTTCGTCGATACGCTGCCAGGCGCGGTCCTCGTCATAGGTTTCGAGGAGCAGGTCCACCAGCTGCAGGCGCAGGTGCTCCCAGGAGCCGCTACGTCGCTGGAGATCGTGACGTAGTCCTTCGAGTGCGCGAACGGAGGGACCATGCGCGGGCTCTTCCTCCAGGATGGTGCGGTAAGAAGCGATGGCTTCTTCCAGGGCATCGAGCTGAGACTCCTGGAGTCTGGCGAGCTTGAAGCGGTTCTCGATCACGACACGCGGGTCAAGCGCGTCGTCGATGCGCCACCGGTAGATTTCGGCCAGGTCGAACCAGCGCTCAACCTGCCCCAGAAGGCGCTCCAGCGAGGTGCGGTAGGAGGTTGAGCCGGGGTCGAGTTCCAAAAGGATGTTGTAGGTATCGACCGCGGCTTCGATGTCTCCGAGGACCTCTTCGAAGAGGAGCGCCAGCTTTTCGAGCCATTGTGCGCCGGCGTCGGGTTTTTGTTCGGCCAGGAAGCGATAGTGATCGACCAGGGCTTGCCAGTCTTCGTCCCGGGCGAGCAGGCGCTCACGGAGATCGAGGGCGCGTTCAAAGTCCGGGGCGACCTGGATCGCCAGGTCGATGGCCTGCCGGGCGCGAGGCGTGTCCATGAGACGATCGGCAAAGATCTCGGCCTGCTCTACGCGCAGCGCGGACCGCAGAACGTCGTCCACCTCATAGCTCTCTCGCAGAATGGTGTCGTAGTGTTCGGCAAGCGCCTCCCAGCCGGCCTGAGGCGGGGACACCCGACTGGCGAGTTCAGCCAGGGCCTGGCGAGCAGGTTCATCGGCGGGAGCCAACGCGAAGATGCGACGGTGCACATCCCAGGCACGCGCCGGGTCGTCGAGTTCGCGGTCGACGATCTGCGCCAGTTCGCGCAGCCAGTTTAGACGCTGAGCCGTATCGTCACTGGCAGCTGCGCGCGCGTCGAGAATCTGTGCCAGCTTCGGGCGATCTTTGCGGACGCGATAGATCGGCTCCAGGAACTCCCCGGCGCTGCTTCGGAAATCGGAATGCTCGGCAAAGATACCTTCCAGAGCATCAATGGCATAGGGGTGCCCGGCATCAATCTCCAGCGCCCGGCCGTAGAGTTCGACGGCCCGTTGAATCTCGGCCAAGGGGCCTCGACAGAGGTCCGCCAGGGCCAGTTCGGCCTGGAGGATTTCGGATGGCAGGCTCGAGGCGGCGGCGATGTCGGTGTAGAGGTCGGCGAGCTCGTCCCAGCGCGACTGACTCTCCAGCAGACGGACCAGGGCCTGACGCGCTTCCGGGCTGCGAGGCTCCAGCGCGCTCAGACGTCTCCAGGTTTCTACGGCGGCGAAGGCGTCCTGGAGCTGCTCTTCCTGCATCGCGGCGATCTTGCGCAGGTAGGTCAGCGACTCCGAGGGTTTGGAATCGAGCAGCACCTCGTGCCTTTCTTCGAAGATCTCGATGAGGTCATGCCAGCGTTCTTGCCGGTCGAGCAGCGCCATCAACGCCGGGAGCGCATCGGAGTGACCGGGCTCCATGGCGAGGACCTCGCGCAGGTGCATCTCAGCCTCCACCTCATCTGCGAGTGCATCGCCAAAGATGACCGCGAGTTTGAGGTTAAGGTCGAGGATTCGGGCCGGCTCGATGGCCCGTTCGAGCACTTCGCGCAGATGTTGAGTCAGCGTCTCCCAGGCTTCCTTTCGGCTGGCCAGGGAGATCAGCGCCTCCCCGTAGCTCTCACGGTCGGGCTCCAGCATCCAGGCCTGAGCGAAGCAGCTCATGGCGAGGTGTGCCTCATCGTCGAAGCGGTCGCGAGCGATAACCCCGCGGTCAAAGAGCGCGGTAGCTTTGTCAGCCGGGTCGAGGAGTTGAAGGCTGAGCCGCTCGAGCAGGTCGAGAAGCTTCTGCCACTGTCCCTGCTGCCGGTAGACCTCGCGCAGATCGGGCGCGACCTCTTCGATCCAGGCGTCGTCTTGAGCGAGCGCCTCCAGGCGTTCGATCGCGTCGGGCTGGCAGTCGATGCGGCCCAGAATGCTTCGATACACGCTCAGCGCCTCTTCCACGGCGAAGAGTTCGCCGGCGAGGGTCTGACCGAGTTTGAGTTCGAGTTCCAGGCGCAGGTCGGGGTCGCGGGCTGCGGGGCTGTCGAGGCGCTGTCGGGCAACCTCGACCCAGTCGGCCCAGCGTGCTTCCGCCGAGAGGATACGGTCCAGCTGAGCCAGGGAGTGGAGATGCCCCGGGGAGTCGGCCAGCATACGGCGGTAGGTGGCGACGGTCTCTTCGACATCGTTGAGGTCGCGCTCATAGACCTCGGCCAGCCTGGCGAGCACGCCGATGCGAGCCGCGCCTTCTTCGACCGTCAGGGCCTTTCGCTGGAGGAGTTCTGCCAGCTCAAAGTGCTGAGCCTCCGCAGCATAGAGACGCTCCAGGGCTTCCATGACCTGCAGGTCATCGGGAGCGGCTTCCAGGATCTGGCGGTTGGTGTCGATGGCATCCACCGGCAGATGCAGGACCTGTTCCTGGAGGATGGCGACTCGGCGCAGGAGTTTGAGGCGCTGAGCACTGTCGGCGACGTCCGCCTGACGCAGCAGGATAGCGCTCAAGCTCTCGGTCTCCCCGACGGCCTCGAAGAGACGCTCCAGGGCTTCCATCGCGCCGAGGTCGTTGGGGTCGAGCTCCAGGGCCTGCTCGAAGGCTGCGATGGCGCGGGAAGCGTCGTTGAGTTTCTGGCTTGCCAGTTGTCCGACGCGCTTCCAGATGGCCCCGGCGGCGAAGCTGTCGGCTTCGGCCGCGGCCTGCTCCAGGGTGTGGGCGGCTTCGTCGAGGGCATCTACGGCGTTGGCCAACTCGATGAGGCGTTTGCGCCGATCTTCATCATCGGGCTGCAGGCGCACGGCTTGCGCCACGGCGTCGAAGGCATCACGCGGCCTGGCGAGCTTCTTCTGACGCAATCCGACGAGTTCATCCAGGATTTCGAGCTTTTCGAAGATGTCCTGGCTCATGTCCAGGCGAACGCTGAGGGCCTGGTCTAAGCGCTCATACTCCCCACGAAGTCGGTAAATGGGCTCCAGGGTCGTGGCGAGGTCGGTACGGAGCTGGGGCCAGGAGCCATCCTCGGCCAGGCGTTGGTCGAGGCGAGCAGCAAAGGCGAGTACGGCATCATCGCCGGGGTTGTCCTCCAGGAGGTCGATGGTGATGGAGAGGGCCCCGGAGAGATCTTCCAGCTGCTCGAATCGCAGGGTGGCCAGCCGGAAGAGGAAGGCACGACGACGCTCGGGTTGCAGTGTCTGTTCGGCCTGTTCGGCGAGCAAGGCATCGAGGTCGTGCCAGGCCTCCTGAGTGCGCAACAGGCGCTCCAGGGCGTCGACGGCCTCCTCGTGCTCCGGGTCCATGGCGAGCACTTCGCGGAACACCTCGGTGGCGTCGACGGGGAGGTCGAGCGCCTCTTCGAGGAGGGTTCCGGCTTCGAGGAGAAAGCGAATACGGTCGTCATCCAGGTCCACGAGCAGCGCGCGCTTGCGCAGCATCTCGACCAGATCGTTGACCCGGGCCTCCTTCCGGTAGAGACGTTCCAGCGCCTCTACGGTGGGCAGGTCCATGGGGTCGTAGGCGTGGAGGCGCTCCCAGGCCTGGAGGGCCCGCTCGCGGTCCTGCATCTGATGTTCGCGGATGGCGGCCAGGTGACGCAGGAGGTCAAAGCGCGTCGGGGAGAGATGACCTTCGAGCGGGCTCTGAGCGGTGAACATCTCCTCGATCAACGACCAGCGGTTGAGGCGCGCCCCGAGCTGCTCGACGCGCAACCAGATATCATCGCGTTCGGGATCGATGTGGAATTGGCGGCAGGCGCGTTCGAAGGCGGTTGGAACGTCGTTGAGTTCGTCGGCATAGAGCGGGATGAGTTCGTCGAGGATCTCCTGCTCTTCAAAGGGGTCCTGACAGACACGGTGGCGAGCCTCAAGCGCTTCGGCCAGGGGCTCATAGCTGGCCTGGTCGCGCAGGATGGGCTCCAGAAGCATGGCCGCATCCCGGGCGAAGTCATCGCGGGCCAGGAACTGGCGGGCCGCGTTGAGGGCGCCTTCATGTGCGGGGTTCTCCCCCAGGACTTCTGCATAGGCGCGCAGCGCACCGTGCTGGTCCTCGAGGTGGTCCCGCATCAGGTCACCGAGTTCCATCCGAGCGGCCCAGACTGCATCGGGGCCCTCGTAGACCGCCAGGGGGATCTCCCGCATGAGGTACTCGGCGACATCCTGATAGCGGTCGTCTGCGCGATGGAGTTCTTTGACCCCGCGCAGTGCTCCCAGGTGGTCGGGGTCGCGGTCGAGGATCTCCATGTAGGTCTGGCGGGCCTCTTCCTTTTGGCCCAGAAGGGTTCGCTGAACGTCGGCGATCTTAGAGAGTTGGTCCACGACGTCAGAGTCGGTGGCCCCGGCCTCAATCAGCAGGTCGATCTGGGCGCGAAGTGCGAGGATGCGATCATCGGCGCGCCCGGCCTCCTGGTAGAGAGGGTCAAGGGCAGCGAGCACCTCGATGGATTCGGGACGGCGCTCGCGCAGCACTTCGTACCAGTGAATGGCGTCATCGATCTGCTGGAGGTCGCCAGCCAGCAAGGCGGCGGCGCGCAAGAAGAGAGTCTCCTGTGCGTTGGCGTCCTCGAGGCTCTGGGCCCTGTCCAGCCAGGCGTCGACCAGGGGTTGCACCATGGATGCCGCACGCGCGTAGGCGGTGGAGGCGTCGAGAATTTCGAGGTCTGCCGGGAAGAGTTCAAAGCACTTCAAGGCCCAGCCCAGCGCCTGATCAGGCTGGTCGCGTTTGGCCTCAAGATCGGCCAGGGCAATCATGGTTTGCACACGTGAGCCAGCATCCTCCTGGCGGGCCAGGAGGAAGTGGTGAGCCTCAAGGGCGGCATCGACCTTCTCGGCCCGGCAGAAATAAGGGAGGAGGCGTTCGTAGACGAGGGCCTGCGCGGAGTCGTCCGAGGCGCGCAGGAGGACATCCTCCAGCGCATGGATGACGAGTTCGGGGTCGTCGAGGTCGTTGTCGGCGATGCGCACCTGACGTTCTCGAAGTTCTACGACGACACCGTCCTCAAGCCCCTCGGTCAGCTCGGAGAGGCGTTCGTAGAGTTCGGGGGCGCGGCCGGCGTCGAGGAAGAGATCTTCGAGCAGGTCCCATTGGGCCGTCTGGCCAAAGATTGCGCTGAGGCGCTCGAAGGCCTCGGAGTGGTCGGGATGCTCGTCGAGCACGCTCTGCCAGACCCTGGCAGCCTCATGGGGTTGGAGGGCCTGGTCCTGGTAGAGGCGCGCGGCATCCTCCCGGGTGGCAAGCGCCTTATCGGGGTCAAAGCTCGGCGCGCGGGACTCCAGGAGTGCAGCGAGCGCGGACCACCGCTCCAGGCGGCGGTAGGCGCGCTGGAGATCGTCAAGGAGGACCTCGGAGGGTTCGGTCTCGATGAGGGCTTCGAGCACATGCGCTTCACGCTCAGGGTCGCGGAGTTTCTCACGAGCCATCTCCAGAAGCTCGCCCAGGCGGCGCTGACGCTCGTCGCCGACTTCGAGGACTGCTTCTTTGACCTCCAGATCAAAGAGGGAGCGAAAGTCACGACGCTGCTCATAGATGGTGCGCAGGCGGTCACGCACCGGGACTTCCTCCGGAGCGATGGCGACGACACGCTCCAGATAGGGAATGGCCTGAGTGACGTTATTAAGACGCTCCTGCCAGATGTCGGCGACCTCCAGGAGCAGGCCTACGGCCATGCCAATATCGCCCTGCTCCACGCTGCGCTCGGCGGCGTCCGAGAGAAGCCCAGCCAGGTCATTGAAGCGCCGGTTCTTCTCGTAAAGGTCTCGGAGCTGACCAAAGGCCGAAGGGTTGAGCGGGTCGAGTTCCAGGATTTGCGCCATGATCGTAATGAGCATGGAATCGAGGTTGAGGCGCACCCGGTAGATGTCGGCCATCTCCTCGTAGAGCGCGATGCGTTCGGCCGTGCTGGCGTCACCGGACGCCTCCAGCTCTCGCACCTCGTCTTTGATCAGGTCGACCAGGGCGTTCCACTTGCCGTGGTCCTCATAGAGGTGGCGCAGACGGCGGCGAGCTTCTTCGTCGCCGGCGTACTCCCGGAGGAAGTTTTTCCAGACGTCGATGGCTTTCTCGGCGCTGCCGAGTTGGGTTTCAGCGATCTCGGAGAGTCTCTCGGCGATGAGCCAGGACTCCTCGCGCGAATCGACCTGGGAAACGCGGGAAGCCAGGAGCGAGAAGAGCTTGCGCCAGTCGCCCTGGTCTTCGAAGTAGGCCTCGTAGAATGCAAAGACATCGGGGTGGGCCTCATCCAGGAGTTTGAGGCGTTTGAAGAAGTACTCGGCGCGTTCGTCGTCTCCGAGCTCGAGCCAGTAGAGCCTGGCGAGTTCGGTCATGACCTCCCACTCCCCATCGCGCTTACGGAGGTAACGCACGGAGTGTTCGAGGGTCTGAGCGAGTTGAGCAAGATCGCCCTCTTCGCGCAGGTGGGCACGCAGCGCGGCCAGCGCCGAGACGTTGGCGGGGTCGGCCTGGAGCGCCTCTCGGGCCGCGTCGATGCCACCGTCAAACGCAGGAATCGCCTGGTAGAAGCCTTTCACGCTGCGAGGAGCCGGCGAGTCAGGTTCGTCATCGGCGGCGTCCACGTTGTCCGCGGGTTGCTCGTCGGCATCGAGGGCATCTGAAGCAGCGAGTTCGCTCTGAAGCTCCTCCAGGACCAGCGCGGCATCTTCGCTCTCGGGATCTGCGGAGAGCGCTTTTCGGGCGTAGACCAACGCCTGCTGAGGATTCGAATCGAGGCGATCGTACTCCAGCTGAGCGGCCTCCAACCAGGCCATCGCCGCGTCCGCGCCCTCCCCTTCGTCGAGCAACGCCGCGGCCAGCTCGTCGGCCTCGGCGATGGCCTGGGCCACGGTACCGCCCCGCGCATAGAGCTGTTGAAGCTGGTGCGCCAGGGGACCCGGCTCCTGGATCTGGGCCAACGTGTCCGTGGCGCTTTCGAGGTCTTTGAGATGCTCGGCCTTGATCTGAGCGATCGCGATGAGCAGGCGCTCGCGCTCGGCTTCATCGGAGGCGATGCGGACCTCGATCTGATGCGTGGTCAGCAGGTTATCCCACTCCCGCGACTCGAGGTAGATGGCGGAGGCGCGCTGCAAGGGGAGCGCATCTTCGGGGTGAGCCTTAAACGAGGCCTGATAGGCCTCCATGGCTTCGGCTCTTTGAGCAAGTTCCTCGATAAAGAGGTCCCCCAGCGCGAGCAGAACCTGGGCTTTTTCGGGCCCGGGCTCCAGGTCATTGGCCATGTCCTGGAGGCTCGTAGCCATGGCCGCATAATCCGGCCTGAGCGTGGACACCTGAGCCTGCTGGCGAGCCACATCAAGGGCCTGGCGCCAGAGGCCGGCTTCCCAGCACAGAGACTGGAACGCCTTGAAGATATCGGGGTTACCCGGGTCGGAGGCCAACTGTTCCTGAAGCGCGCGGAGCTGATCGGTCATCGAGCGTTCCTGTATATGTTGCGAAGGGGGGGGCCGCCGGGGGAGAGCGACGTGCCTTGAGGAGAGCGCTGAATCCTACACTTTTCGGGGGAGGTTCCGTGAAGGAATCGTAGCAATCAATGCCGGGAGGCGGCAAGGCGGGGTATGGGTCGTGTGACAAGGGGTTACAAGTAGAGCTTCGGCGCTGGTTCTCGGAGGTGAGTCGCAACCTGAGGGGTCGTGTACCGCAGGTGATGGGTGTTGAGTCGCAACGCGAGTGGAGGTGCTCCCCAACCTGTTGGACCCGAGAGGCAAGGCAAAGGGCCGCCCCCTACCCCACGTGAGGGATAGAGTCGCGCACGCCGCTAGCCGGCACCCGCTGTTGTGAGACCCGAACGCCATCCCGGATGGAAGGTCTTGGCCGAGGTTCCGGGTCAACTCCCAGGTGGCAGGGCCGCCCTCACCCCCAAACGGGTGATTGGGTACCAGACGACCCGGTATCGGAGCGTTTCGGACGGGACTCACCTTCGAGCCGGTGCACTCAGGCCCGGCAGCGAATCGAGGTTCAGGCCTGCCACAAAGGATCCCCCTTACCACCGCTTGCCACTATCCCGATCAACAACGCCGGGCGAGTCCGCCCGGCGTGTGAGTTCAGTCCCGCAGAAGAGGGTCTAGGATCAATCTGTAGCAGGCCCGGGGCTCACGACGATATCATCGCCCTCGCCAAGAGGCTCGTTCGACACCTCTTCGTCGGCCCGGTCGACCGCCGCAATCTTGCCTCGACGCCGGTAGTGCTGTGCCAGACGCCCCTGTTGGTCGCGCACCGACGCGAGCAGCTCCGCACGCAGCTCTTTATTGGTAAGGGTACCGGCCAGAATCATCACAATGACCCCGGCATAGGCCTCCCGAGCCTCAAGACGCGCATCCGCCACCCGGTCAAACGTCAGCAGGTCATCATGCACCGAGAGCTGCTCACCGAAGGTCTTGTTGTAGGCCGAGAGGTCTTCGACCAGCTCAATGAGCCCCAGGAGCGCGATGTCATCGGCAAGCTCCCCCTGCAAACGCTCCAGAATCAGGTCGACGGTCACGCGCTGTTCCTCAAAGCGCTGGGAGGTGATCGGGAAGACTCCGCGGGGGAAGACCCTGTCGACCAGACGCTGGCCGGCGACCTTGCGGGGAGAGTCCCGGTGCATCGAGGCGAAGGTCTGCGCGATATCACTGATCTGCTTCACCGTGCGATCGATCAGGACGTCGGTCTTGGCGGCGGCCCCGCGGCTGGGCAGCCCGGTATGGCGGGTGTTTGCCCAGGCCTCATCGAGCCTCTGCGACCGGGAGCAAGCCGCCTGAGCCTGCTCCACCTGGGCGCACACCGCGCCCAGCCCGGCGCGCTCCGCCTTGGTGGCGATGTCGGCCAGGCAGAAGTCCATGCTGCCGTTGCCCTGCTGATAGAGGTTGATCGCTTCGTGGGTGCTAAAAAACATGGAGTTCTCCATGAGTTCGAGCCTGCCAGGCAGGCCGGGATTGCGCAGCGTCGATACGGTCGAGCCAGGCCCGATATCGTGACGACACCCCAGGACTGCAGAAGCAGACATCCCTTCTCATGGAGACATGACGGTCAGCGCCTGTGTACGGCCTCGACCCTCACCGGACGCAAGCCGCTGCGTGGCGCTTACCCCCGGTACGACTGTTGAGTAGAGGAACACTTTACGCAGCTCGAAGCGCAGCGGTCAATAGCGTCGGCCTCCGAGAGCCCGGCGACGTCTCGGGCCGGGTTCCGGCGACGAGGGCGATGCTATTGCCCCGGGCTCACGCCAACTCCGAGAGCTCCATCCATCGTTCCAGCGCGTTCTCCAGCTCTCCGGAAAGTTTGGTCTTCTCATCGTCGAGCGCGGCAATCTTTTCGTAGTCGGTGGCGCAGACGACCATCTCCTGGTCGATGGTGGCCAGGCGTTCTTCGAGCTCTGCGATACGTGGCTCCAGGGCTTCGAGTTCGCGCTTCTCTTTGTAGGAGAGCTTGCGTGGGCCCTGAGCCGGGGCGCTCTCAGGTGCCTCCTCACTACGGGCGACCTGGCTCTGGCGCGCGGCCTCTTCGCGAGCGGCGCGGGCTTCTCGGACACGGCGCTCCTCCAGAAAGGAGTAGTTCCCGGGGATCTCTTCGACCGCCCCGCCCTCCCCAAAGACCAGGAGGTGCTCGCAGGTGCGGTCCAGGAAGTAGCGGTCGTGGCTCACGGTGATGACGGCCCCCTCAAAACTATCGAGGTAGTCTTCGAGCACAGTCAGGGTATCGACATCCAGGTCGTTGGTGGGCTCATCTAAGAGGAGCACGTTGGGCTGCCCCATCAAAATACGCAGGAGGTAGAGGCGCCGACGCTCTCCCCCGGAGAGTTTGTGGATGTAGGTCCACTGCTTCTGGCGATCGAAGAGGAAAAGCTCAAGCATCTGAGAGGCGGTCAGGAAGCCCTCGGAGGTGGGCACCCGGTGCGCCACCTCGGTGATGTAATCATGCACGCGCAGATCTGGGTCGAGGCCCTCGGCCTGCTGATCGAAGTAGCCCAGCACCACGGTCTCTCCCGTCTCCACCAGACCCTGTTGCGGCTGAAGACGGCCGGCGATGAGGTTGAGCAAGGTGGACTTTCCGGCGCCGTTGGGACCGACGATCCCCAGCCGGTCCCGGCGGTCCACGGTGTAACTTACATCTCGTAGCACCGCGCGGTCGTCGTAGCTGTGTGAGACGTCTTCCAGGCGGATGATCTTCTTGCCAAGGCGGCTCTCAACCGTGTCAATTTCGACCTTGCGCTCATCGAGGTTAACTCCGCCCTGCAGGAGGGCCTCTGCGCGCTGGATGCGAGACTTGCTCTTGGTGGTGCGCGCCTTGGGGCCTCGGCGCAACCACTCAAGCTCCTTCTTGGCGAGTTGAACGCGTTTGGCTTCGGCGATCTGCTTGAGTTCCTCGCGGTGTGCCCGAGACTCCAGAAAGGCCGAGTAGTTTCCGCTGTGGCGGTACACCGTCTGATCGGCCAGCTCGAGAATCACGTTGGCCACCCGGTCGAGAAAGTAACGATCGTGGGTGATCAGCAAGAGCCCGGTACTACGCGCTCCGAGATAGCCCTCCAGCCAGGCGACGGTCTCGACATCGAGATGGTTGGTGGGTTCGTCGAGAATCAGAAGGTCACTGGGACGCACCAGCGCGCGCGCCATAGCGACGCGCTTTTGCTGCCCGCCGCTCATCTGATCCACCGGCTGTTCATGGTCGAGGATGCCCAGCTGGGAGAGGATGGTCTTGGCCTCGTTCTCCAGGGTCCATCCACCGACGCGGTCCATCTCTTCGCCAAGCTCGGCGACCCGCTCCACCAGCGAAGCATCCTGCGGGTTTGAGGCCAGCGCCCGACACGCAGCCTCATAGGCCTCCACCACCCGGAAGGACTGCGGACCGTCGGCGAGCACCGTCTCCAGCGCCGTGCGCCCGGCCTGCAGGTCGGGCTCCTGAGGGAGGTACTCCACCCGGGCATTGCGCGCCCGAGAGACCTGCCCCTCATCCGGAGCTTCGAGCCCCAGGACGATACGCAACAGGGTGGTCTTACCGGCACCGTTGACGCCGAGCAGGCCGACGCGGTCGTCGACTCCCAGCCCAAAGGTCACATCTTTAAAAAGGGTGCGATCGCCAAAAGATTTAGCGACCTTTTCGACCGAAATGACGACCATAATACCTCAGCCTCGCCGGGCGAGGCGCTGTAGGAGAGCGCCGGGGCCAGGAGGCCCGGCTATCATTTACATTGAGCGGCGATACTGACCGCCGACCTCGTAGAGTGCGCGAGTGATCTGGCCCAAACTGGCCACACGTACCGTCTGCATCAGCTCGGCAAAGATGTTGCCGTCGCTCAGCGCAACATCCTTCAGACGCCGAAGCGCCTGGGTGGCCTGGTCGCGATGGTCCCCCTTAAACGCCGCCAGGTTATCGAGCTGGGTCTGCTTCTCACCCTCGGTGGAGCGAATAAGCTCCAAGACATGCTCGTCCTCACCATCCATCCCCTCGGGCGCCAGGAAGGTATTGACCCCGATGATCGGGAGCTCTCCGGAGTGCTTCTTGATCTCGTAGTAGATCGACTCATCCTGAATTTTGCTGCGCTGGTACTGAGTCTCCATCGCCCCGAGCACGCCCCCCCGACGGCTGATAGCCTCAAACTCCTGGAGCACCGCCTCCTCTACCAGGTCGGTGAGCTCATCGATGATGAAGGAGCCCTGCCAGGGGTTCTCGTTCATCGAGAGACCGAACTCCCGGTTGATGATCATCTGAATCGCCATCGCCCGGCGGACGCTAGCCTCGGTCGGCGTGGTGATCGCTTCGTCGAAGGCGTTGGTGTGCAGGCTGTTGCAGTTATCAAAGAGAGCCAGGAGCGCCTGCAAGGTAGTGCGGATGTCGTTAAATTGAATCTCCTGGGCGTGCAGCGAACGCCCCGATGTCTGAATGTGGTACTTCAGCTTCTGCGAGCGCGCGTTCGCCCCGTAACGCTCGCGCATCGCCACCGACCAGATCCGACGGGCGACCCGGCCGAGGACCGTGTACTCCGGATCCATGCCGTTGGAGAAGAAGAAGGAGAGGTTGGGGGCAAAGTCATCGATCTTCATGCCCCGGGCCAGGTAGTACTCCACGAAGGTAAAGCCGTTGGCCAGGGTAAAGGCCAACTGGCTGATGGGGTTCGCTCCGGCCTCCGCGATATGGTAGCCGCTGATCGAAACCGAGTAGTAGTTTCGCACCTTCTTATCGACAAAGTAGGCCTGAATATCCCCCATCATCTTCAGGGCGAACTCCGTTGAGAAGATGCAGGTATTCTGAGCCTGGTCCTCCTTGAGGATGTCGGCCTGAACCGTGCCTCGAACCACCTGCAACGCCTCCTCGGCGATGGCCTGCCCCTCTTCGGTGTTGGGCGCCCGGCCCTGGCGCTCCTCAAAACGCTCGAACTGCTGGTCGATCGCAGTGTTGAGGAACATCGCCAGAATGATCGGCGCCGGACCGTTAATCGTCATCGAGACGCTGGTGTTGGGAGCGCAGAGGTCGAAGCCCGCGTAGAGGCGCTTCATGTCGTCGAGCGTGCAGACGCTGACCCCGGAGTTGCCCACCTTCCCGTAAATGTCCGGGCGCAGGTCGGGGTCCTCCCCGTAGAGGGTCACCGAATCGAAGGCGGTGCTCAACCGGTTTGCCGCCTCCCCTTCACACAGGTAGTGAAAACGCCGGTTGGTCCGCGCAGGCGTCCCCTCCCCGGCAAACATGCGCTTGGGCTCCTCGTCGCGACGCTTAAAGGGAAATACGCCGGCGGTGTAAGGGAACTCCCCGGGCACGTTCTCGATGAGCTGCCAGCGCACGATATCTCCCCAGTCCTGAAAGCGCGGCAGCGCCACCCGGCGAATCTTGGAGCCGGAGAGGGAGGTCGACGTCAGCTCGAAACGTTTGACCCGGTCGCGGATCTGCACCTCGAAGTGCTCCCCCTGATACTTCGCCTTGAGCTCCTCCCAGCCATCGAGAAGTTTGAGCGAACGGCGGTCGAGCCGATCTTTAAGCTCATCGCGTTTGGCAGCGAGCCCCTCGATGCTCTCCTCTCCAAGAAGGGTGGCCGCCCCTTCAAGCTGATAGAGGCTGGTGGCTAACCGAGCCTGCTCCTCGGCCCACTCCCGATACCCCCGGCAGGTATGCGCGATGTCGGCCAGGTAGCGCGTGCGCTCGCCAGGGATAATCGTATGTGCCTTCTTGCTGACGGGCCCGTCGAAGCTCCAGCTGGACTCAAAGTCGCCAAAGAAGCGGCTGGCCAGAGCATGGTAGAGCGCGCTGACGCCGGTGTCTCCGAACTGACTGGCGATGGTCCCGAAGACGGGCACCTGGTCATCGGGCACATCGTAGGTGATCTGCATGTTGCGACGGAGCTGCTTGCGCACCGCCCGAAGCGCATCTTCGCTGCCGGCCTTCTCGTACTTGTTGATCGCGACGAAGTCGGCGTAATCGAGCATCCCGATCTTCTCAAGCTGGGTGTGCGCCCCGAACTCGCTGGTCATCACGTAGAGCGAGCAGTCGGCATACTCCACGATGTCAGCATCCCCCTGACCGATCCCGCTTGTCTCCACGATCACCAGATCAAAACTCGCCGCCTGCACCACGTCGATGGCCTCGGAGAGCGCCTCGGAGACCTCTCCCTTGGAAGCGCGCGTGGCCAGCGAGCGCATGTAGACTCGCTCCTCATTGATGGCGTTCATGCGGATGCGGTCGCCCAGCAAGGCCCCGCCCGTCTTTCGTCGAGAAGGGTCCACGCACAAGAGCGCGATACGCTTGTCCGGAAAATCCATCAGGAAGCGGCGAATCAACTCGTCGGTCAGGCTACTCTTACCCGCGCCGCCGGTTCCCGTGATGCCGAGCACCGGCGCCCGGGTCGCGGGCTCGGGGAGTTCCAATGCTCCGAGGCGCCCCTGCTCTGCCATGGTGATCGCCCGGGCAAGCGCGGCGGGCTCCCCCTCCACCACCGCGGCCAACCCCGGCGTCCCCTGCTCGGCGACCGTATCGTAGTCGGTTGCCTCCAGCATCTGGTTGATCATCCCCTGCAGCCCCAGGCGACGGCCGTCCTCCGGACTAAAAATTCGCGCCACCCCGTAGGCCTCGAGCTCGGCAATCTCCTCGGGCACGATCACCCCGCCGCCCCCGCCGAAGACTTTGATATGGCCGGCGCCCCGCTCCTTGAGCAGATCCACCATGTACTTGAAAAACTCGATATGCCCGCCCTGGTAGCTGCTGATCGCGATGCCCTGCGCATCTTCAGCGATCGCCGCATTCACGATCTCGGCTACCGAGCGATTGTGCCCCAGGTGAATCACCTCGGCCCCGGAGGCCTGCAGGATGCGACGCATCACGTTGATCGCCGCGTCATGACCATCAAAAAGGCTGGCCGCCGTCACAAAACGCACCGGGTGCGTCAGCGCGATGGGGTCCTTGGAGTAATCCGGGGCAAGAGGGCTGGCGCTCATGGGCTTATCCGGGGTTGAGGTCGTGGGGTCACAAGCGGTGCGTCAAGCGGCCGCGATATCCAACTTCGTGGAGCGCACTTAATCAAAAGCCCCCCCGGGTTGACAAGCTCCCGAGGCGCGCAGCTTCCTAAACGCAACGCTCCCCCGCTCCCTGAGGTCGTGTAGCCTCCTGGCCAGGATACCGCTGATGAGCGTCCCCGCCGCGTTACGCCGATGGTTTATCGTTCATTTCGTCGCCGACCTACTCTTTGCCCTGCCCCTGATGGTTGCCCCCACCGCCTTCCTCACCACCCTCGGGTGGGAGTCCGTCGATCCCATCAGCGCGCGTCTGGTTGGGGCAGCGCTGATTGGCATTGGCGTAGAGTCCTGGCTGGGACGCGACCGGCCGGCAGAATCCTACCGGACCATGCTGCGCGTAAAGATGCTGTGGTCGGCCAGCGCAGCCCTGGGCATCGCAGTCTCGATGGTCCAGGGCGCGCCGCAGATGGGATGGGGTTTCTTCGGGATCTTCGCAGCCTTCAACCTGCTCTGGACCTACTGGTACCGTCGTCTTGCTCGCCAGCCTGCCAGCGGACTTGCTTAGACCGTGGCCACGTAAAGTTCCGGGTCGACCTCGACCTGCAGGAGGTTCTCGATCGCCAGCAAGGTCCCCGTCATCGAGGCCGGGCAGGTCCCGCAGGCCCCCTCGTAACGCACCATCAACTGGTTATCGATCAGCCCCATGATTTTGAGTCCGCCGCCATCACCCGCCAGAAAGGGCATGATGTGCTCGTCGATCGTCTCGCGAATCAAGGGGATGCGAGGGTCGTCCATCCCGGGGAGGTCGACATCATCTTCCATGTCGCCGCTCACCCCGATCCCGCCTTCCGGGTTCGCATCCTCAAAGCTGGCCGCACGAATCGGCTCGGCGACCGCCCGCAAAAGTTGCGACCACTCCGCATTGCCGTCCTGCGTGACCGTGATCCAACGATCGGCGAAGTACACGCTGATCACGTGATCGATGCCAAAGATGGCTTTGGCCAGCGGGACCGTCTCGGCCTGATTAAAGTCTTCAAAAGAACGCGTCACAAAGCCCGAGGTGATGGGTTCGGTCAAAACGAACTTCATCGCGTTGGGGTTGGGGGTCGGCTCGATCTCTGCGATCTTCATCTTTACTCCTTACTCCACACGTCGGACTCACCCTCCGTCGACGCCTCGTCCTGCCCTTGAAGCGCCGCGTGCATGGCGTGCCACGGAAGAACCGCACACTTAACGCGCTGCGGAAGCTGACTCACCCCTTCAAAGACCGTCAGGTGCCCGAGCCCATGTTCGCCAGAGAGGTCGATCTCCCCGGTGAGCATCCGACGAAACTCGTCGATAAGGGTCTCGGCACTCTCGATTTTCTTGCCCTTGATGCGCGTCGTCATCATCGAGGCTGCGGCCTTCGAGATCGCACAACCGCTGCCTTCGAAACTCACCGCCTCGACAATGTTGTCGTCGTTGACGCGCGCATAAATGGTGTAGTTATCACCGCAGAGAGGGTTGGTCCCCTGCGCCACGCGATTGGCCCCTTCCAGCGGGCCAAAGTTACGGGGCTTGCGGTTGTGATCGAGGATTACCTCCTGATAGAGCGCTCGCATATCACTCATACGCCAAAGATCTCCTTGACCGAGTAGATGGCGGCGACAAGGCGGTCGATGTCCTCGTCGTCGTTGTAAAAGGCAAACGATGCCCGGGCAGTCGCCGGGATGCCCAGTCGTGTCATCACCGGCTGCGCACAGTGATGGCCGGCACGCACGGCCACCCCTTCACTATCGAGAATCGAACCGATGTCATGCGGGTGCACGCCTTCGATATCAAAGGAGAGCACCGAGGCCTTGTGCTCCGCCGTGCCAATCAACCGCACGCCCGGAATCTCGGAGAGACGAGCGCTGGCGCGTTGGAGAAGCTCATCCTCCCGGGCCGCGATGCGCTCAAAGCCGATGCCCTGGAGGTAGTTGATGGCCGCCCCCAGCCCCACGCCCGCAGCGATCGAAGGCGTGCCCGCCTCAAACTTATGCGGCAGGCCGTTGTAGGTGGTCCCCTCCCAGCTCACGCTCAAGATCATGTCGCCCCCACTCTGATAGGGCTCCATCTGGTTGAGCCAGCGCTCCTTACCCCAGAGCACGCCGATGCCGGTAGGCCCGCACATCTTATGGCCGGAGAACACGTAGAAGTCGGCGTCGAGCGCCTGCACGTCCACTTTCAGGTGGGCAATGGCTTGAGCGCCATCGATCAACACCGGAATCTCGCGGGCGTGCGCGCGCTCAATGATCTCCGCAATGGGATTGATGGTACCCAGCGCGTTGGAGACATGGCCCACCCCCACGATCTTCGTGCGCTCGGTCAAAAGCTCGTCGAGCGTCTCCAGCAAGAGTTCACCGCGATCGTTGATCGGGATCACGTCGATATGCGCCCCGACCTCCTGACAGATGCGCTGCCAGGGCACGATGTTGGCGTGATGCTCCAGGGCCGAGAGCAAGACCCGGTCGCCCTCCTGCAAGAAGGCCCGACCAAAGCTATGAGCCACCAGGTTGATCGACTCGGTGGTGCCCGAGGTAAAGATGCACTCGTGGAGCGAGGGCGCGTTGATCAGCTCCCGAACCTTCTCGCGCACATCCTCAAAGGCCTGGGTCGCCTTCTGACTCAAGGTGTGTACGCCGCGATGCACGTTGGAGTGCTGCGTGCTGTGATACCAGACCAGCCGATCGATGACCTGCTGTGGCATCTGAGAGGATGCCGCGCTGTCGAGGTAAGCCAGGGGGTGACCGTGGATCGACTGCGCCAACACCGGGAAATCGCCCCGAATGGCCTCCCAGGTGCGTCTGCCGGGGGTGGTTTGTGCGGACATCATAACCTCGTCGGGGCCCCGGCTCATCGGTCGGGGCCCCGGTAGCTAAAAGACCGAGCGCGCTTAGAGCCCGGTGACATCGGTCGAGGCTAGCACTGCCTCGGCCAGCGAGTTACGCAGCGACTCGACGGTGATGGTCTCGATCACCTCGGCGGCAAACGCAAAGGTCAAGAGATTGCGCGCCCGCTCCTCGTCGATGCCACGGCTCATCAGGTAGAAGAGCTGATCGCCTTCGAGCTGCCCCACCGTCGCGCCGTGAGAGCAGACGACGTCGTCGGCCAGAATCTCCAGCTGCGGCTTGGTGTCGACATGACCCCGGGCCGAAAGAATGAGGTTCTGGTTCAGCTGCTCGGAGCGGGTATTCTGAGCATCCTGACGCACAAAGATCTTGCCGTTGAACACCGTATGGGCCCGGTCGTCGACGATGGTCTTGTGCAGCTGATAGCTCCGGGAGTTGGGCAGCGCGTGATCGATGGCGGTGTGCGTGTCAGCGACCTGCTTGCCACGGACCAACGCCAACCCGTCGAGGGTGCAGTCGATGTTCTGACCGACGTAGCGCGCGTAGGAGTCGTTGCGCGAGAGCGCCGCGCCCAGGGTGACGGCCGTCGAGATGTAACGAGCGTCCTGCGAGAGCGTGATCAGGTTCCTCGCCACATGAAAGGCATCGGTGGCTTCGCGCTGCACTTTGAAGTGCTTCACATCGGCGTTGGCACCGACCACCACCTCGTCGACCACGTTGTTGAGGTAGCTCCCCTCGCCATGGCCACGATACTCTTCTACCACCGTGAGCTGGGCGCTCTCCCCGGCGACAATCAAGTTACGCGGATTGGCATGCACCGCGCCCTCTTGCCCGGTGGTCACAAAGAGCAGGTGGATGGGCCGCTCAATGACCTGCCCACGCGGCACCAAAATCACCGCCCCCTGGCCGTACTGCGCGCTGTTGATCTCGTAGAAGACATCGCCGTTGAAGTAGTCGTTGGCGCCGACGTACTCCGCCAGACGATCGACCTCATCGTGGTCGAGCATCTGACTCCAGTCGGCCACCACCACACCATCAGGCAGCTCGCCAACCGTGGAACGCGCCGCATCAAAGCGACCGTTGACGTACACCAGCGTCGCCGCCGTCTCTTCCTGAAGCTGGAGGTCCGCCAGCGCCTCGTCGCCGAGCTCAAAGCTCACCGCATCCGGCGAGGTGAAGTCGGTGCTGAAGATCGCCTTGGGCTTGATAAAACGCCACTCTTCCTGGCGCGAGGTTGGCACGTCGAGCCCGGCCAGACGGCCCAGCGACTCGGTGCGCAGCGCCGCCCACCAGCCCGGAAGACCCTGGCCGGCAAGTGGCCCGGGCTGCGCGAGCGCCTCACCAATAAAGGGGTGCTGGTCTGTGGTCTGCGTCACCGTGCTCATGCCGCTCCTTCTTCTTCCAGGATCCAGTCGTAGCCGCGCTCTTCAAGCTCCAGCGCCAGCTCCTTTCCACCGGATTTCACCAGCCGTCCGCCGGCCATCACGTGCACATAGTCGGGCTTCACGTAGTTCAGAAGACGCTGGTAGTGCGTAACCAACACCACCGCGTTTCCTTCGTTGCTCAACGCGTTGATGCCATTGGAAACCACCCGCAGCGCATCGATGTCCAGCCCGCTGTCGGTCTCATCCAGCAGCGCGACCTTCGGGTTCAGCACCGCCATCTGCAGGATCTCGTTGCGCTTTTTCTCGCCACCGGAGAAGCCCACGTTGACGCTGCGGTTCAAGAAGGCCGGGTCCATCTCCACGAGCTTCATGCGCTCGCGCACGTAGTCGTCGAACTCCAGGGGATCGAGCTCATCAAGCCCCTGAGAGGCCTGACGAGCGTTGTACGCCTGACGCAAGAAGGCCGCGTTGGAGACCCCGGGCACTTCCACCGGGTACTGGAAGGCCAGGAAGAGTCCGGCGCGGGCGCGCTCATCGGCTTCCAGCTCAAAGAGGTCTTCGCCAGCAAAGCTCACGTCGCCGCCGGTGACTTCGTAGGCGGGATGGCCGGCCAGCACCTTGGTCAGCGTGCTCTTGCCGCTGCCGTTGGGGCCCATAATCGCGTGCACTTCACCGGGGTTCACCGTGAGGTTGACACCCTTGAGGATGGTCTCCTCACCGACGGTGGCTCGCAGATCTTTGACTTGCAATAGCATAAATGCGTCCTTCGAGTTGTGGCGCGGCCGCCGGGACGGGACGGCCCTTGGCCAGAGCGTTGAGATATCGCAGACGCCGCCTGTGCAAGGCAGCGTAGAGGTTTGTTCGTGACGAGCGCGCGGCTTTAGCCGACGGAGCCTTCGAGCTTGATGCCCAGGAGCTTCTGAGCCTCGACAGCAAACTCCATCGGCAGCTCCTGGAAGACGTCTTTGCAGAAGCCATTGATGATCATCGAGATGGCGTCTTCCATGTCGATGCCGCGCTGCTGAAAGTAAAAGATCTGGTCTTCGCCAATGCGCGAGGTCGAGGCCTCGTGCTCCACCTTGCCCGTGGGGTTACGCACGTCGATGTAGGGGAAGGTGTGCGCGCCGCAGCGATCCCCGATGAGCATCGAGTCGCACTCCGAATAGTTGCGCGCGCCGTCGGCGCCCGGCGCGATCTTGACCAGGCCGCGGTAGCTGTTCTGAGAACGTCCCGCGGAGATGCCCTTGGAGATGATCGTCGAGCGGGTGTTCTTGCCGATGTGCACCATCTTGGTGCCGGTATCGGCCTGCTGCATGTTGTTGGTCAGTGCCACCGAGTAAAACTCCCCGATGGACTCCTCGCCTTTAAGAATGCAGCTGGGGTACTTCCAGGTGATGGCCGAACCGGTCTCCACCTGCGTCCATGAGATCTTGGAGCGCCGCCCTTCGCAGACCCCACGCTTGGTCACGAAGTTGTAGATGCCGCCCTTGCCTTCTTCATCGCCGGCGTACCAGTTCTGCACGGTGGAGTACTTGATCTCGGCGTCGTCCATGGCCACCAGCTCCACCACCGCGGCGTGGAGCTGGTTGGTGTCGAACTGAGGCGCCGTACAGCCCTCCAGATAGCTGACGTGGCCGCCGTCTTCACACACGATGAGCGTGCGCTCAAACTGGCCGGTGTTCTGGGTGTTGATCCGGAAGTAAGTGGAGAGCTCCATCGGGCACTTCACCCCGCGCGGGATGAACACAAAAGAGCCGTCGGTGAACACCGCCGAGTTCAACGCCGCGTAGAAGTTGTCGGTGTAGGGCACCACCGAGCCCAGATACTTCTGAATCAGCTCGGGGTGCTCCTGAACGGCCTCGGAGAAGGAGCAGAAGATCACGCCGGCCTCATTGAGGCGCTTTTTAAAGGTCGTGGCCACCGAGACCGAGTCGAAGACCGCGTCGACGGCCACGTTCTGCAGCATCTTCTGCTCATGCAGCGGGATGCCGAGTTTCTCGTAGACCTCGAGGATGTCGGGATCGACCTCATCCAGGCTGGCCTTTTTCTCTTTCTGCTTGGGCGCAGCGTAGTAGATGATCTCATCGAAGTTAGGCCGGGGGTAGTTCACGTTGGCCCAGTCCGGCTCTTCCAGGGTCAGCCAGTGGCGATAAGCCTTCAGGCGGAACTCCAGCATGAACTCCGGTTCGTTCTTCTTGGCCGAAATCAGACGAATGACGTCCTCGTTAAGCCCCGGCGGGATCGTCTCGGTCTCAATGTCCGATACGAACCCGTACTTATAGGGGCGATCCAGCATCGACTCGATATTTGAACTCATCGTCTTACCTCGGGGGGTTAATGACGCCTGGCGAGCACCGTCGGGGCGCGCGTCATGTCGTGTTACTGCGGCGCGCTGCCGGGCAGCGGGCGCTCCTGGTGCTGATGATGCTGACGGCTGAGGTGGCGGCGTACACTGGCTTCATCTGCCAGCAGCGCGGCGACCGAGATGCCGTCGAGGGTTTCAATGACAAACCTGGAGATAAAGCTCCAGACCGGGCGAATCGTGCAGCCGCAACCGCGGGCACATCGCTCCAGCTCTCCGGTGTGACGTTCGCAGATGTCTTCGACCTCGAAGAGGCCGCCGAGCACCCGAATCACGTCGCCCAGACTGATCTCTTCGGCCGGTAACGCCAGCAAAAAGCCGCCCTGCGCCCCGCGTCGCGAGTCGATCAGGCCGCCCTGCGTCAGGGTGCGAAGGATCTTCTGGGTATAAGGCAGGCTCATCCCTTCCAGATCGGCGACGGCCTGAGCCGAGATCGACTCGCCAGGGGGCTGCTCTGCCACCCGCAGCAAGCAGCGCAGGCCATATTCTTCGAGCGCTGTGATCTTCATCGGTCCTTCTCGTCAATCCGGAAGTGCGGGGCCGCCGCACGCGGTGGCCGGCTCGATAGCATACTCATTCGTACGCATTCAAGGCACTTTCGCCCAATCCGGACACTTTTGTATGAATTAAGATAGCACGCCGGCTGGCGAGTCCATCGTCAGGCGAATAACCCACCAGCCAGGCGCTTTCTTTCCGGATCGCACACCTTTTCTCGTTCGCCTTCAGGCGCCCTTGCACCTTCGGTCGGATCCCCCTTGAGAAGATCGCCGTCCAGAGGGCATAACGCCGGCGCCGCCCGGGCTCCCTGATTGCCGAGCCGAGGTTTTTGCGGCACCCGTTTTATGCGTCTTACCTTTGACGATGATGCCCCTGCCTGACCGGAGCCCTGCCCATGAGCGCCCCCACCTGGGAAGACCTCTCAATCGACGAACTCGAAGAGCACGTTCGCTACCACAACCGCAAGTACTGGGTGGACGACGCCCCCGAGATCCCGGACGAGTCCTTCGACCGCCTGGTGGAGACGCTTAAACGCCGGGCTCCTGAGAGCGCGGTCCTCTCCCAGATCGGCCCGGCCGGGGCGGACGTGGACGTGGTCGACCCGCAGGCCGAGAAGCTCGCGCACAGTCCGGCGATGCTCTCGCTGGACAAGGCCTACGACGAGGAGACGCTGCTCAAATGGTACGACAAATTCGAGGGCGGCGTGGTCGTCACGCCCAAGGTCGACGGGGTGGCCGGTTGCCTGCGCTACGACGCCCGGGGCCATCTGCACGTGGCCGCCACCCGCGGCACCGGCGCCATCGGCGAGGTCATCACCGAGCAGGTACGCCGGATCAAGGGGTTGCCGCTGCAGGTTGAGGCCACCGGGATCGAGGTACGCGGTGAGGCCTACATGCCGGTGGCAGTCTTCGAGCGCAAGTTCAAGCACGAGTACGCCAGTCCCCGCAACCTGACCGCCGGAGCTCTCAAGCTCAAAGATCCCGACAAAACCGCCGACTACGAGATTCGCTTCTTCGCCTTTGATCTTCTGGGCGAGGATTTTGACACCGAGTCTCAAAAGATGGCGCGCCTCGAAGCGCTGGGCTTCGAGATCCCGGAGCATCACCGGGTGGAGCGCGACCAGATTCAGGCGACCTACGACGATATTGCCGCCCGGCGCAGCCAGCTCGGCTACGAAACCGATGGCGTCGTGTACAAGGCCGAGCGCATTGGCGAACAAGAGCGCCTGGGCCATACCGCCCACCACCCGCGCTGGGCCATTGCCTACAAATTTCAGGGCGACGCTGGCGAGAGCGTGCTGCGAGAGGTGGTGTGGAACGTCTCACGCACCGGGGCCATCAACCCGGTGGGCATCGTCGACCCGGTGGTGCTCAGCGGGGCCACGGTCACCCGGGTGAGCCTGCATAACCTGGCGATCATGGAACATCTGGGCGGGGAAGCGGGGCTGCGTCTGGGCTCGCGCGTGCTGATGATGCGACGCGGCGGCGTGATCCCCAATATGGAGCGCGTGCTCGAAGCCGGCGACACCCCGGTCGAGATCCCGGCGGCCTGCCCGGAGTGCGGCGCCCCGACCGAGCGCCAGAACGACGTGTTGATGGCCGACCACAAGGACAATTGCCGCGCGGCCAAGATCCGGCAGATCGAGCATTTTGTCAGCCGCCTGGAGATCAAGGGCTTTGGCCCCAAACTTCTCGAGCAGCTCTACGATGCGGAGTTGGTGACCACCCCGGTGGATCTCTTCACCTTGAGCGTCTCGGAGTTGATGGGACTGGAGCGTGTGGGGGAAATCCTGGCCGAGAAGCTCATCGACCGCATCCAGGGGCGCCGAGAGGTGGCCGTGGACAAGTTTCTCCAGGCGCTGGGCATCCACGAGCTGGGCAAGCATGTGAGCGCCATCCTGGCCGAGCGTTACGATTCGCTGGAGGCGATTCGCAGCATCGATGCCGAGGCCTTCGCCGAGGTCCATACCATTGGCGAGGTGATCGCCCGGTCGGTGACCGAAGGGCTTAAAGAGCAGGCCGAACTGATCGACGCCCTGCTGGAGCACCTGACCCTGGTCTTCCCTTCCCCGGCCGAAGAGCCCCGGGTGGAAGGCTCGCCACTGGCCGGAAAGCGCGTACTCTTTACCGGTGCGATGGAAGCAATGACACGAAAAGACGCTCAACGAGAGGTCGAGGCCCGCGGTGGTCAGTGCCCCTCGTCGGTCGTCAAAGACCTGGACTACCTGGTGATGGGCGACGCCGACATGGAACGATTTGAGCAAGGCTGGCGCTCCAGCAAACTCAAAAAAGCCGAGGCCATCAACGCCCAGGGCGGCGCCATCACGATCCTTGGCGAATCCGGCTTTCTGAAGCTACTCAATGATGGTGCTGATCAGTAACAACGAAACAGGAATAGAAGTTAAGGCCCCGTCGTTACACGCATACTTCACACGCCACCCCGGAGCCGGGCGTCGTTCTCCCCTTTTCAGGGGGCAATTGGCCTTCCACGGCTCCGGGTCTTCTGTTAGGGTTCCCTTCACTTCGACACTGACGTTTGTACCGGGACGCTGAGGCCCGGCCGCATCACATACGGCTCTCGGCATGTCCCACACCCTGGGGCGACTTCCCCCGGGGCCAGGCACTCGATGGGTGACGTTATGACCAGCAATGTGGGTGCGCAGTCGCGGGGGACCTTCCTGGTCGTAGACGACGAGCCGGATATCCTCGACGCCATCGCGCGCCTCTTTCGCAAAGAATACCACGTGCTCACCGCCCAGTCGGTCGACGAGGCGATGGAACTCATCGCTGAACACGACGTGCAGGTGGTGATGACCGACCAGCGCATGCCGCGGATGTCGGGCATTGAGTTTCTGGCCGAGCTGCGTCAGGAGCACCCCCATATTGTGCGGGTGCTCTTTACGGGCTACTCGAACATCGCCGACGTGATCGACGCGATCAACGAGGGCCACGTCTACCGCTACATCTCCAAGCCCTGGAAGCCGGTGGAGCTGCGCCTCTTTGTGGCGCAGGCCTTTGATTACTACCGCGCTCAGCGCGAGCGCCGTGAGCTCCTCAAACAGCTTCGCGAGGCCAACGACCAACTCGAGCACCAGAACGCCCTGTTGAGCGACGCCAACGAAGAGCTCAAGATGCTCGACCGCGTCAAAAATGTGTTCATGGAGGTGGTCAGCCACGAGCTCAACACGCCGATCGCGATCGTGTTTGGCTACACCTTCTTGCTGCGCAAGGAGCTGGGTGACGAACTCAGCGCGGTGGCCGCCAAAGCCCTCAGCGGCATCGACTCCAGCGCGGTGCGCCTGAAGAACATCTCCAACCGCATCTTCAAGATGCTCAATGACGAGAACTCCGGCGCCACGCTGGATCTGGAGTGGGTCGACATGCGCAAGTTTGTGGCCTCGCTCCAGGACCAGCTCGACCCCTTCTTACAAAAGCGCAATCAACGCCTGGAAACTCAGGTTGCCCCGGAGGCCCATCGCATCCTCGCCGACGAGGAGAAGCTCAACGACATGTGCCTCAACCTCTTGATGAACGCCATCAAGTTCTCCTACGACGACCAGACCATCACGCTAAGCATTGGCCCCTCCGACGATCCGGAGGTCCTGGAGCTGACGGTTCGCGATAGCGGCGTGGGCATCTCGGATGAGGATGTCGCGCAGATCTTCGACGTGTTTTTCAGCACGTTTAACACCGGGCACCACTCCTCGGGCCAGTTCGAGTTTAACAAACGGGGCATCGGCCTGGGGTTGGCGGTCGCCAAACGTTTTGCGGAGATGCACGGGGGCTACATCAACGTCGACAGCGAAGAGGGGCGCGGCTCGCTCTTTACGGTGCATCTGCCGGTTCATCCCGAGCAGCAGTCGCTCCGTGACAGCGCGCAATCCTCATCGTCGGCTCAGCACGCCCCGCACTGAGGCCGCTCAGAGCAGAGCGATACGCTCCTGGAGAAGCGCGCGGCGCGGATGCCCCGTCTCCAGCGCCGCCAGCGCGACCTGCGCCTGCTCGCGGTCGCCGACAACCCACCACAACCAGGCGGCATCGGCCGGATCAACACCGGCGCTGCGGTGCCAACGCCGAAGCACCGCGCTCACGCAGGCTTCGCGGGCTTTCATCGGGTCAAATCTCCGGGGGCGTGGTCCGGCCACAATCATCCACTCCCCGGCCAGCACCGGCGAGGCCCGCACGTCGCTCAGACCGAGTTCGTCGGCGATCTGCATGATTTCGTGCTCGAAGCAGCCCATCAGCGCCGGCTCCAGGGCGCGGTGAGGGTTAGCGTTGAGCGCGGCCTGGTCGAGCACGAAGAGGACCGTGCCCTGCGCCCCAAGGCTGAAGACGCGGCGCAGATGGTCAAGCGCACGCCGGGCGCGCTGCGCCTCGCTGGCGCCCTGCCCGTCGACGAGCGCCCCGATGGCCACGCTCAGCTCAAAGGGGCCGGCCCGATCGACGCGTTCATCAAAAAGATCGCATTCCAGCAGGACGTGAGAGCCCTCAAGCCCGGCGAGCGTGCCACGGGCCTGGGCGGCAAGCTCGGGGTGCCGCTCCACCCCCAGGTAGGCGGGGCGCTCCGCCTTGGGAAGGTAGGCGGCCAGGGCCGCCGGGCCGCAGCCCAGATCGATAAGGCGATCGGCCGAGGTCGGTCGGAGCGCCGCGCAGGTCAGCTCAAAGCGCAGCCATTGCTCCAGGCGATGACGCCAGCCGGAGCGCTGCGCGGGCTCCAGGGCCCCGGCCAGCTCATCGTAATAATCCGAGTTCATCGCGGTCACGACCTATCGCTCGCCAGGCTGGCATCTACAACCTCGCCAGCAGCCCCTCGCGCTCGGAGCTGCACCACAAGGTCATTGAGGGCCTCCAGAACCCGGGGCAACTCCTGCACACTGGCATAGCGCGCGGCGTCTTCCAGAAAGTCATCGACCCCGAAGGCCCTGAGCGCCGTCTCATGAACCATCGCGTCTTTGCGTTTCAGTGTTACCAGCACCTCGTCCCAGCGCCCCAGTCGGGCGTAGGCCGCCAGACGCAGCGCCAGAAGTTGAGCGTGGGGCGCAGCCTGGCCGGCGCGCATAAATGCCTCGTCGAGCCGCGCCCCCAGGCGCAGCGCCTCCTCGGCATCCCCCCGATGGTACGCGATCATCGCCAGGTTCAAACGCACGCCATACTGCTCGTAGGAGTCCAGCGCCTTATAGAGGCGCAGCGCCTCTTCAGCCCGCTCCCTGGCCAGCTCCCACTGGCCCTGCAGTCGACTGCGTTCGGCGAGGTCATTGAGGCAGTCGGCCACCCCGCTGACGTTGCCGATGCTCTCAAAGAGGCGCAGCGCCTGGAGGGTTGCCTGGCTGGAAGCTGTGATATCGCCGGCCTGTCGCGCCACGTCGCCCAGCGCGTTGAGAGCACGGGCCTGACCATAGGCGTCGCCCAGCCGGGCGTATGCACGCCGGGCGCGCTCCAGACGCTTGTGGGCCGCGTCCAGATCCCCGGCGAGTTCGGCGACTCGGCCGCCCTCCAACTCCACGCGGGCCAACGCCGCGGAGGCCTCGCGCCCCTTGAACACATCGCGAGCCTCTTTGAGCAACGCCTGCGCGCGCTCCAGCTCCCCGGCGTGACGTGCAGCGACGCCGGCCCAGATGGCGGCTTCGGCGGCCTCCACCACATAGCCACGTTGAGCCGCCTGACCTCGGACGGTCTCGGCCAGCGTACGGCAGGCCGCAAAGTCAGCGCGCGCCGCCGCCAACCAGGCGCGGTCCACCAGCGAGGTGAGCGCGGCGCGCTCGGCCGCGCGCTCAGCCACCTCTTCGGAGAGACTCTCGCGCCAGGAGATCAGCTCTTCGGCATGAACATAGTCGCTGCCTTGAATCGCCTGCGCCACAGCCCCCCGCAGCGGCGCCAGCGCCAGATCTGCCCGGCCGCCCTCGTGGCAGTGCCAGGCCACCCGCTCGGCGACTCCGGGCGCGTCCAGCGCGTAGCGCTGCCCTAAGACCCCGGCGGCGGCCAGGTTCAACCGCATCCAGCGGCCACCGTCTCGTGCGGAACGCTCCAGACTCTCCTGCAGCAGTCCATGGACAAAGCTCCAGCCCTGCGCGCGCGCGCGGGCCAACCCGGCGTCGATCAAGCGAGGCACCAGCGCGTCCACCGGCGGCAGCCCCAGGTGCTCGCTGAGCGCACGGAGTTCATCGGCATCGACGATCACGCCGAGCGTCGCCGCCGCCTCCAGCTGTTCCAGCGTCGGCCCCTCGCCCACCGCCGCGAACCCGCGCACGCGCTCGTCCCAGAGGGCGTGAACATCGTCGGGAATGGTCACATCGGCTCCCGGACGCAGCACAAAGCCCTGCCGCCCCATCACCAGCTTACCTTGCGAGACCCAATCCTCGACCAACTGCACCGCGAAGAGGGGCACGCCATCGACACGTTGAAGAACGTGGCGCGCTAAGTCCTCATCCAGGTGCAGCAGCTCTCGCACCAGGGCCTCAGCATCCGCGTCCTCCAACGCCTGAAGCTCCAGACGCCGCAACCCCTGGGCCTCCAACTCCCGAAGTCGGATGCGCTCCACCCGACGTTGGGCCAACGCCTCACTGCGCACGGTCATCACCACCAGAATCGGCGCGGGCTCCCGCGCCTGCGCCTCGGCGATGTAATGAGCCAGCGCCAAAGCCTCCTGGCCCCAGGCCACATCATCGAGCCACAGCAACACCGGACGCGTTCGCGCCAGGTGCTTGAGATACACGTAGATGGTGGAGAGGCGATCGTGCTGTGTGGCAACACGCACCGAGGGCACGTCGCGGCCCTCGGTCTGACGCGTGGCCACCAGCTGTGCGAGCCCGCGCAACAGGTAGGGATCATCCACGCCGAGGGGCGCACAGATACGCTCCAGTCGGGAGAGCGCATCGTCGAGCGAGAGGTGCACGCACCCCAGATGGCGCGAGAGCATCGGCGCGATACCGTCGCGTGGTCCCATTACCGGATGATGCCAGGCCTCCAGCGCGATGGCCGCGCCCACCTCTTCGGCGCGCTCCACCAGCCAGCGGGCCAGCTCCGACTTACCGGTGCCCGCGCCGCCGGCGATCAACGCCTGACGGGCGCTTCCGGAACTGTGCACCTCGTGCAGGAGTCGCCAGAGTTTGTCACGCTCCTCCTCCCGATCCACCAGTGGAATCGCCCGCAGACCAAAGAGCCCCAGGCTGATCCCCAGCAAGTCGTTGGACAATCCCCGCTCCTGCGAGCGCCGCCAACTCAAAGGCAGCGGCGGTCCCGCGGGCACCTCCTTCGAAACGTCATTCGGCGCGCCAAGTTGTTCCTCCCACTCCCCAATCTCCAGACGGGCCGAAGGAGATCGCAAGGTAGCCCCGGCCTGCAACTGCGAGAGAATCAGCGTCGTAGACGCCTCGCGCGGCGTCACCTGCGCCGATGCCTCTCCTCTCCCGGAACTTGCCAGAGGTTCAAAGAGCGGTCCGCGGGGCGCTCCCTCGCCGGGAAGGCAGAGTTTTGAGAGTTCCCAGGCCGCATCCGCCGCGCGCTGAAAGCGATCGCAGGTGCGTTTGGCCAGCATCTTCTCCAGCCACATCTGGAGCCCCTCAGGCACTGCAAACCGCGGCGAAATCGCGGGAACCGGAGCCTTAAGATGTCGGGCGGCGATTTTCCAGGGAGTATCGCCCTCAAAGGGCCAGTGCCCGCACACCAGCTCAAACGCCATACACCCCAGCCCGTAGAGGTCGGTCCACGGCCCATAGTCACGCCAGAAGCCCCGCAACTGCTCGGGAGCCATGTACTGAGGCGTGCCCCATACCTTGCCTACCTTGCCCTTCTCATCGAAGCGCGTGTCAACGTGAACCAGGCCAAAATCGGTGAGCTTGAGTGCCCAGGATGCACCACAGCCCACCAGCACATTCTCGGGCTTGAGATCGCGATGGATCAATCCCCGGGCATGCGCATGGGAGAGCGCATCGAGCATGCGCAGCAGCACGGCTTTGGTCTCCACCCACGCCAGGCGGTTTACGTGGTCGATCAACGCCCCACCCCGGGCGTACTCCATGACCAGGTAGGGGCACCCGGCCTGAAGCTGGTCGCCAGATTGACGGGCCGTCGACGCAGAAATCGTCCCGTAATCGAGCAGGGTCACGATGTTGGGGTGGTCCAGCGCCGCGACCGCACGCAACTCCGCTTCAAAGGTCTGACGATACTCGGGATTCGCGCTCACTTCGGGATGGAGCACCTTCACCGCAACATCGATCTGCGACGCCCGATGACGCCCCGCCCAGACCTGCCCCATCCCCCCCTGACCAATCGGCGCCACCAGCTCGAACTCACCGCAGACGATCCTGGACACCTCCACACCTCCAGCGATAGCGCTGACTTACTCTCGTTCGCGCTGCTTGCGCTGGCGCATCAAGGTTCGCAGCGGCACGCCTTCAAACGTGTAGGCCTCGCGCAGCTGATTCTCCAGATACTTGCGATACGAGGGCGCCACGGCATCGGTGTGGTTGACCGAAAACATAAAGGTCGGCGGTCGCGTGGCCACCTGAGAGATGTACAGAAACTTTGCACGGCGGTTGCCATGCATCGGCGGCGAGTGCCGCGCCAGCGCCCCTTCCAAAAAGCGATTCAACTCCGCGGTCTGAATCCGGCGAGTGTACTGCTCAAAGACCTGGTCGACCGCACCGAGGATGCGATGCACGCGCTGACCGGTCTTCGCCGACACAAAGATGACCGGGGCGTAGTCCACAAACTGAAGCTCTTTGCGCAGGGTTTTGATGTACTCGCCGGCCGTATCGGTGTTCTTTTCAACCAGGTCCCACTTGTTGACCAGGATCACACAACCGCGCCCGCGGTTCTGCACCACCGAGGCGATCTTCTTATCCTGGGTGGAAATGGGCTGGGTGGCATCAAGCACCATCAACGCCACGTCGGCACGGTCGATGCTCCGGATGGCCTGCACTACCGAGAACTCCTCCAGACGCTGGCTGATCGAGCGCTTGCGCCGCAGTCCGGCGGTATCAATCACCAGATACTCTTTGCCATCCACGCGCACCATGGTGTCGATGGCGTCGCGGGTGGTTCCAGCCACGTCGCTGGTGAGCAAGCGTTCTTCGCCCAGCAGCGCGTTGATGGTGCTGGACTTGCCGGCGTTGGGCTTCCCCACCACCGCGATGCGCGCAAAGGGCTCGTCTTTGAGCACCTCCCCCTTGGGCGCGTCTTCCATCACGTCGTCCATCAAGGGGTCGAGCCCAATGCCGTGCTCGGCACTCAGCGGATAGAGCGGCACACCGAGCTGGTAGAAGTCAACCAGATACTGCTCCTGCCCGCTCCAGGTATCGATCTTATTAACTGCCAGATACACCGGCTTATCGGTGGTCCGCAGAAGCTCAAAGATCTCCTGATCGGCGCCGGCCAGCCCGGCGCGACCGTCGACCACAAAGATAATGGCGTCGGCCTCATCCACGGCCAGCTGCGCCTGGTGGCGCATCTGCATCAGCATCGGATCTTCGTCCCGGGGCACAAACCCGCCGGTATCGACCACGGTGAAGGGTCGACCAAACCAGTCCCCATCGCCGTACTGACGGTCGCGGGTCACCCCCTCAAAGTCGTGCACGATCGCGGTCTGCGACTCGATCAGGCGGTTAAACAGGCGGCTCTTCCCCACGTTGGGGCGGCCGACAATCGCGATCATAAAGGCCATGGCGTCTTCATCACTTGCTTGGTGCGGCCGCGCATACGCCCGGCCCTGTTAAACTGCATGCTAAAACGAACCACTTACTCGTAGCCAAAGCGGTGCAGGTGGCGCGACTTCTCGCTCCACTGCGGCTCCACGCGAACGAAGGTCTCCAGAAAGACCTGACGTCCGAAGAATCGCTCCAGCTCCGCGCGCGCGCTCTGCCCGATGGCCTTGATACGCTGGCCACCCTGCCCGATGACGATGCCTTTCTGGCTGTCGCGCTCAACGTGAATAACAGCGGAAATCTCCAGAAGGTCGCGCTTCTCATCCTCATTAAAGTGCTCAACCTCCACCGCCACGCTGTAGGGGATCTCCTTGCGGGTCTGGAGCATCACCTGTTCGCGTACGAACTCCGCGGCCAGAAAGCGCTCGGCCTGGTCGGTGAGCATGTCCTCCGGGAAGAGCAATCCCTGGTGAGGAAGATGCTCCAGGACCACATCCACAAAGGTATCGATCTGCTCGCCGGTAAGCGCGCTCAGCGGAATCACCCCGGCGTACTCGGTGCGCTCGCTCAGCGCATCGATCATGGGCAGCAACAGATTTTTATCCTTGAGCTGATCGATCTTGTTGAGCACCAGCAACGCGGGCACCTCTGCCTGGGAGAGACGCTCAATCACGTAGCGCTCCTCCGGCGGCAAGCCCGACGCCCCGGTCCGACGCTGCCAGGCAGCCAGCGCGGCCACATCGACCATATGGCAGACCACGTCAACCTCGCGCAGGCTCTGCAGCGCGACCTCATTCATCACCCGGTTGAGGCGTTTGGGCCCCTGGTGAATCCCCGGGGTGTCGACAAAGCAGAGCTGGCCCTTCCCACTGAGGGTCTGCACCCCTAAGATGCGATTTCGCGTCGTCTGCGGTTTGGAGGTGGCAATGGCCACCTTCACCCCGAGCACGGCGTTCATCAGCGTGGACTTGCCCACGTTGGGCTGGCCGATCAGGGCCACAAAGCCCGCGGGTAAATCGATGGGTGTGGAGTCGGACATGAATCTTCCATGGACAGCGCGCACGGGGCGCGCGGGGTTGGTCGCACTACTGATCGCCACAATGCTGGCTCTGGGGGCCTGCAAAGACCCCGAAGCCACCGAGACCGAACTCTTTGAGGCGGCCGAAGTCCATTATCGTGACGGAAACTATGGCGAGGCGCTCTCGGGCTATCAAGGCTTCCTGAAGCGCTACCCGACCAGCCCGCTGGCGCCGACGGTGGAAATGCGACTACGTAACATCCACCGCGAAGTAGGCTCAGTGATGGAGCGCCAGGGCTCGCCAAGCCCCGTCTATCACGGTTCGCGCGGCGATCAAAGCAGCGCCGGGCCGGTGCTCGACGTCTCCGCGCCCCCGACGCCTGCCGACACCAGCTCCGACGCCCCCTGAAAGCCCTCGCTACGCCGATCACTCTTCTCGCTTCTCAACTCTCGGGTCGCCTCATCGTGAACACAAACCTATTGCGGGTCCTCTCGCTGCGCGCCACACAATGGCGGAATCGAGCCGCTGCGCGCCAGACCTCCCGCGGCCTGCCCCTTATCCTCTCCCTGCTCGGGGCGGCCGCCCTGCTCTTCGGCGGCCACCTGCTGGCACCCACGCTTCTGGCCCCACCCCTGGAAGCAGCCACTGCCCGGGGACTCGACGCCACGCGCATTCCCGCCGGCCAGACCGCTCTGGAGGCCGCCTTCTGGCTGAGTGCCCTCCTGGCCTCCGTACTCAACTTCCGGGTGATGGAGCTCCTCTTCCGACGCGCCGACGCCCTGGCCCTGCAGCCGCTGCCCATTCGTCCCGCAGCCTTCTTTATCGATCGCACCCTCTCCACCCTCACCGAAGCCACGCTCAGCGCGGCGGCAGCGAGCCTGTTCTTTGTGCCGCTGTTCTGGCGAGGCGGGGCCGCAGCCGCCGCAGCAGCCATCGCCATGCTCTTCGGAGCGCTCTGGCTTGGGGCTGGCCTCTCGATGTGCGCGATGGTGTTGGCGGGGCGTCAGCTGGTGCACGAGCCCCACACATCTTCCGCATCGTCAGGCCCGAAACTCGGCGGCGGTGACCTCTACGGCGGCACCGGCCAGATTTTTTTGTACGCCCCCGGGGTGGGACTGGCCGCAGTGGTGATCGCCGCGCTCTTCTGGAAGTTGCTCCTTGGGGAACCCCTTCGCCTGGGGAGGCTCAGCGAACCTTTTCTCATCGGGTCGGCCCTCCTTGCCGGCGCCTGGGCCCTGGCCATGCTGACGTCCTGGCGCACCTTCGCTCTCCATTATCACGCCATGGCCGCACGCTTTCGCGAAGCAGACAGCGCAGAGTTTGACGCGGTGCTCGACTATCAACGCTCCTCCTATGAGGCGGCGCGCCGCCTGGAGCGAGGCCTGCGACCGGGAGCCGCCCGGGCCTACCGCGCGCTGGTCCTGGATGGCGACCGCCGCCTGGCTGCCGGACGCGTCGGCTACGCGGTGATCCTGGTACTGGCCGCCCTGGGCCTCTTCACCCTGGATGCCAGCGCGCGGCCGAGCTGGGCCGTAGCGCTGGCACCGGCGCTGATGCTCGCGACCATCATCAACCCCTGGGCGCGGGTCAGCCGACAGGCCGCTCGCCTCAACGCCCCGGCGGCCCTCCCGCTGGCCCGGCGCGACATCGATGCCGCCATCTTCCGGGTCGCCGTGCGCGAAGTGCTCTTTTTGGCGCTCCCCTTCGCGGCGCTTGTCGCGCTTATCCCGGGCCTGCTGCGCTCCGAGAGTGACGCCTGGCTCATCGCCACAGCCTCACTGGCCTTCCCGCTGGCCCTGGCCGGTGCCATTCACGTACTCCCCCTGCGCGGCAACGCCTCGGGCTGGCTTCCGGCAACGCTTGCCGCCGCGCTCGGCACCCTCGCCATGCTCAACCTGCCCGCCGCACTGGCCGCCGCCCTGGTGCTTATCGGCGCCGCGCTCTTTCTTCCCCAGACCTCATCCTCTTCTGCGCCCGCAACGTCCCGGAGTTCTGCATGACAGCCTCAGCCGCGCCCGCCGCGCTCATCCTCAAAGACCTCACCAAGCGCTACCGCCGTCTGATCGCCGTCAACCAGCTCAACCTGACCATTGGGCCCGGAGAGTTTGTGGCCCTCATTGGCCCCAACGGCGCCGGCAAGTCCACGACCATGGGGTGCATCGCCGGCATCACCGCCCCGGACCAGGGCTCGGTGCTTATCGGCGGAGTTGATGTGGTGCGCTACCCGGTGGAAGCCCGCAAGCACCTGGGCTTTGTCCCCCAGCACCTGGCCCTGCTCGACTACCTCACCGGCCTGGAGTACCTGCACTTTGTGGCCGAGCTTCGCGAACTCTCCACCGCAGAGCGCGATCAAGAGATCGAGGAGCTCCTGGCGATCACCGAACTCGAAGACGCCCGTCACGTCGTGCTCAAAGAATACTCCGGGGGGATGGCCCGAAAGCTCGCCATCGCCTCGGTCCTGCTGGGCAGCCCCTCGCTCCTCGTGCTCGACGAGTCCTTTGTCGGCCTCGACCCCGAGTCGACCGCTCGCCTGCGCCGGCGTCTGCAGCGTCACTGCGACCAGGGAGGCTCCATCCTGCTTTCCAGCCATATCCTCGACATGCTGGAGCGCCTCTGCTCGCGTTTTGTCCTCTTGCAGGGAGGCGAACTGGCCATGGACATCCAACGCGCCGAACTCGACCAGAAGATCCGCGACAAAGAGATCGTCGACCTGACCGACCTTTACCTCCAGACCACCGGCAAATCCGATCTGGTCGCCGCCCCGCTCCCCTGACCCGGCCTGGTCTACTCCTTAATGGCGCAGGGTGAGCTCCAGATACTGCCCGCCCCGCTCCACCATCACCGCCAGCGCGTCTCCTGCCCGACGCGCGAACACCAGGGCATCGCCGCGCTCCACGCCGGCTCGGGCCGCCGGACTCTGCGGATCGACCACATCGATCTGATGCCCCCGGCCGGTATCCACAACCCGTTGCCCCAACGCCGCCTCAATCGCTGCCATTGAACGCTCCCGGTCGGGGACCGGGACCGAAAGAATCGGACCGGTTAACCGCAACGTCGCCTCCCCCTTCTCCCCCAACCGGACCAGACGCACCTGCCCCTCCCCCCACCCGGCGTGAGTGGCGTACACCGTGAGCGCCGCCTCAGCCGGAACCTCCAGGTGAAGCGCACGACTTCCCTGACTGAGACCACGGGCCACCCGGCGGCCCTCAGCCCAGATCTCCACCCAGGCGCCGCTGACCCCGGCGCCCTGCGGGTCGGCCACCCAGATCTTGACCGGTGCCCGCTCCCCCTGCTCCTCCGCTCCGTCGTCGCCGTCGGCGAGCCCCTCGGCCCCGGCAGCTCCGAGCGAACTTACCGATGCTCCACGCGCACGCAGCACATCAACCACCGGCGCGCGCCAGGCCTGGGGCATACGCAGGCCGCCGCCTTTGAGCAGTTCCACCTGCAGCGTGTAATCCTGCGCCTCTGCGCTCTGCCCCACCTGGAGGGTGCGACGAGTGAAACCCTCCGCATCAATGGTCACGTAATAGGTGCCGGGCGGAATCAGCGCAAAACGCGCCAGACCATCGGCTCGCGTTGTCGTATGCAAATGCACCAGCGCCAGACTCTCCCGTGAGAGACGCACAAAGGCCCCCTCCACCGGCGCCCCGGCCCCGTCAACAATGCCCAACTCCAGGTCGGCGGCCCGAACCGTACGCAGCGCGCGAGCCCCCTCTTCGGCAAAGACCGCGCCCCCGGGCCCCTGCACCACGCCCCAGAACGCCCCCGGGCGCTCCGGGTCGAGAGAGCGAGCCAGCACCTCATAATAGCGCCCCTCATCGCCTCCCGGAGTGCGCACCCCGAGCTCCGGGAGCGCCACGTAACCAGCCTCATCGCTGCGCTCGACCAGGGGCGGCCACATCCCCGCCGCGCCGATCATCAACCGAGAGACCAGCGCCCCCTCGTCCTCATCCAGCACCTGAAGCCAGCGCGCTTCGGTCGCCGGTGCATCTTCACCGGCCAGGGCCCGCTCCGCGGGCATATCTTCGCCCCCCTGATAGGGAGCGAGCACCCCTTGTTCGTCTTCCACGACGTGGTTAACCTGCTCCCCATCGGGCGCGCGAAACGTGGCCCACAAGAGCGCCCCAGCCACCGCCACGCTCCCGACCCCCGCCGCATTTTTCAGCCCTCGCTTCACGTTGCTCGCTCCCTGTACACAGGAGTCCCATTTGGAGCACCGACGCTCATGACCACCACGTGGCCCATTCAACTCGCGCTGAACACCGAGCGCCTGCCCCGGGTGCGCATCTACGGAAAAACCCTGCACCTGGAGCGCCGCGGCAGCAGCGCACTCTACATCGAGTCTGGCGATGCCGCCGGTGCGCGCCATTGCGCCCTTCCTGCAAGGTGCTCCGGACTGCGCTTTCTTCCGAGCGTGGGGGAGCGCGCACTGCTGGTCTTTCCGACCCCGCAACTTCTATGCCCGGCGGGCCTCACCATGCAAGTGGTGCTCGCCACACCGCTGAGCCTGCGCCTCGACGCGATCCACCCCGGGGGCAGCGCACACCTGATCGAATTTCCCGCCCCGCGCACCTCCCCCGGACTCTACGGCCCGGTGGACTCCGGCCAGATCTGCACCTCCTTTCGCGCCCCGGTCAGCGCCCCCGACGAGCCCGACGCCCTGCACTCGCACCCGATCTGCGCGCTCGAGCTGGCAGTCGAGCCATCCGAGGGCGACACCTTGAGCCAGGCCCGGCTCTGGGCCACCCTGCCCCTGACCGTCACCAACACCACTCCGGAACCTCGCGAAGTGAGCAAAATCATGTTGCCCACCGCCTCTCTGGAGCTCTACCGCCACCCCACTCGCGATGAGATCTGGACCAGCACCGTGCACATGCGCCTGCTCGGACCCAACGAAGCCGAGGTGGCCATCGAAGATGGGCCCGCCGGCGGCGAAGCCATCGCCCATAGCGGGCGCCCGGCTCAGACTCATGAACCGCGCCGGGCCTACACCTTCCTGCACGCCTACCGGGCCAAAACCGGCCTGGAACACGGCTTTTAACCCGGACTTCCCCCCACCATGCTCGAAACCCTCAAACACTGGCTGAGTCGCTCGGGCGGCTGGGAAAGCATGGAACCCTACGTGCTGGGCGCGTTCTGGGTGCTCGCCGGCTACTTCATCGCCCGCCTCTTCGCCCGCGGCGTCGATCGGGTGGTGCGCCTTCGCCACGGGGCCAGCCCCCACAGCGCGGTGATCGCCAGCAAGACGGCCTTCTACAGCGCCTTCTCGCTGGTGGTCCTCGTCGCGCTGAGCACCCTGGGCGTAGAACTCAGCGGACTTTTGGCCGCCGCCGGTATCTTCACCGTCGCCCTGGGCTTCGCCGCGCAGACCAGCGTCTCCAACATCATCTCGGGCTTCTTCCTCTTCATGGACCGCCCCTTCTCCATTGATGACACCGTCAAAATCGACACCACCCTGGGCACGGTGATCTCGATCGATCTGCTGAGCACGCGTATCCGAACCTTCGACAATCTGATGGTTCGCATCCCCAACGAGGCGCTCCTAAAGAGCACGATCACCAACTACACCCTCTACGGCGTGCGCCGCATCGAGGTCCCGGTGCGCGTGCCCTTTGCCTGCGACCTGGTCGAGCTGCAACGCTCGCTCACCCAGACCATGCACGCCCTCCCCAACATCCTCGATGAACCCTCACCGGTAGTCCTCATCGACCGCTTTGGTGAAAACGGCATGGAACTCCTGGTTCGCGCCTGGAGCGAGCGCCAGCACTATATCTCGGCCCGCAGCGAACTCACCGGCACGATTCACGCTCGCCTCCAGGAACTCGGCGTGGACATCCCCCTGCCTCAGCGTGTCCTTCACCTGAGCCCCTCGACCTCCCCGGAACGATCCTCAGATGAGCTGCTTGCCAGGCTCGACCCGGCGCCCCCAAAACGCCCCGCTCGGGAGGAAGCCCTGGCCGCCCCCACACCCTCGCCCGACTAAGCGCCGACCTTAAGCATCCAGGCGTTGCACCACACGCCTTGCCATGCTCTCCAACGTGCCCGCGTCGTGGAACTGCTCCAGAAACGCGTCCGTCTCCACCCCACTCTCCCCGGCCTGCAACAGCCGGGTGCCTCCCTGCTCGCCACAGGCTTTCAGATGGGCCTGCACCAGCGCGTGGTCAAAACAGCGCTCCATAAAGCGCACGCTCCCGGCCGAGCCGTGCCAGAGCGAGGCGCAGGCCTCCACCAGCTCCTCAGCGTAGGCCTCGCTGCCCAGATACCCCGGGGTGCAGGGGCGACGGTATCCGAAGCGCCCCAGCAGCGTAGTCGCCACGTAGATGTTGGCTACAAAGCCCTCGATCAACGCGCCGGCCGACTCCTCAAGCCGGTTGCACGTGTAGAGCGCCAGCCCCCGGTTGTAGAGCACCGCCGGTTCCACCGGGACCGTCTCGTAGCAACGCAGCGCCTCCCTCAAAAGCCCCATGCGGTGATACGCCTCTCCGGCCAGGAAATAGCACCCGATATACTGCTCCGGAAAGTGCTCCCCCAACCACTCAAAATGCCGCCGGGCCGCGTCCAGCTCCCCCAGCCGATACAGGCAGAGCGCTCGCCCCTCCACCGCCCGCAACACCGGATCGGCCGCACCATCGACCTCCGCCACGTTGAGCCCGACCTCAAAGACCGCGTCCATCGCCCGACCGTAGAAGCGCTCGGCGTCCACCAGGTCGCCCTGCTCCCAGGCGATCAGCCCCAGATAGCTCAGAAACTCAAAGTCCTCGGCAAAACGCGCCACCGCGTCTTCCAGAACCTGGCGCGCCCGGGCATAGTCCTGACCGGCAATCGCTTCCAGCGCGTTCTGCAAAAAAGGCTCGCGACCGGCCAGCTCCGGATCCACGGGAGCCTCGGCATCCAGCAGGCGGTCAAGCTCCATGCGTAGCTGGGCCAACAACTCCCGCATACGATCGCGCGAATCGGGCCGAAACTCCGCCAGCGCATCCACGCCTCTCAATACCCGACAGGCATCGCCCAAAAGCTCAAGCAAGACTTTCATAAACCTTCCAGCGCCACATCAACATTCTCGAAAGCAGCACCTTCACCAACATCACCTCCGTTGGCCCCCGGTGCCATCTCACGTGCCTGATGAAGGCTCGTCGACATCGGGCGTTCCGTCAAAAAATTTCCCACCTCACCGTCCTCCGAGCTCCCCGATCGCGCCGGCCCCCCGGAAACCAGCCTCCACAATCACCGGAACAGGCGTTTACCTGCCGACGACGACGCTCCCACCCGGCCCCGGTTGATTCCCCGCTTCACACCATGCTAAACACCGCCCCCATTGCTTACGCGCGCGCGGAAGAGCCCGTTGACATCCGATGTTCTCTTTAGCTCGACGCGCCGCACGCGCCCTTGCCAGACGCCCGAACTCGCTCTCTCGATGTGGACACCATGATGACCCCCAACGAACTTCGCCAACGCTTCCTCCAGTTCTTCGAAGAGCGCGACCACCGCGTGGTCGCCTCCTCCCCGGTTGTCCCCCAGGCCGACCCGACGCTGCTCTTCACCAACGCCGGGATGAACCAGTTCAAAGACCTGCTCCTGGGCAACGAGACCCGCGACTACACGCGCGCGGCCAGCGTACAGAAGTGCGTGCGCGCCGGCGGCAAGCATAACGACCTCGATGAAGTCGGCCGCGACGGACGCCACCTCACCTTCTTCGAAATGCTGGGCAACTGGTCCTTTGGCGACTACTACAAGCGCGAGTCCATCAAGTGGGCCTGGAAGTTCGTGCTCGAAGAGCTCAAGCTCGCCCCGGAACGCCTCTACGTCACCATCTACAAAGACGACGATGAGTGCTTCGACATCTGGACGCAGGAGATGGGCCTGGACCCCGCACGGGTGCTGCGCCTGGGCGACATTGAGGCCGGCGACGAAGAGAACTTCTGGTCGATGGGCCCCACCGGCCCCTGCGGTCCCTGCACCGAGATCCACTACGACCTCCACCCGGAGTACGGTCCCATGACCTTCGGGGTGGGGTACGACGAGGACCGGATCAACGAGATCTGGAACCTGGTCTTTATGGAGTTCAACCGCGATGAAGACGGCACGCTGAACCCCCTGCCCATGAAGAGCGTGGACACCGGCCTGGGCCTCGACCGCGCGGCGATGGTCGTGGCCGGTCGCGACAACGTCTTTCACACCGACCTCTTCACCCCCATCTTCCAGAGCCTCTTTGAGCTATTGGGACAGGATGTCGGCCGCGATCTCGACGCCTTCTACAAGTCCGACAACTTTACGGACTACGCCGTCATCGCCGACCACGTCCGTACCGTGACCTTTGCCATCTGCGACGGGGCGAAGTTCGCCAACGACGGCCGCGGCTACGTGCTCCGCCGCATTCTGCGCCGCGCCGTGCGCCACGGACGCAACCTGGGCTTTGACGCCCCCTTCCTCCACCGGGTCGCCGCGGCGGTCGTGGAGGCCTACGGCGATATCTACCCCGAACTCCGCGCCACCGGTCAGGAGGCCGCCGAGCTGATTCGACTCGAAGAAGAGCGCTTCTTCCGCAACCTGGACCGCGGCCTGGAGCTTTTTGAAGATGCCGCCGCCCGCGCCGAATCCGAGGGCAAGAAGACCCTCAGTGGTCAGGAGGTCTTCCAGCTTCATGCAACCTTTGGCTTCCCGCCGGATCTCACCGAGATCATGGCTGAGGAGCGGGGCATGAGCATCGACTGGGAAAGTTACGAGTCGTTGTGGAAAGAGCACCAGGAGACCAGCCGCGGCAAAGACATGTACGCCGACGCCGCCGGTGTGGGCGACTGGGAAACCCTGGAAGAAGGCCCGGCCAACACCTTCGTGGGCTACGGCACGCTGGAGACTCACACCACGCTGCGCAAGGTCCGCAGGCTCCCGGAGAACCGCTTTGAGGTCCTGCTGGCCAGCACCCCCTTCTACGCCGAGAGCGGTGGGCAGGTCGGCGATCGCGGCCAGCTCCTCGGCCACGGCGGCGAGCTGGTGCTTGAGGTCGAAGATGTCCAGAAAGCCCCGATCGGCATTACGCACCGGGTTCGCCTGGTCACCGGCGAACCGGACTTCACTGGCGAGTTCATCGCGCGCGTCGATCCGCGCCATCGCCAGAAAGTGGCCTGCAACCACACCGCCACCCACCTCCTGCACGCCGCGCTGCGCGATGAAGTCGACAACGCGATCTTCCAGGCCGGCTCCATGGTCGGCCCGGATCGTCTGCGCTTTGACTTCAGCTACGGCAAACCCCTGAGCGCCGACGACATTCAACGCCTGGAGGAGCGCGTCAACGGGCTGATCCGCCAGCGCCTCGACGTCACCTGCCACACCGAGGTTGACCGCGACACCGCCGTCGACGAGATGGGCGCGATGGCCATCTTCGGCGAAAAATACGGCGACAAGGTCCGCGTGGTGGAGATCCCTGGCGAGTCGGTCGAGCTCTGCGGTGGCACCCACGTGGCCAACACCGGCGAGATCGCCCTCTTCCGCATCACCAGCGAATCCAGCGTCGCCGCCGGCATCCGCCGCATCGAAGCGCTCACCGAAGAAGGCGCCCTGAAGGCCTTCCAGCAGGAACGTGCCCAGCTGCGGACGCTGGCCGAGATCTTCAAATCCGACGTGACCAACCTCAATGAACGCGCCCGCGCGGTGCTTGAGGACCGCAGCCGCCTGGAACGCGAGGTCGACAGCCTCTCCCAGAAACTTGCCAGCCGGGGCGCCGACACCCTCGTGGACGACGCCGCCGAGGTCGACGGCGTGAAAGTCATCGCCACCGCCGTCGCCACAGGCACCCGCGATCAGCTGATGGCCTACGCCGACAACCTCCGCGAGAAGCTCGGCCAGACCGAAGCCGTGGCCCTGCTTGCCAGCGAAATCGAAGGCAAAGCCGCGCTGATCTGTGTGGTCACCGACGCGGCTTTTAAAGCCCGCAAGGTCAAGGCGGGCGACCTCATCAAGCGCGTGGCCAGCCACGTCGATGGCCGCGGCGGTGGTCGCCCCACCCTGGCGCAGGCCGGCGGCCAGAACCCCGCGGGCATTCCCGCGGCCGTTGAGGCCTTTGAAGGCGCAGTTCAGGACGCCCTGAGCTGAGCCCCTCGCAACACACAGTCGAGTGAGCGCCCCCCGTCCCCCGGCCTGCAACACGCAGACCGGGGGATTTTTTTGAGCGCTGCTCCGCACAAAAAAGGCCCGAAGCATCGCGCTCCGAGCCTGATAACACCGCCCCCGACGGCCCTACTCCTGAGCAGCCTGCGCCGAGGCCGTCGGCGAGAGCCCCGACTCGCTAAATGAGACCATCGCGATGCCGGCTGCCAGCAACGAGAGCACACAGAGCGCCGCGACCAACCAGCTCTGACGCCGACGCATGACACGCACCTCCTCAGAGAGTTCTCTCGCCAGTTCCGCCGAGCGCTGATGGCTCGCCAGCAACTCTTCCTGACGTGTCTGCGCCTCCTGAAGCGCCTCCTGGCTGGCAACAAGCTGTGCCCGGTAGCTGACGATCTCTGCCGACGAGGGTTGCGCGGGCTTCACCGCCTGGTCGCTCATCTGCTCACGGGCGTCACGCAGTGCCTGCGCGACCGCCTGGCGCTCTTCCGAAAAAAGACGCGCGACCTTGGCCCCCAGACCTTCGCGCAGCACGTCGATCGCCACGCCCTTCTCCCCCAGATACGCCCGAATCGCCCGACCAAATTCGCTCGCGCGCTGGTAACGCGCCTCCGGGTCCCGCTCCAGCGCCTTCATGAGAATCGGATCGATCGCATCGGGAACCCACTCCGAGGTCTCCCCGGGCGCCGCAATCGCTTCGTTGAGCAACGCCTCCTTGACCTCTTCAACCGAGTCCCGGCGAAAGAGCCGTCGAGCCGTCACCAACTCGTAGGCAATCACACCCAGGCTGAAGATATCGGAGCGCCCGTCAACCGCCTCCCCACGACACTGCTCCGGACTCATGTAGGCAAACTTCCCGCCCACCGGCTCGCCGCTCGAAACACTCGTCTCACCGACCACCTGGGCGATGCCGAAGTCAAAAACCCGGGTTAACCCCTGATAGGTCACCATCAGGTTCTGAGGGCTGATATCACAATGCACGATCGAGTAGCGCTGCTGGTCGATGTCGACAAAATCATGCGCATAACCCAGCCCCTCGCAGGCATCGGCCACAATCAGCAGCGCCTCATCCAGACTCAACCCGTCGCCACGCGAGAACGCGCGCTGCGCCAGATCGGCAACCGTCTGCCCCGCCACATAATCCATGACCATGAAGTGCTCATCGCCCACCTGCTTGGCATCGTGCACCGTCACCACATGGGGATGAGAAAAACGCGAGGAAACGCTGGCCTCTTTATAAAAGAGCGCCTCAAAGCGACGTTCGCCAAGGTTGCGGTCGGGAATCCCCTTGATGACCACCGGGCGAAAGAAGCCATGCGGCCCGCCACGCGCCGCCAGAAAGACCGCCGATTGCCCGCCTCGGGCAATATGTGCCAGAAGACGGTACTCCCCAAGTTGTCGGTTCTCGCGTTCCACGCGTCGCCTACTTCACAGGGCGCCAGTATGGCCGGACCGCAACGCGCGGTCCGGCACCATGGCAGCCGATCCTCAAGGATCGAAACGGCGATTGTAAGAAGCGTCGATCGGGGGTGTCAATCTCCCCCGACAAATTACTCTACGATCAGAGTCTGCGTCGCGCTGAAGGTCGCTCTGAGCTCCCAGGAGTCGTCCTCCCCGTCTTCATCGTAGTCGTAGTTCACCGAATCAGCCCCACCAAAGAGCTGAGAAAGCGGCGTGGGGTCGCCCCCGGGGATCACCGCGAGGCCGACATCGGCAATGTCTTCCAGCACCACGTAACCGGTGATCGTGCCGTCTTTAATGGTGGGCTCCTCACCGCTGGCCGTCGCCTGCAGATCCGCAGCGATGGTAAGATCCCGAATCGGGATGATGGTCTTATTGACCTCTCCGTTGGCCTCCACCGTCGCCACAAAGTTCAGCAGCGGCAGGGTCGCGTCGAGCTCGCCGGTGGTGCTGATGCTGCCCTCGGTGAACTCCGGCACGTCAAGTTCGCCATCCCAGCGATACTCTCCCGCAGTCCCGGTCTTGAGCCCGGCCCCGCCGCGAATTTGCAGCGTGCCCGCGCTGACATCGATATCCTCCATCTCCACGAGCACGACGACCGGGTAGTTGACGTCCTGGTCCAAGAACCTCTCAATCGGTCCGTTAACGAAAGCCCCCGGGGTACCGGCATCAAATGCAAACTCTGTAAAACGCATGTTGTACGACGCCGCAAACGCCGGCTCCTCGGCAAACTCCGGACCATCTCCGGCGTCCGACGTTTGCTCCCCGGCATCGTTTTCCGTGTCGTCGGAATCGCTACCACAGGCCACGCCACCCAGCAGTGCTGCGGCCACCAACCAGGGCATCCAACGCTCTTTCGAAACCATCATCTCACCACCTCATATGTAGACGTTTCATGCCTGCGGGAGCTTCGGACTGAGACCTCAGTCCAGACTCTGCAAGGGCCCAAAGTTCACGAGCTTTTCAAAGAGCTTAAAGCGCTCGGCAATCGCCCCGGGCTCCAACTTGCGCAACGCGTTGAGGCTAAAGTCCTCGACACAGAAACTCGCCATCACGCAACCCACCACCGTGGCCTGGCGCAGTGCCGCGGTGTCGATGGTCTCGCAGCTGGCCAGATACCCCAGCAGACCGCCGGCAAAGGTATCGCCCGCGCCGGTCGGATCAAACACCGACTCCAGGGGATAGGCCGGCGCAAAGAAGACGTCGTCCCCGCTAAAGAGCAACGCTCCGTATTCGCCGCGCTTAATCACCAGATGCTTCGGCCCCTTGGCCTGAATCGCCCGGGCGGCTTTGACCATATTGGCCTCACCCGCCAGCTTGCGAGCTTCGCCCTCGTTGATGACCAGCATATCCACGCGGCTCAACACCCGCTCCAGGGCATCGAGCTTACCGTCGATCCAGAAATTCATCGTGTCGGCAACGACCAGGCGAGGATTCTTCACCTGCTCCAGCACCTCCATCTGGAGGTCGGGATCGATGTTGGCCAAAAACACGATCTCGGCGTCTCGATAGCTCTGAGGGAGCTCGGGATGAAAATCTCCGAATACGTTGAGCTGGGTATCAAGCGTGATGGCTTCGTTGAGATCGAAGCCGTACTTTCCTTCCCAGCGGAAGGTCTTACCGGAGACCCGATGCAGCCCCTCGCAATCAATGTCGCGGGAGCAGAGAAAATCGACTTCCTCCTGGGGGAAGTCTTCACCGATGACGGCGACCAGCTGCACTTTGGTGAAATAGCTCGCGGAGGTGGAGAAGAACATCGCCGAACCGCCGATGGCCTCTTCTGCCTTACCAAAAGGCGTCTCTACCGAATCAAACGCCACCGACCCTACAACCAAAAGACTCATGCCTGGACTCACTCCATTCGAACGCAGCTGTGCGCCCGATGCTTAAATGAACTGCTCTCGCCATCCGCCACTCAGGCGTTGGTCGAGCTCTCGTTTCGAAACTTCTCCAGCCGCTTGCGTACGTGGGGCGGCTCCTTCTCCCCGGGCTTTCCAAGCTGGCCACAGGCGGCCATCTCATCGCGACCCCGAGTGCGCCGACGGTACACGCCGACGTTGCGATCGACCAGATATTTCTGGAAGGCGTCGATGCGTTCTTCGGGCGGCGTCTGAAAGGGGGTGCGAGGGTGAGGATTAAAGGGGATCAGGTTGATCTTGGAGGGAATCTCCCGCGTGAGTTCAATGATGCGCTGCGCATCCTCCAGCGTATCGTTGAAGTCGCGAATCATCACGTACTCAAAAGTGATGCGCTCGCGATTGGAAAGCGGAAACTCTTTTAGCGCGCCGATCAACGTCTCCAGATCCCAGCGGTCGTTCACCGGCATGATCTGCCCGCGCGTCTCATCGGTGGTGGCGTTGAGACTGATCGCCAACTGCACATCGGTCTCCTCTCCCAGACGCTTAATCGCCGGCACAAGCCCGGAGGTCGACACCGTGACCTTGCGACGGGAGAAATTCAGACCCTCCTCATCGGTAAGGATGTGAATCGCCCGGATCACATTATCGACATTGTGCAGGGGCTCTCCCATGCCCATGAACACGATATTACCGATGTGGCCGTTGACCTCGCCCATGCGTCGACGCGCCTGCACAACCTGCTCCACAATCTCGGCGGTGCTCAAGTTGCGCTTAAGCCCCATTTTTGCCGTGTAGCAGAAGGTACACCCCATCGCGCAGCCCACCTGGCTGGAAATGCACAGGGTGTTGCGCCCCTCCGAGGGGATATACACGGTCTCAATGACCGCGCCGTCATCGCACTTAAAGGTCAGCTTGGTCGTACCATCGTGGGCGCGATGCGACCCATGATACTCCAGCGCCGATACCCGGGCCTGTGCCGAGAGCTTCTCGCGCAGCCCCCGGGAGAGGTTGGTCATCGCCTCAAAATCTTCGGCCATATGCAGATACAGCCACTGATAGACCTGTTTGGCGCGGAACGCCTTCTCGCCGAATCCCTCGCTAAAGAGGCGCTTGAGTTCGGTGCGGTTGAAGTTCTTCAGATCAAGCGGGCCGAGTTCATCGGCCCCCTGGCTTAGCGCTTCGAGCGCCTGGTCGATGCTCGGGGAGCGTTCGCGTCGCATGGGAGTCTCTCTTTGTGCAGAAAAAAAGCGGCCGGGCCGAGATTACGACGAGTCCGTCAGAATCTCAAACCATGCCGCCAGCGCCTCGCTCCCCTCCGTTGGGGGCAATGGCCAGAGCGACGCCAACCGACCTGCGGTCGGCGTCGCCCCAAAACTCAGCCGCGCGAGAAGAGCTGCACGTCGCTGAAGAAGTACTTGATTTCAATCGCCGCGTTCTCCGCCGAGTCGGAGCCGTGAACGGTGTTCTCACCGATGCTCGACGCGTAGAGCTTACGCAGGGTGTTTTCGGCAGCTTCGGCCGGGTTGGTGGCGCCCATGATCTCGCGGTTCTTGGCCACGGCATCTTCACCTTCGAGCGCCATCACGACCACCGGTCCGCGGGTCATGAACTCGACGAGCTCACCGAAGAAAGGACGCTCTTTGTGCACAGCGTAGAAGCCCTCGGCTTCGTGCTGGGCCAGGTGCATCATACGGATCCCGACCGGGGTAAGGCCTTCTTCTTCGAAGCGGGCAATGATCTTGCCAATCACGTTCTTTTCAACGCCGTCGGGCTTGATGATGCTCAGGGTACGTTCAATCGCCATCTTATACTCTCCAAAAATCGTCTGGTTTAGATGTTCGGGTGCTGCTTTTAAAACTCCGGGCTAGATTAGCCCAGCGCTTTTTTGAGGGTCTCACCGATTTCCGCCGGGGAGCGCGACACGGCAATGCCGGCCTCTTCCATCGCCTTGAACTTCTCTTCGGCAGTGCCCTTACCACCGGAGATGATCGCACCGGCGTGTCCCATGCGCTTTCCGGGAGGGGCCGAAGCACCGGCGATGAAGCCCGCCACGGGCTTGGTCATGTTCGCCTTCACCCACGCCGCGGCTTCTTCTTCAGCCGTTCCGCCGATCTCCCCGATCATGACCACCGCTTCGGTATCGGGGTCGTTCTCAAAGAGCTCCAGAGCGTCGATGAAGTTCATGCCGTTGATCGGATCGCCACCGATACCGATGCACGTGCTCTGGCCAATGCCCAGCGCGCTGAGCTGACCGACGGCCTCATAGGTCAGCGTTCCGGAGCGGCTGACCACACCGACTTTACCGGGCATGTGAATGTGGCCCGGCATGATGCCGATCTTGCACTTCCCGGGGCTGATGACACCGGGGCAGTTCGGCCCCAGCAGGCGCACGTCCTTGTCTTTAAGGTAACGCACCACCGTGATCATATCCTGAACCGGCACGCCTTCGGTGATCGCTACAATGAGCTCCACACCGGCGTCGGCAGCTTCCATGATCGCGTCGGCCGCGAAAGGCGGGGGCACGTAGATCACGCTGGCGTTGCACTTGGTTTCCGCCACAGCCTCGGCCACCGTATCAAACACCGGCACACCGTGAACCTTCTGCCCGCTCTTACCGGGGGTCACACCGCCGACGATGTTGGTGCCGTAATCGATCATCTGCTCGGTATGAAAACTGCCGACCGAGCCGGTGATCCCTTGCACGATCAGCCGGGTGGACTCGTCTACCATTACACTCATCTTCAACCTCTGTATGTCTCGGGCGGCCGGCCAGCACTCCCGTAAAAGTGACTGACCGGGCCGGTCAACGCATCTGAAAAGGTGATCTGACCTTGGGGCTTATCAGCCTTCGGTCAGTTCGATGGCCTTGCGCGCCCCGTCAGCCATGCTGTCGGCACTCACGATGTCGAAAGGACTCTCGTCGAGAATCTTTTTACCGAGCTCCACATTGGTGCCCGCCAGGCGAACCACCAGCGGCACGCTCAGGCCGACCTCTTGAACCGCGTTGACCACACCATCGGCGATCACATCGCACTTCATGATGCCACCAAAGATGTTGATGAAGATGGCCTTCACCGCCTCATCCTGAGTAATGATCTTGAAGGCCTCGGCCACCGTCTCTTTGGTAGCTCCGCCCCCAACATCCAGGAAGTTGGCCGGCTCGCCGCCGTAGTGCTTGATGATGTCCATCGTGCCCATGGCCAGACCCGCGCCGTTGACCATGCAACCGATATTGCCGTCCAGACTCACGTAGCTCAGCCCGTGCTTCTTGGCCTCCAGCTCCGCGGGGTCTTCCTCGGAGACGTCACGCAGCTGCTCCACGGCCGGATGGCGGTAGAGGGCGTTGTCGTCGAAGTTGACCTTGGCATCGAGCGCAATCAAGTCACCGGAACCGGTCACCACCAGCGGGTTGATCTCGACGATGGAGGCGTCCTTTTCCACAAAGAGCTTGTAGAGCGCCTTCATGAACTTGACGGCCTTGAACACCGCCTTGCCTTCCAGGCCCAGCGCAAACGCAACCTGACGGCCCTGGAAATCGGCCATGCCGGTGAGCGAATCGATGAAGACCTTGTGGATCTTCTCCGGGGTGTTCTCGGCGACGTCTTCGATGTCGACCCCACCCTCGGTCGATGCCATCAACACCACGCCGTCGCGCGCACGATCCACGACCATGCCCAGGTAGAGTTCACGGGCGATGTCTACGCCACTCTCCACATAGAGACGGCGCACCACCTGACCTTCCGGACCGGTCTGATGGGTCACCAGCGTGGAGCCGAGCAGCTCCTCGGCGATCTCACGCACCTCATCGATGCTCCGGGCCAGCTTGACGCCCCCGGCCTTCCCGCGACCGCCGGCGTGAATCTGGGCCTTCACCACCCAGAGGTCACCGCCAAGGCCTTCGGCCGCAGCCACCGCCTCGTCGACGCTAAACGCCGGGGTCCCTTCGGGGACCGTAACCCCGTATTCGCGAAAGATCTGCTTGGCCTGATACTCATGGATGTTCATGCGAACTAACCTTCCGTTGGAAGTTCCACTTACGCGCAGCGCGACCGCTTCTCCGGCCTCCACGCCCTGGCATAATCAAACAAAAAAGCGGCCCGCAAAGCGCGGCCGCCGACTTCTTACCGCCGGGGTGCCGGGGCGTCAAGGCAGCCTGCAACCCCTGCGCCCTCCTCCCACTTCGACCTATTTAATCCCCAGCCCCACATAAGTAAGAGGCACCTCCAGCACGCGTGAGAAGAGCTTGCCGACGTCGTGCGTCTCCCCCTTATTTGGAGACGCCTCCACAATCGGAACCAGGCGACCGCTGCCATCCCGCAACAACAGCGAGAACGCATGGACCTTCGTCCCTTCTCCGTCGCTGGAGATCGGGTAATGCGTCATGCCAAACACCAGCTCGCTGACTTCCTCGAAGGGCACCGCCATCTGCGCGCGCCCCTCCACGGGCCAGGTTACGATGCCCCGGAGCTGATCGAGCTCGCAGAGCAGATGCTCCTCCAGGCTGGTCTTCTTCCCCAGCTTGAGCATCACCGACCCCATGGCAATCGCCAGCATGAACCAGAGCATGTCCCACATTGACTGAATCCCGGAGTTGCCGCGGAAGACGATCAGCATCACCAGCAACGCCCCCAACATCACCGCCCCCCAGAACCCCCAGGGCACCACATCGGGATTGTCCCGTTGACCGCGAACCTGCAGCAGGCGCCCGGGACGCTCCCGCACAAAGGGGCTGTACACCATGCGCGCGCCGGGGGCCGACACCACCTCGACAGCCGGATCATCGGGGGTTCCCGCCCACTTTACGGGGAGCTTTTTATCCATCGACACATCTCTTGAGAGCCCCAGTTCCACCAACGCCATCACTGCCTCGCCCGTCTTAGAGGATTGTTCACCGGGTGCCAACGCATACGCGTGAGCATTCATCGTGTGAGATGATGAGCACGCCCGCGGAGTTACAAAACGATTTTCCCCAACCTGCTCCCGCCCCCCCCTCACGGGCAGACGTTGACACCCATTTCCGCCCGTGTTTTAGTCCGCCCTTCCACCGACGCTCTGCGTCAACTACGCCCGGGGCCCCGCGCCTCTGAAGGCAATACCGTGTCGAAATTTTTAAGGAGTAGCTCGTGAGTACCTTCCTCGATCAGCACAAGCGCACCCATATGTGTGGCGAGCTCAATGAGACCCACATTGGCAACACTGTCACCCTGGTGGGCTGGGTCGCCAGCCACCGTGACCTGGGCGGGATGGTCTTTGTGGACCTTCGCGACCGCGCGGGCATCTGCCAGCTGCGCTTTGATCCTGATCTGGACGCCGAGACCCTGACCCGCGCCGGCCAGCTGCGCTCGGAGTGGTGCGTGGGCGTCATCGGGGAGGTCGTCAGCCGCGGAGAGAACGTTAATCAGGATCGCTCCACCGGCGCCGTCGAAGTGGTCATCCACACCCTGGAAGTCTTCTCCGAAGCCCAGACGCCTCCTTTTGCAATCCGGGACGATTGCGACGCCAACGAGAACCTGCGCCTGGAGTACCGCTATTTGGACCTGCGCCGGCCGATGCTCCAGCGCTCGCTCTTGACCCGCAGCAAGGTCAACTCCCTGACCCGCAACTACCTCACCAGCCAGGGCTTTGGCGAATTTGAGACCCCTGTCCTTACCCGCTCCACCCCCGAAGGCGCCCGCGACTACCTGGTGCCCAGCCGCGTGCACCCGGGTAAGTTCTTTGCGCTGCCGCAGTCCCCGCAGATCTTTAAGCAGCTTTTGATGGTCTCGGGCTTTGACCGCTACTTCCAGATCGTCAAGTGCTTCCGCGACGAAGATCTGCGCGCCGACCGCCAGCCCGAGTTCACCCAGATCGATATGGAGCTCTCCTTTGTGACCGCCGATGACGTCATGAAGGTCTGCGAAGGGCTGCTCAAAACGATCTTCGAGGGCACGCTCGACATCGAGGTTCAGCTGCCCTTTGAACGCATGGCCTACGCCGATGCCATGCGTCGCTTTGGCGTCGACAACCCCGATCTCCGCTTCGGCATGGAGATCTGCAATGTGAGCGAGCTCGTCAAAGAGAGCGCGTTCAAGGTCTTTAGCGCCACGGTCCAGGCCGGCAACACGGTGCGCGGGCTCTGCCTTGAAGGAGGCGCCGAACGCTTCAGCCGCAAAGACATCAACGGCTTTGAAGATACCGTCAAAGTCTACGGCGCCAAGGGACTGGCCTGGGTCAAGGTCGGCGCCGGCGAGTGGAGCGGCTCCATCGCCAAGTTCTTCGATGACGAAGCCCGCCAGGCGATCGAAAGCGCGATGGGCGCCAGCCCGGGAGACCTGCTGGTGTTCGTGGCTGACCGCGAGTCGGTGGTCAACCCGGCGCTGGGCAACCTCCGCAAGCAGCTGGGCAAAGAGATGGGCCTGGCCGACCCGGCGACCTTCCGCTTCTGCTGGATCACCGAGTTTCCGATGTTCGAGGCCGATGAAGAGGAAGGACGCCTCTACGCCATGCACCACCCCTTCACCAGCCCTCTTCCCGAAGACTTCGACAAGCTCCACACCGAGCCCCTCTCAGTGCGCGCCCAGGCCTATGACCTGGTGCTCAACGGAAACGAGATTGGCGGCGGCTCGATTCGAATCCACCGCCAGGACGTGCAGCATAAGGTCTTCGAACTCCTGGGACTCTCCGAGGAGGAAGCCCAGGAGAAGTTCGGCTTCCTACTCAAAGCCCTGACCTACGGCACGCCTCCCCACGGCGGCATCGCCTTTGGTGTCGACCGCCTGGTGATGCTGCTGACCGGCGCGGCCAGCCTGCGCGACGTCATCGCCTTCCCCAAGACCACCCGCGCTGCCGACCTGATGTCGGAAGCCCCCAGTGTGGTCGATGGCACCCAGCTCGACGAGCTCAGCCTCAAGGTCACTCGGACCACGACCGAAGATGCCGTCAGCTGATCGCCTTGAAGGGACGCGCTCAAAACGCCCCTTCAATACAGGCACTTAAACACCCCGTCACCCATCGGGGCGCCCCCTGTCCGGGCCGCCCCGATGGTTGACAGAGTTTTAGAGGGTCCAGTAGCTTACGCCCTCTTAGACGGCGTCGCCGACTGCGCGTTCTGCGCACACAGGCGGAACAGCCGGATGAAATCGACTTAAAGTGATCATTGAGCCTTGCCGGTGCGTCCGGTTCCCGGACCAACGCCCTGACATGTTTCGACCCCTGGAGCGGTAAGTTCATGCCGAGAACATTTAAAGCAACCCTCGTCTTGATCGGAGTCCTGATCATGGTGGCGCTCTTGGCCATCATCAGCATCGCGCAGTCGTATCAGGCCAACAAAAAGATCATCGAAGTCAACCGCGCGTTGGGCGACCTGAACCGCTCCACCGAGCAGATTCTCTCCCAACTGGAATCTGGCGTGGCCGTGGCAGGAAACGCCGGCGGCACCGCGGGCGCCTCCAACGACCGCTACGCGGCGGCGATCAACGATCCGAACAACCTGCTCAGCCCGGCCACCGACCAGCTTATCGCCCCCAACGCGGTCCCCGGCGGCACGCTCAAGCGTCTGATCTCCAGCGATCCCAAGGGCTTCAACTGGCTCACCGAGAACTCGGCCGACGTCTCCGAACTTCAAACCTACGTCCACAACGGGTTCGCCCGTCAGGACTTTAACAACCCGGACAACTTCGTCTCCGACCTGGCCTACATGGTCACGGTCAACGAGGATAACACCGAGTACACCGTCAAGCTCCGCGAAGGGGTCTACTGGCACGTGCCCAAGGTCGACTTCAGCGACCCGCGTTACGAGTGGCTCCGCGAGCCTCGGGAACTCACCGCCGAAGACGCCACCTTCTATTACGAAATGGCGATGAGCCCGCAGGTCGAAGCCGGCTCCATCAAGAGCTACGTCGAAGATATCGAGAAGGTCGAGACCCTGGACCGCTACACCTTCAAGGTGACCTGGAAGCGTCCGGTCTACCACTCGCGGACCACCACGCTCTTGGCCTACCCGCTGCCGCGCTGGCTCTTCTCCCGTGACCGTGACGGCCAGGAGATCGCCCAGGAAAGCATCCCGGTGGAATTCAACACCCACTGGTCGGTGGACTACCCCATCGGCACCGGTCCCTACCTCTTCGACAGCTTCAAGCCTAGCAGCCAGGTCGTGCTCACCCGCAACCGGGACTACTGGGGTGCGAAGCCGCCGATTGAGCGCATCGAATTCCACATCATCAAAGATCCGGAGCAGGGCTTCGCCCGTCTGCTCAGTGGCCAGCTCGACTTCCTTCCCAAGATTGCCGAGCCCCGCTACCGCAGCGAGATCATGAACGGCGGCCCCAAGAGCCCCTTTAAAACCGGCGAATTGGAGTACGAAGTCATCGACGCCTTCGCCTACTACTACATCGGCTGGAACTCCGATAAGCCGATGTTCGCGGACCGCAAAGTGCGTCTGGCGATGACCCATGCGTTCAACCGCCAGAGCATCATCGACAACGTGATCAACGGTCTGGGCGAGCTGCAAACCGGCCCCTTCTATTACGACCACCCGGCCAACGACCCGAGTATTGAGCCCATCCCCTTCGATCTGGATCGCGCCGCCGCGCTCCTGGATGAAGCCGGCTGGGTGGATACCGACGGCGACGGCATTCGCCAGAAGACCATCAATGGCGAAAACGTGGACTTCCGCTTTACGCTGACCTCGTACAACCGCCCCACCGTTCGCAGCTGGGTGAGCATCTTCCGCGAAGACCTGCGTAAGATCGGCATTGAGATGCGTGGCGACTTTGTGGAATGGCCGCTGATGCAGCGCCGCATGGACGACAAGCAGTTTGACGCCTTCACCGGTGGCTGGGGCCTGACCTGGTTCAACGACCCCTTCCAGATCTGGCACTCCAGCCAGGCCGACATCCCCAAAGGCTCCAACCGCGTGGGCTTCCGCAACGCCGAGGCCGACGAGATCATCGAGACGCTGCGGGTGACCTTCGATACCGAAGAGCGCATGACCCTGCTGCGCCGCTTCCACCAGATTGTGCACGAAGAGCAGCCCTACTCCTTCTTCTACGCGCCTAAGGAGTCGGTGGCCTGGAACCCGCGCGTCAAAAACGTGGTCTTCCAGAAGATTCGCCCGCAGACCTACTCGCTGCCCTGGTACATCGACGAATCGGCCGAGTAAGTCGTCTTCAGGCGCCGCTCGCCAGCCTATCTCCTGGCGAGCGGCGACCTTGAGCTGTGAAGCACCTTCGGCGCGCCTCCTCGCGCCCTGTGGCCCCCTTCCGGGCGAGGCACCATGTTTACTTACATCCTCAAACGCGTGCTGATGATGATCCCGACCTTCGCGATCATCTCGCTGATCATTTTCCTGGTGCTGAACCTGGCGCCCGGCGATCCGGCGGCGGCGTCCAACCCTGACGGTACCGAGACCGTTTCTCAGGACGCGCGCGAGAGCTACCGGATCTTTAAAGAGCAGTTTAATCTCGATAAACCGATCCTGCTTAACACTCGCTTCAATCTGCACATCGACGACGTCGAACCGCAGCTGCGCACCGTGGCGGACTTCCAGCGCCCGGTATGCGCCGAAGGCCAGCCGGCGGACCTGAGCTGCACCCCGGCCGACGAGCGTCCCTCATCGGGCGATATCATCGCGGCGCAGGAGTATGTTGAGAACCTGGGTGGCTACGCCGTGCCTCATCTGCTGGCACTGGCCCAGAACCACGAGCGCCTGGACATCCGTCGCCTGGCGCTCCAGCGCCTGGCCATCAACGCCCAGCGCCCGCAGGTGGACCGATTTAACCCCAATCCCACCACGGAGCTGCGCGAAGTCAACCGCGCCATTGCTGCCGAAAACAACGAGCTGCGCTCCTGGACGGTGCCCCAGGATGTGACCGAGGCCGACATCGAGGAGATGCTCTCCGAGAAGTGGGTCCCCTGGTACAACGAGCACCAGGATCGCTTTGAGTACTCGGGCACTGAGAAGATCGGCATCTTCTTTCTGGACACCCGCTTTGCGAAGTACTGGGAGAACCTGCTCAAGCTCGACTTCGGGGTAAGCACCGTCGACCGCCGCCCGGTCTTTGACACCGTGATGCAGAAGCTGCCTTACACAATGACGCTGAGCTTTTTGTCGATCCTCATCGCCTACATCATCAGCGTCCCGCTGGGCATCTGGAGCGCCTACAATCAGAACACCAAGCGCGACCAGGTGGTCACCATCGCGCTCTTCGTGTTCTACAGCCTCCCGAGCTTCTTTACCGCGGTCTTGCTCATCGAATTCTTCGCGGTAGGTCGCCCCTTCTCCTGGTTCCCCGCCGGTGGATTTATCGGTGATGGTTCCGGCGAGATGGAGGTCCTGGAGCAAATCGGCTCGATCGGCTGGCATATCTTCCTGCCCCTGATCTGCCTGACCTACGGCTCCCTGGCCGCCCTGAGCCGCTACGCACGCACCGGCCTCCTCGACGTGATTCGCGCCGACTACATCCGCACCGCCCGGGCCAAAGGACTCGCCGAGTCGATGGTCGTCCTTAAGCACGCGGTGCGAAACGGCATGATTCCGATTCTGACCCTTCTGGGCACCCTGCTTCCCGCCCTGGTCAGCGGTTCGATCGTCATTGAGTTCATCTTCAACATCCCGGGCATCGGGCTCTACCTCTACGAAAGCATCTACATGTACGACTACAACGCGATCATGGCCTGTCTGCTGATGTCGACAGTGCTGACGCTTGTCGGGTTGCTCTTCTCCGATATCAGCTACGCGCTGGTCGACCCGCGCATCACTTTCGACTGAGCCCCGCGGCCCCCTTGTACGGTCGGAAGCCCTCGCCCACGAGGCCTTCCGACCCGCACCTAACGTTGGACAGGCAACGATGACCTCCACCAAATCTTCCTCTCGCCCCCCACGCCCTGAGTACAAGACCTACGGGCAGATCGTCTGGGGGCAGTTTAAGAAGTATCGGCTCAGCTACTACAGCATCTACGGCCTGTTGGGCCTCTTCGTGCTGGCCATGGTCGCGCCGGTTCTGGCGATGAACGTGCCCTTCTACATGCACGTTCCCGAAAGCGTGACGGCGTATCCACAGTTTTCCGGCACCACCAGCTTCCCCTGGTTTAAAGCGCTCTTCGACCAGAACTTCTTCGACAGCGGCGTCGATATCTTCTTCAACTTCTTGCTCTTCTACGTCCCGGCCGGCCTGCTGGGCTGGACGGTGACCGCACGCGTCAAAAAGGGGCTCAGCGATACCGAGCGTCAGCGTCTTCGCTCCCGATTTATCGGCATCGTCTCGCTGGTGGGGCTGATCCTCTTCTGCGTGGTTTACTTCGCAAAGTTCCGCCAGCCCTACGTGGACTACGCCTCGGTGGCCGCGCTGGATGGCACCAACGTCATCTTCCCGCTGATCGAGTACTCCTACCGGGACATCGATCTGATGGCGGTCAGCCAGGGCCCGAGCCTGGAGCACCTCCTGGGAACCGACCGCGAGGGCCGCGACGTCTTCACGCGCCTGATCTACGGTACGCGCATCTCGCTCACCATCGGGGTGGTCGCGGTGAGCATTTACACCTCCATCGGCCTGGTGCTGGGAAGCCTGGCCGGCTTCTTCGGGGGCCGCGTCGACAGCATCATTCTTCGTATGATCGAAATTATGATGTGCTTCCCGGTGCTTTTCCTCATCCTGACCCTGGCCGGGTTCATTGAGGAGCCGTCGATCTTCCACATCATGCTGATCATCGGCCTCACCGGCTGGACCGGCATCGCCCGCCTGGTACGCGGGGAGTTTCTGCGCCTGCGCAATCAGGACTTTGTGCAGGCGGCGATCGCGCTGGGCTTTACCCAGGCGCGCATCATCTTCCGCCACGTGCTGCCAAACGCGGTGCAGCCGGTCTTTGTCTCGGCGACCTTCGGGGTGGCCGGTGCTATCCTGATCGAGGCCACGTTGAGCTTTCTGGGCGTGGGCCCGGCCAACGCGCCGAGCTGGGGTCAGATCCTGACCAGCGGTCGCAACACCCAGCAGATGACCCTGATCCTGAGCTCGGGCTTTGCGATCTTTTTGACCATCAGCCTTCTCAACCTCATCGGCGAGGGGCTGCGCGACGCCACCGACCCCAAACTTCGTAAGTAAGAGCGGACTCCATGGCCAACGATAGCAACAAAACGAGCGCGTCCGACGACGTGATCCTCAAGGTCGACGGGCTCAAGACCTACTTCTTCACCGACGACGGCGTCCTGCCCTCGGTCGACGGCGTGAGCTTCGAGATCAAGCGCGGGCGTACGCTCGGGCTGGTCGGTGAATCGGGCTCCGGCAAATCGGTGACCTCCCTGAGTGTCCTGCGGCTGATTCCGCAGCCTCCCGGAAAGATCGTCGATGGCGAGATCAACTTCCAGGGCACCGATCTGACCAAGCTCACCGAAGCTCAGATGCGCAAGATTCGGGGCAATGACATCTCCATGATCTTCCAGGAGCCGATGACCAGCCTCAATCCGGTCTACACGGTCGGCAATCAGATCATTGAGGCCATCCTGCTCCACCAGGATATGGAGTATGCCGAGGCGCGCGCCTACGCGATCGACATGCTCGCCAAAGTAGGCATCCCCGCCCCCGAACAGCGCATCGACGAGTATCCTCACCAGATGAGCGGGGGGATGAAGCAGCGCGTGATGATCGCCATGGCGCTCTCCAGTAAGCCCCAACTGCTCATCGCCGACGAACCCACCACCGCGCTGGACGTGACCATTCAGGCTCAGATTCTGGAGTTGTTGAAGTCACTGCAGGCCGAAGTGGGCATGTCGATTCTGTTCATCACCCACGATCTGGGGGTGGTGGCCGAGACCTGTGACGATGTGGCGGTGATGTACGCCGGACGCATCGTGGAATACGGCGATGTGTTCACCGTCTTCGAGAAGCCGGCACACCCCTATACGATCGGTCTCTTTAACAGCCTTCCGACGATCGAGACCGGCGGGACGCGCGGGCGCGAGGATCGCCTCTACGTGATTCCCGGCATGGTGCCTCGTCCGCAGGACTTCCCCACGGGATGCCGCTTCCGCACCCGCTGCAAGTACGCCACCGAGAAGTGTGCGGAGTTGCCGCCAACCCGCGAGCTGGAGCCCGGCCACCGGGTCGCCTGCTGGTACGCCGACGAAGTGCGCGCCGGCACCAAGGCCACCACTGATGGCGCCAGCGCTGCCGACGGCTCGGTTCTCCCCGACGAAACCTCGGCCGAAGTCTCCAGGTAATCCGTTTTACGGCCCCCGAAGGTACTCCCTATGAGCGACGCTCCTACTCTGCTTGAAGTCCGTAACCTGACCAAGCACTTCCCGATCAAGAAGGGCCTCTTTAACCGCCAGGTCGGCGCGGTAAAGGCCGTTGACGGCATCTCTTTTGAAGTCCGCGCCAACGAGACCGTCGGTCTGGTCGGCGAGTCGGGCTGCGGCAAGACGACCGCCGGGCGCTCCCTCTTGCGCCTGCTTGAACCGACCTCTGGAGAGGTACTCTTCAAAGGCCAGGACATCCTGAAGTTGAGCGCGACCGAGATGCGCAGCATCCGGCGCAATCTGCAGATCATTTTTCAGGACCCCTTCTCCAGCCTCAACCCCCGCATGACCATTGAGAGTATCATCGGTGAAGCCATCACGGTTCACGGTGTGGCCCGTGGCGACAAAGTGCGGGAGATGGTCGAAGGCTTGCTGGAGCGGGTGGGACTGCAGCCGTCCTACATCACGCGCTACCCTCACGAGTTCAGCGGCGGCCAGCGGCAGCGTGTGGGCATTGCGCGGGCGCTGGCACTGAACCCCGACTTCATCGTCTGCGATGAAGCGGTGAGCGCGCTTGATGTGTCGGTGCAGGCTCAGGTCATCAACCTGCTGATGGATCTGCAGCAGGAGTACAACCTGAGCTACCTCTTCATCGCGCACGACCTCTCGGTGGTTCAACACATCTCCGATCGCATCGCGGTGATGTACCTGGGGCAAATCGCTGAGTTTGCCGACTGCGACGAACTCTACGACAACCCGCTCCACCCCTACACCCAGGCCCTGCTCTCGGCGATTCCCCAGCCGAATCCGCGGCGCAGGGCCCAGCGCATCATCCTCAAGGGTGATGTCCCCAGTCCCATGAACCCTCCGGCGGGCTGCCGCTTTCATACCCGCTGCCCGGCCTGTTTTGCGCCCTGCAAGACGGTGGAGCCGCGTACCGTGGAGCCGGTCCCCGGACATAAGGTTCGCTGCCACCTCTACGATCCGGAATTTGCCCCGAACGACCCGGACATCTGGGCCCGTTTGCCCCAACAGCCCAAGGTTAAAGACAACGCCACTTTGAGCCCGGAAGCCAAAGAGGCGCCGGTTGCCGAAGAGGCCCCCTCCCCCACTCCGGACGGGACCGATGGCGTTGCAAGCACCGAGTCCCAGCCCCTGAAGAGCGCCGGCGAAGCCGGTGCGCCCACGCCTGCCGAAACGCCGGCCCCCGAGGCTCAGCCGAGCGCGGAGAGCTGAAGGGGACCACAGGCTGGTATCTTGACACCCTCTAGACCCGGTGCGACCATCCACCGAGTTTGAGACGGGCCTGATTCTACCTGCACCAGTGCGCCCTCCCCGAAGGGCGCCGTGCGCCCCTGTCCGGCCCGACAGGCAACGCTATTGGGAAGTACGCCGGCTCTCTACGATCCGCCCCCCATGCCCGATTCATCCTATTTCAAGGAGGTACTGCCCCTCATGTTCAGCGTAACGATCAGCGAAAAAGGTGGGCAGCAGTCACGGCTCGACTTCGACAAGTCCGAGATCACCATCGGGCGTATGAAGGGCAATGATATTGTCCTGCCTAAGGGCAACGTCTCCAAGCAGCACACGCGTATCGTGCTGCGAGATAGCGCGTTCTTTATTGTCGACCTCAAGAGCACCAATGGGACCTACGTCAACGGGCGCAAGGTCACCAGCGAGCAGCCGGTCAGCGACGTCGACAAGATCTACATCGGCGACTTTATCCTACAGCTGGAGCAGGCCGGCGCAGCGCTGCCTCCGGGACCGCCGCGCCCGCCCCAGGGGCGGCCGCTCACCACGCCGCCGCAGCCCCCTCAGCCCCCTGCAGGACACGCCGGGGGACGGCACTTCCCTACGGTCATGGACACCCCCCAGGGGCAGTCAGGGTTGGGCGGCGTTGTGCCAGGCGGCTCTCAGCCCTTTCCGGGAACCTCGCAATCAGGCATGGGAACGCCCCCCGCGGGCGTTCAACCGCCGGTGCCGCGCTCAAGCTCGGTCCCCGGCGCGCCGATCATGCCCCCCGCGATGCCCACGCCTCCGCCGGGCAACGAACTCCGTCAGACCTACGCTGATCTGGGGCCGCAACATCATGTCGGAGACGACATCCTGGAAGTTGCTCCCGAGGTTGAACCCATTCTCGAAGACGAGCGCGTTACCGGCGAAGGGGCCGCGGTAGGCTACGAAGAGGTGGATCCCTTTGACGTGGCCGCGACGCCCACCCCGGCGCCGGTCTCGAATCAAGCAATCGCGCCGCCGATTGAGTTCGACACCCCGGTTCTCGACGCGTCGACGCCTGCGATTCCCCATGACGATGTCGTTGAGACTCCCGGGGCTGCTGGAATTCGGCCCCTGGCCGCCCGTCTGTCTCTGGAAGATGAATTCGACGCCGAGTTCCATCAAATCCAACGCGACGTGGCCCACGCCTTCTTTGATGGCCTCGGTGACGAAGAGCTCCCCTTGAGCTATCCGCCCGAAGAGGGCGAACGCGCGCGCTATGAGAACCGCATCGACGAAGCGATCGAGGCGGTCGAGCCGCAGTGCGACCGGGAAGCGCTCATCGAGTTGATGCTCAGCGAAGCGGTGGGACTGGGGCCGGTCGAAGGCTACCTGGACGACCCGGAAGTTCAGGCGATTTATGTCAACCGTTACGACAAGATCGTCCTGCGCCGAGCGGGCAAACTTGTCGTCGCGCCTCGCGCCTTCAGCCACCCAGACTTTTTGACGCTGGCTGCGCGCCGACTTCTTGGACCGCAGGACGGCCTCTCGCCAAGCGATGAAGTTCGCTTTGGTGACGGCACGCGCGTTCATATCGTGATGCCGCCGCTGGCTGTCGATGGTCCGGTACTGACCATCCGCAAGCCCAACCGCTACCAGCCCTCGCTGAAAGAGCTGGCGGCCCAGGGCGCCATGAGCGCAGGTATCGCCGAATTTCTTCGCAGAGCCGTGGAGGCCGGACGCTCCATCGTGATCGCCGGCCCGACCAGTTCGGGCAAAACCACCTTGCTGGGAGCCCTGACTCGAGTCGTGCCGCAGAGCGCTCGCCTCATCGCGATCGAGGAGCACAGCACTTTGAGCATGGACGCGCCCACGTCCCTGCGGCTGGAGGCCAACCCGGCCCACGGCTTCGATATGCGCTATTTGCTCCGCAGCGCGATCGCCATGCACCCCCAGCGCATCGTTCTCGACGAGTGTCGCGGCTCGGAGGCCTACGACTGGGTCACCGCGGCCGCCAGTGGCACCGAGGGCAGTATGCTCACCCTGCATGGCTCCAGCGCCTCCGACGCCCTGGGCCGCCTGGAGAGCCTGAGCCTACTCGGTGCGGCAGAACTCAGCCCGCGGGGGCTTCGCGAGCACGTGGCGCGCTCGGTCAACCTGGTGGTGGTGCTGAACACCACGGTCGAGGGAGGTTTCCGCGTCCAACAGATCTCGGAGGTCCAGGGCGTAGACCTGGACACCTTCCGCCTGGGCGACGTGTTCTACTACCGCGTCGAAGGCGGCGCGGGCGAATTCTACCCCACTGGTTACATTCCCATGTTCTACGAGGATCTTCGCCACGCCGGCGTTGACGTCGATCTGGGCATCTTCCGCGAGTAGCGCATCCTCTTGCCGGGACCCGATGTTGATGTGAGGGTCCCGGCGCGCCTCTGCCTTATCTTTCGGCGAGTCCTATGTTTACGATTACCATCGAAGACCAGAATGGCCAGGTCGCCGACACGTTCTCCTTTGACCACGGCGCCTATGTCGTCGGGCGTCTGGAGACCTGCGACGTGGTATTGCCCTCGGCCAGCGTGAGCCGCGAGCACGCCCGTATCTCCGTGCAGGACGGCCGCTGCTACATTGAGGATCTGGGCAGCGCCAACGGGGTTGTTGTCGACGGCCAACGCGTCGTACAGCAACGCGATCTGGGCACGGCCAGCCAGATTCGCATCGGAGATTACTACCTCTATCTGGAATTCAAGCGCTCGGCGCGCATGAAGCAGCTGAACGTGCTCTCCACGCTCTTTATCGACTCGGGCAACGAGCATCATAAGCTCGTCCGCATTAACGATGCCTTTGCCGGTGAAGAGTTCAGCCTCTCGGAGGTGGAAAACACGATCGGGCGCACCGACGAGAACTTTATTCTGCTCTCGGACGCCTCGATCAGCCGGCGACACGCGATCGTTGCCCGTCACGGCGACCTCTACTCCGTGGTCGACTGCGGCAGCTCCAACGGTACCCGACTCAACGGCAAGGCTGTCCAGTCTCAGCAGGCGCTCAGTGCCGGTGACCGTGTGGAGTTTGGCAACCTGGAGTTCGTATTTGTCGAAGGCAACGCCACGATCAATCCGGCGGACTATGCCCAACGCTCCGGGGGCAGCGCGATGACCACCTATGCCGGGATGGCAGTGGTCGTGGTGCTGGGCCTGGTCGTAGGAGCGGCCGGCGTGTTTACGCTGGTGAAGATGAGCGGCGACGAGCCAGCAGTGGACCTGTCGGCCCCGGCGATGCCCACGCTGGAAGATCAGATTGCGAAGCATGTGGCAGACGGCCGCACGCAGCTTGAGCTGGGCAATTGGGACGCTGCTCTGGCGGCTGCCAGCGAAGCGCTGGCACTGGCCCCGCAGCATGACGACGCCCGCCAGCTCCGTGAACAAGTCGATGTGGAACGGGAGGCCGCCGCCACTCTGGCACAGGGCGAACTCTTAAGCGAAGAAGGCCGCCACGAGGAAGCACGAGAGCTCTTGCTCTCGCTGCCCCAGGGCTCCATCGCCCGGGACCGGGCTCAGACGACGCTGGGTCACCTCAACCGCACCATCGCCTATAACCTGCGCAGCGACGCCAGCCGCCTCTTCAACAGCCGCCGCGGTGCGGATCCGAAGGCCGCGCATGACAAGCTGGTTGAGGCTCTGGCGGTGCTCCCGGGTGACGAGGAGTCGCTGGCGCTTCTCCAAGATGTGGAGACTCACCTTCGCAAGAAGCGAATTGCGTTTGAGGCCTATGCTCCGGCCCCGTGACGAAAAAAGGCGCCCTACCCGGGCGCCTTTTTTCGTCAGGAGACGTTACTTTGCCTCCATCTGCTCGATACGTTCACGCATCAGGCGAATGAGTTCGCCCCAGCCTTCATCCTCGATGATGGGAACGTACCCCTCACGGTAGGTCTCCTCGAGGCTGATATCATCGATGACCAGGTCGTAAATGCGCCAGGTCTCACCGTCGCGATAGAGCCTGTAGACGACCGGGAACGACTCGCCCTTGCGCGTCACCTCGCCACGCACGAACGCGCGATCGTTGCGGGTGCGTTCGTTGCCATAGGTGATGGTGTAGTCTTCGTTCAGCGTACGACCGCTGAGCCTATCCTGGTAATTCGCCTGAAGCATCCGCTGGAGGAGGTCGAGAAACTCTTGCTTCTCCTCGTCGCTGCGTGCCTCCCAGTGTTCGCCAAATGCCAGCCCCGCAAGGTAGGCAAAGTCGATCGTCTGATTGAGTTCTCGGGTCAACTCGGCGTTGCGAGCCTTGCTGTCTGGCTTCTCGAGCACGTTAGCAATGGCCTCGGTACGCTCCTTAACAACCTCGGTGGGAGCCGCTGCCCAGGCGCTCAGGGCCATCAGGCCGACCGCGGAGATGGTGGTCAACGCGACCACCAGATGTTTGAGACGAGTCGTAATCTTCATGGGAGAAACTCCTGAGGTGATGACTTCAAAGGCGCGACAAAAGAAGTCGCGGTTGTAGATAAGACAGCCGCAAGACCACTTTCATTCAAGAGTATCGGCGCTGGGGAGGCGACTCAGTCCGGGAGTCCAGCGAGCGCCTCAAGCGAAGGCGCGCCGACGACGCGGGCGAGTCTGGCACGGGCTGCCAGGTAGGCATGGGCAGCCTCAAGGTGGGCAGCCTGGGCTTCGTAGTAGGCACGAAGCGGGTCCAGAGCGTCGCGCATGTTCGCGTCGCTGAGCTCATTCTGAAGCCCGAACTGGTTGCGCCAGCGACGCGCCGCGTCCAGGCGACGCGCCTCAATCTCGACACGCGCCCGTGCATCCGCAGCCGTGCGCCAGGCCTGCTCAACCTCCAGCGCCACCGCCCCACGAGCGCGATCGGCCTGCGCGCGGAGTTCGGCCAGCTTGGCTTGCGACTCGCCGACTTTGCCGCGCTGCTGAGCCAGGTCGAACTGCCAACGAAGTCCCACTCCCACCCCCAGCGTCAATGAATTCAGGGGGTTGGAGTAGGGCCGTGTCCAGAGCGTATCGACGTCGATGCAGGGCTCGCCAGGGGCCGCCCGCCGACAGACACGTTGGAGCGCCGGTGCTTCCGTAGACCAGGCAAATCCGAAGTCGACCGCCGCAAAGATATTGGGCCAGTAATCTCGTCGCGCCAGGTCGAGCTGAAGTTCGCGCGCGCGCAGCCCCTGAGCCAGGAGTTGCAGATCGCGGCGATGCTCCCCTGCGTAACGCTGCACTGCCTCCAGACTGGCCAGCGGAGCATCGACGCGCTCAGGATCTAAAGGCGGCACCCGGATGCTCCCGTCTTCGTCAATAAGGTAACGAAGCGCCGAGTCGCTCAGATCGCGGAGCCGGGCGTTGTCCAGCATCATCGTGTCGAATTCTGCTTTGAAGATCTGCAGGCGGCGGAAATCTTCGGTGCTAAAACTCGCCTCGCCGAAGTCGCGGGCGTCCTCCATCTCGGTGAGGGCACCGTTGACCAGCGTCTCGCCCTCGCTCAGCAACGCGCCGAAGGCTTCCGCCAGCTGGCGACCAAAGTAGGCCTGTCGTGCCCGGAGAAGGTGCTCCGCCAAGGCCTCCTCCGCCTCAATCTCGGCCACGTCTACCCCCAGCGCAGCGAGTTCCCGAGCAATGCTGACACGCCCGAAGGTGTAGACCGGCACGATCACGCGCGCGCTCTGACGAAAGAGCGGCCCCAGGTTCAGCGAGAGGATCTCGTCGAGGTTTTCATCAAGGTTCGACGGATCGGCGTTGGCCGGCACCGGGGCGATCAGCGTCTGCGCCTCGATTTTCGGCCACCAGGCGCGGTCGGCGCGATAGGCCTGCCAGCGGGCGTGATCCTGACGAGCGCTCTGCTGAGCCCGAAGCTCGGGGCTGAGCCGAGCGCGCTCCTCCACCTCGGCGAGCGTCAACGTGACGCCCTGCCCTTGGGCTGCCGCTTGCTCCTGCGCAACGAGTGGCGAGGCCCCCAGCAGGAGCGCCCCCAATGCAGTTACAATACTGAAGATGGTGCGCATGGTCGTCACTGCGGGCCGGTGTAAAGAAGCTGAACACGGGGAGCGATCTCGTCGCGGGCGGCCTGGGTGGTCGAACGCACACCGGCGCTCATCAACTCCTGCACAAAGCCCATGGGCTCTTCCGGCGGATAGACCACGGGAGGATCGGTCAGACCGACCTTCTCGGCCAGAAAGTCGATGGTGTCGTGAAGCGTGCCAATCTCATCGACGAGCTTGTTCGCTTTGGCCTGGCGACCGGTGTACACGCGGCCATCCGCCAGACGACGCACTACCGACTCTTCCAGTCCACGACACTCGGCCACGTCTTCGACAAACTGGCTGTGAATGTCCATTACCATCTCGGCAAATACCGCCTCATCTTTGGGGAGAAACTCCCGGAAGGGAGAGCCGGAGTCTTTGAACTCACCACTTTTGATGGTGTGAACATCGACGGCCACGGTGTCGAGGATCCCCTCCACGTTGAAGAACTGGGTGATCACACCGATGGAACCGGTCAGCGTCCCGTTGTTGGCAAAGATCGTCTCGGCACCACACGCAATGTAGTAGCCGCCGCTGGCAGCGGTGGAGCCCATGGAGATGGCCACCGGCTTGACCTCGTTGAGGGCCTTCACCGCCTCAAAGATTTCCTGAGAAGGGGCGACCGCTCCTCCAGGACTGTCGACGCGTACCACGACGGCTTTGACGTTTTCATCTTTCTGGAAGCGCCGGATATCTTCGACGGTCTTCTTGGACTCCATAATGGGGCCCTCGACCTCGATGATGCCGATGCTCTCTCCCACCCCGCCGAAGCCGTCGGGAGAAAACGCCGTGATAAGAACGGTGATAAAGACCATCAGCCCAAAAAAGAGGGCTCCGAAGATGGCAACCAGGGTAATGATTCCGCGTTTTTTCATGCAACAACCTCAGTGGGCGCACCTGCAGCGGGCGCGACATTCCGACCCGATTTTCGCCACTCATACCACGGTGTCCACTCAGATCGAAACGCTGCGCCAGATCGCCAGTGCCAGGACCAGCGCGACGACCAGGGTAAGCCACTCCCCGGAACTCCACCGCGAGAGCGTCTGACGTTGAGAGCGAGGCAAACTTTTGGCGCGCAGGGCCAGCGCATCGAAACGATCCCGCAGACTTAGAAGGCCTCGCTCCAGGTGGCGCCTCCCCAGGGCCCCCCAACGAGCGGCCCGGCGTAGCATGCGTTCAGCACTCCAGACCAACAGCTCCAGGAGATCCCCCGGGGCCACGCGTCCGATCGCGCGTCGGAGCACCTCCACCGGCCGGGCCCAGAGCACCCAGGCCAGGGCCGCCACCAGCACCAGGGGCCAGAGGGCAGACCACACCGAGGAGATTTCCACAAATCCGCCCCGCCATTTTGAGGGCACTCCCAGGGGCGCAAGTCCGATGGCCCAGATCGAGCCGCTGGCCAACAGCGCCCAGGCGATCAGCGCCGGCACGGGCGCGGGCTTCAGCGAGGTCTCGGGAAGTTTACGGGCGAGCACAACTAAAAACCGGGCCATCAGCGCACCGGTGGCCAACGCCCCGGCGACCAGCCACACGTCAAGGAGTACCTCGGGCAGCCCCACGTGTTCGTGGTGCGCCACGGTTTTAAGCGCGTATTTCGCAAGGGCCCCACTCGTTAAGGGGCCGCCCGAGATGGCGATGGCGGGCAGCAACACCAGTATCGCAAGGGCCACACGCGCCCCCGTCCGAGTCTTTGGGAGGTAGCGCTTGGTGGCGTCCACACTTAAGAACAGGGCCCCTTTCGCCAGACCGTGGTGAACCACAAAAATGAGGATCGCCAGACGCACCTGAGGGAAGACCTGGGGCCACCGGGCCGCCAAACCGACCATCAGCGCCACGTAGCCCATCTGGCTGACACTCGAATAGGCCAGAATCGTCTTCACTTTTCGCTGCACCAACCCCACTGCCACCGCGCCGAAGGTGCCGGCGGCTCCCAATACCACCGCGGCCAACCCGATCGAGGGAAGTTCGACAAGGCCCAGGGGCAAAAAGCGCAACCACCCGAGCACCCCGGCCTTGATCATCGCTGCGCTCAGTACGGCGCTGGCCGCGGTAGGCGCCGCCGGATGCGCCAGGGGTAACCAGATATGGAGGGGAACCAGGCCGGCCTTGACCCCGAATGCCGCAAAAATCAACCCGCACGCCACCCGAGCGGCTACGGTGTCGGCCACGAGCGCCTGGCGGACCACCTCCAGCTCCCAGCTATTCGCCAGCGACCAGGCAAGAACCGCCCCGGCCCAGAGCGCGAGTTCGGCCCCCACGGTGAGCGCCATGTAGACCCGTCCGGCACGCCACGCGCTCACGGTCATGAAGTGCGCGATCAGACCGTAACCCGCGTAACTCATCAGGGCGAAGCCCGCCATAAAGCTGAGCATATCGAGGGCGCCGATCAGCAGAAAGTTGCCGGCCATCGACGCCATCATGCACACCGCAAAGCGTCGTAATGTCAGTGATGCCGGCATGGTGTAGCCGGCGTAGGTGGTCGCACATCCCCAGACCACCGCGCTCAGCGCCAGAAACACCCGCGTGGTCGAGTCGAGCCCAAAGCGCGCATCGAGCATCAGCCAGGCCAGGCGCTCATTTGCTTCAGGCATGAGGATCGCGCAGAGCAGTGCGGGCAGCACCCACACCAGTCCCAGTCGCATCGAACGCCCGGCATGTCCCACCAGCGCCCAGATGGCGCCCACCAGCGGCCAGGCCAGGGCTGCGACAAGTCCCCAGGTTTGAACCTCGTTCATGGGGCGTCCTCCGTCTCAGGGGGGGCCTGAAAATGCCGAAGGGCCCGGATAGATGCGTGCCACCACGATCTCCACCCAGGATAAGGGGCTCCAGATGGCACTTGCTCCCAGACCGAACGCAATCACCATCGCTGCCGTAATCAGCGCTGGCAGGAGCAGGCTCAGATGGGTTTCGAAGCGCCCGGGCCAGCCTTCAAGCGGCCAGGGTTGAGCTGGTTCGCGAAAGTACGCTGTGAAAATGACCGGCAAAAAATAGGCGGCGTTGAGCGCACTCGAAGCCGCCAGAATCACCAGAACCCAGGGTTGTTGGGCTTCCATCGCGCCCATGCCCAGGAACCACTTGGAGATAAATCCTGCTAGCGGCGGCACCCCGATCATGCCCAGTGCGCCGATGGTAAACGCGGCCATCGTCGCAGGCATCCTACGGGCCACTCCGTTCATCTGACTGATGCGATGGATGCCCAGTGTTTCCGCGAGGTTTCCGGCACAGAAGAAGAGCGTGATTTTCATCACCCCCTGATGCACCAGGTGCACCACGCCCCCCACGCTCGCCAGGGGCGCCACCAGGCCCACTCCCAGAATGATGTACGCCACCTGGCTGACCGTCGAGTACGCCAACAGGCGCTTGAGCTTGTCCTGGGCGAGGGCCCGCACTGAACCGTAGATAATGGTGAACGATGCCACCCAGACCAATCCCTGCCCCAGCCCCAGCTCGCCGACGTAGGTGATGCCATAGACATCATAAACCACCCGCACCACGCCAAAAGCCCCGGCCTTGACCACGGCGACCGCATGCAAGAGCGCACTGACCGGGGCCGGGGCGACCATGGCCACCGGGAGCCACCCATGCAGGGGGACCAGCGCGGCTTTGACCCCGAGCCCGGCGATCATCATCCAGAAGATCACCATGAGCGTGGGCGCATGCTCGCCATACTGGGCGGCCAGAACGCCGCCCTCGCGGAAGTCAAAAGGCCCGACCAGGGCGTGTAGCCAGACCACCGCCACCAGCAAGATCGTGCCGCCGGTCAGGGTGTAGGCCAGGTAGATCCGACCGGCCCGCAACGCCTCCTGCGTGCCGCGGTGGACGACCAGTGGGTAGGTTGCCAGGGTGAGCAGCTCATAAAAGAGCACGAAGGTGAAGAGGTTCCCCGAGAGCGCGATGCCGGTGGTGGCACTGACGCAGACGCTGAAAAATCCAAAGAAGCGGCTGCGCCCCGGGGAGTGCTCCAGGTAGCCGATGGCGTAGACGGTGGTGATCAGCCACAGAACCGCCGAGAGCACCACAAAGAGGATGGGCAGCGCCGAGGCATGAAGCACCAGGTCGTAGCCGGGCATCAAGGGCAGGCGAGTCTCGTAGATATGACCACGGTAGACCCCGATGACCATCGCGGTGATCAGGCCGAGCTTGGTCAGGATGCCGGCCAGGTTGAGGATGGTACGGGCAAGCACCTGCTCTTCTTTGAGCGCGAAAATGCACAGCCCGGGGAGCATGGAGCTGAGCACGACGGCCAGCGGGAGCCAGAAAAGCGCCTCGTCGCTCATGGCGACACTCCTTCGGCCAGGGAGCTGCCAAAGGGGAGTCCTACCTCCAGAAGTGCGAGCGGAGCGCCGGCGGCCACCCCCAGGATGACCGCAACCGCCGCTAAGGCCATCGCCGACCAGCCCAGAAGTGGCGAGATGGGACGCAGTGAGGGGGCGCCTTCTCGAGGGGCGCGCTCAAATGCCAGCCCCAACGTTTTGACCACATAGGCGGCGGCCAGCAAACCGCCACCTGCCAACGCGATCACCACAATGACGTCCCCGCTGGCCACCGCGCCGGTGATAAACAACCACTTGGCCACAAAGCCCCCGCTGGGAGGAAGGCCCATCAGACTGATGCCGCCCAGTCCAAACGCAAAGAAGGGGAGCGCCAGCCCCTGCCCCACCCCACGCATCTGTCCGATCTGATCGTGGCCCACCGCCCGGGCGATCGCGCCAGCGGCCAGAAACATCGCCCCCTTGGCACAGGCGTGCGCGATCATAAAGTACGCCCCGGCCTGCCACACCACGCTGGCCTCGGTGCGCGGCGCGAGCCCCAGAACCACGAAGAGGTAGCCCACCTGAGCGACGGTGGAGTAGGCAACCATCATTTTAAGACGGGTCTGAAGCAGGGCACGCAAACTTCCCCAGAGAATCGCAATGACGCCGAGCACCAGCAGCACGCCCCCGGCTTGCGCGGCGCCAACCCCGGCAAACACGGTCACCCCCAACCGGATGAGGATGTAGAAGGTGACCTTGATCACCAGGGCCGAAAGCAGTGCACTGACCGGAGCCGGAGCGTCGGCGTGAGCCTGCGGCAACCAGAAGTGCAGGGGAAAGAGCGCCGTTTTAAGGGACAGTCCGACCACCATCAGCGTCAAGGCCGCAGTTGCCGTCGGTCCCTGCGCCAGTCGTCCCCCGAGGGTGGCCATATCCAGCGCGCCGATGTCTCCGTAGAGGAGCACCACGCCGGAGAGGTAAAATAACGAGCCACAAAGCGTCACATAGAGGTAGCGGAGCGCCGCCGGCAGCGCGCGACCACCGGCCAATGCCACCAGTGAAACCGCCCCCAGCCCGAGCACCTCGATGGCGACGTAGAGATTAAACAGGTCCGCAGAGACGAAGGCCGCCACCATCGCGGCCCAGACCAGCAACCAGAGTCGCCAGAAATACGCCTGACGACGCAGCTGAGACTCCTCAGCATGCCCGCCATTCGGACCGTCGGGCTTAAAGTAAGCCACCGCGTAAACACTGACCGCCAACCCGACCACCGCACACATGGCCACCATCAATGCCGCCAGCCCATCAACCCAGAGTTCGATTCCCAGCGGAGCGCCCCAACCTCCCAGACTCTCCTGGCGCGGCCCTTCGCGTGCCACATCGACCACCAGTCCGAGGCTGGCCATCGCACTTACCAGGGCCCCGGCCAGCCCCCACCAGGGCGTGCGGTGCCGCGGTGCAAGCGAGGTGATGAGCGCCCCGACCAGGGGAACCCACACCGCGAGGCTGGCCAGGGGAAGGTCATTCACCTGCCCCTCCCTCCCCCAGCGAACGCGCGCCCCGTTCCTCATAGATATGCTGAATCAGCGCCAGCCCGAGCGCCGTGGCGCTTACCGCGACGACGATGCCGGTTAGAACCATCGCCTGAGGAACCGGGTCTGGCCCCTCGGGGGCCTGACGAGCGCCGGCGATAAGCACCATAAAGAGGCCGGTACTGATGAGATTCACCCCCATCAGACGCCGAATCAGGTGCCGTCGCACCATCCAGGCGAAGAAACCGGTGGCCATCAGGCCGACCCCGGCAATCGTATAGAAGGTCTGCGCCGTCATGAGCCCTCCGCCTGCCCTCTCGGATTCATACGTTGCAGCCCTCCGGCAAAGAGCCCCACCAATACAAAAGCAATGGTCGCTGCACCGGCGATCTCGATCGCCACGATCCAGCGCTTGGCCTCGGGTGCTCCATATCCCCACGCCACACCGCTGCGAAGCGCTCCGGCCAACCCGGCGGCAACAAACACCAAAATCCCCGCCACAAGAACGGCTTTCCGCAAGGCCCGTCGTTGCGCTCCCCCCACTCTTAGTCCCATCAACAGGGAGAGCACTCCGGCTGCTCCCAGCACCGCCCCGGCGGCAAACTCTCCCCCGGGGCGACTGGTTCCCGCCCAGAGCAGATACAGCGAAAGAAGCCACAACACCGGCAACATCCCTCCCATGGTCTTCCTCAGGATCGGGTCCGTATCTCGTTGTGCCAGGGGCACGGTGGTAGGGCGCAAGGACCAGACCCCCCAGAAGGCAACCACCAGAACCGTCACTTCGAGCATGGTGTCGTAGGCGCGAAAGTTCAGCAGCACGGCAGTCACCTGGCTGCTAACCCCGCTTTCTGACAGCCGGGCCACCACCAGGCGCCCGGCGCCGGGCTCCAGCCCGCGAGCGCTAAAAGCCCCCACGCCGAGAAGGGCCCCGAGCGCCGCGCATAACACACCGACTACGACCTCAAACGCCCGCTCACTTCTCACCTTCCCCCTCCTCTGAGCTCTGCTCGAGGTGCCCCAAGGTATTTAAAAAGAGCGCACCGGTTACCCCGGCCCCGACCGCCACCTCGACCATTGCCAGGTCGGCCGCCCCCATCCGAGCCCAGGCCACCGCCACAACGACTCCCAGGGTCACAAAGAGCACCACCGACTTAAAGAGATCGGCCTGGGAGACAGCCCCCACCGCCAGCGCCCAGAGCGTGACCGTGACCAGCGCATCAAACACCACCATCGTCTCCCCCTGGTTGCTGAGGCTTCACGCCCTGGCGCAGCGCCTCACGCGCGACCAGGTGACACGACACAGTGCTGGCGACCAGGACAAAACCCCAGGTCAACACGAGTTTGAACACCTCGTTAAGTCCCGGGGCGCGGAGGCTTAACCCGGCCACCACCAACCCAAAACCGAGGTTATCCGCTTTGGTCAGAGCGTGCAGACGAGTGTACACGTCAGGAAAGCGCAACATCCCTACCGAGCCAGCGAGAAAGAAGCACGCCCCGCAGACCATCAGCACAAGCCCGGCGATCTCCATCTGCGCCCTCCCCCGCGTGTCTCTTTAACGTGGCTCCGCAGCTCTCTCGGTACGCTCGACGAAAGCCACCACCGTGACCGCCGCCAGCGCGGCAAAGACCAGCGCCACATCGATCAAGCCCCACTCCTGCGCCATACCGGCCAACACCAGGACCACAGCCGCCCCGGAGCTCCCAAAAAGCTGGGCCCCCATCATGCGATCGGCCCCCGAGGGCCCGCGCCAGATTCGGATGATGGCTGCCGAAAAACTCCCCATCACCATCACCGCCACCACCATCATGGCCCCTCCTTTAGCGGCTCGCCGAAGGCCCGGGCCACCCGCACCTCCAGCGCACTCAGTTCATCCTCCACCGGGGGGCGCAGGTCGATGGCGTGCACCATCACCGAGTGCTCCCCCAGACGCACACTCAGCGTCCCCGGGAGCAGGCTGATGATGTTGGCAAAAAACACCGCCGCCGCCGAGTCGACCGACATCCGCAGTGGATACTCCACAAACCCGGGCTGCATCGGCATCCCCGGAGCGATCGCGCGCCAGGCCACATCCAACCCTCCCCGCACCGACGCGCTGACAAAATAGACCGAGAAACGCATCACCTCCCACGGACGCAGCCGCGCCTGGCCCTCCCCGCGTAACCTCCAGCTAATCCACGTCGCGACGATCACCGCCGGTACGCCGAAGGCCCAGGAGCCCCCTGCCACCCCTGTCCAGGCTCCCCACAACGCCACAAACACCGCGCCGCGTCCCACCCACCCCCATTGCCCCATGGTCGCTCACCCCTCTGCCGGTTGCTCAGGCCGGGCACCGTCGGCCAGGCTTTCAAACCACTCCACCACCTTTTCGCTCGACGCCCGGGAGTAGTTCACCGTGCGCGCCCCCGCTGCCTCGCAGGCTTCCACCCGCGTATCATCCATCAGATTCACCCACAGCTGGGCGTCCTCGCTGATATGCTCGGAGACCAACTGCGTGTGCATCACCGACCCCGTGGTCACGATCACCGCGCGCGCGCCGGCTAAATTCAGCGCCTCCATCGCCCGGGGGTCGTCCGCATCACCCCACACCACCCGGTACCCCTGTTCGCGCAGACGAGAGACTTCCGCCGGGTCGTAGTCCAGGCCCACCGCGCCGATGCCGGCATCCTGGAGACGCTCCATCAACATCGCGCCGGCCACTCCCAGCCCGATGACCACCACATGCCCTTCCATTTCAGCCGCCCCCTCCACCGCGCGCGGCCGGGGATGCAATCGTATACCCAGGCGCACCAGCGCCTTGCTCGACACCCAGGGCGCCAAACCGATGGTCACCACCGTAACCAGCGAGATGATCGTCAGCGTCCCCTCACTGAGTTGACCGCTGGACACGCCCTGAAGCGCCACGACCAGCGAAAACTCGCTGGTCTGGGCCAACAAAAGTCCGGCCTCCACTGCCCCGCTGGTTGTAAACCCGGCACGCTCCGCAACCGCCACGACTACCACCGGCGTCACCACCCAGATCATGACCACCAGCCCGGCCCCGACCAGCAGCTCCTCCAGGGTCGGCAGCACCAGAAACGCCCCCAGCGCGACAAAGAAGAGCGCCAGAAAGAAGTCAATCAGCGGGCCAATCAGCCCCCGCACCAAAGCGTTCGTGGGAAACGATGAGAGCGAGAGCCCGGCGCCAAACGCCCCCACAATGATCGGCACGTTGACCAGCGAAGCCAGCCCCAGCATCGCAAAGAGCGTCCCCACCACGATCAGAAGACCGATCTCGTCATCATGCTCATAGCGCGCAAGCAGGACCGGCATCACCCGCCAGTACAAGAGGGCAGACAGCCCCAGCACCAGGGCCCCGCCACCAACACGCTGCAACACCTCCGCCCCCCCCTCGGGGAGCCCGGAGACGATCACCAGCCCCAGAATGATCAGCACATCCTGAAGCAGCAACACGCCGATAATCAGCGCCCCCAGCGGCTCAAAAATCTGGCGACGCTGCCGAAGCAATCGCACCACCACCAGCGTCGAACTCGCCGCGGCGGCCAACGCCACGTACAGCGATTCCTCCAGGCTGCGTCCGCCCAGCAAGAGTATCCCCAACGCCAGACCGCCCAGCGCCACAAACTGGACCACGCCAACCTGCAACACCGCCCCGACCTTGCCTCGGACACGCACCGGCGCCATCTCCAGACCGGCAGCGAAGACCAGAAAAGTCAGCCCGATCTCGAGCATGGATCCCACTACCTCCCGGTCATCCAGCGCTCCAGAGGCCGAAAAGATCAACCCCATCACAATCAGAAGGGGCATCACCGGGACCTTCAATCCTCGCCCCAGCCCGAACGCAAGCGCCGCTCCAAACACAATAAATGCAACTTCAAGCATGGCCGGGCTCCTCGTCGCGCTGCTCTCCCCTGCCGATATCCAGCGACTGGCGCAGGCGCTCCCATTCCTGAGCGACGGCATCCGCCCTGGGCGTGATCAGATAATCGACCTCCAGCGCCTCCAACTCCGAACGCAGCGCGCCGTCAAAGGCATGGATCGCCACCGGAATCCCGACTCGCCGGGCCTTAATGGCGATCAAGCGATTGGTATCATCAATGTGCAGGGCACTGATCACCGCGCGAGCATGCTCCAGCCCCGCCTCTTCAAAGACGGAGGGATGCTCCACGTTGCCCAGAACCGTCTCGGCGGGCAGATCGCGCAGCTTGGCCGCATCGGTATCCACGGCCACCACCGCCTGCCCGGAGGCTTCCAGCCGACGCACCAGCTCCCGGCCCAGGGGATTCATCCCCACGACGATCACATGATCGCTTGGCCCATGACGCCCCCCTTCTTCGTCAGGTCGGCCGCCGGCCCCAAAGATCTTCAGCAGCCCCGATGTGTGGGCCAACCGGTAGAGTTGGTCGCTGTATTGAATCAAAAACGAGGATATCGCGATGGTCGCCAACCCCACCACTGCGACAATCGACAACACCTCCTTGCCAATCATCCCGGCCGAGAGCGCCATCGCCGCAAAAATAAATCCGAACTCGCTGATCTGCGCCAGGGAGATCGCCGTCTTAAAGGTCGTACGCTCCCCGTATCCCTGACGGCTGACCATCACCATAAAGACCAGAAACTTGCCCACCATCACAAACACGCTCAACACAGCAGCCACCACCAGGCCCTGACGGGCCGAACTCAGGTCAACCTGCAGCCCCAGCGTTACAAAGAAAATCGCCACGAAGAAGCTCATCAGCGGATGGACCCGGCGCTTGAGTTCTTCGCTATAGGGCAGCTGCGCCAAACTCAGCCCCGCCAGAAACGCCCCGATCTCCAGGCTGAGACCAAGCACATAGCTGACCAACACAAACACGAAGAACCACCCCAGACTCCACATAAAGAGCGTCTCAGCCGAGCGGGCCGCCCACCCCATCGGCCGCGGGAGCAACCAGCGCGACGCCGCCAGCGCGGCAATCATCAGCAAGGCCGTGCCTCCCAGGGCAAACCCGATGCTCCCGAGCAGCTGACCGACCGCCAACTCCCCACCGCCCTCCGAGGCCCCCGCCAACACCGTCAAGGAGAGCACCACGACGATGTCCTGAACCAGCAGAATCCCCACGGCGATCCGGCCGTAGAGCGCGTCGAGTTCGCCGCGCTGGTCCACCAGCTTGACCACCACCACCGTACTGCTGAAGGTCACCGCGATGCCGAGCATCAACGCCTCCAGCGACCCGTAGCCCAGCAGAAAGCTCAACCCGAAGCCCCCCGCCACCGAAACCGCCACCTGGGTAACCCCGGCGACCACCGCCACTTTTCCCACGTCTCGGATGTGATCCAGGCTCAACTCCAGCCCCACCACAAAGAGCAGCAGCGCGATGCCGACCTCCCCGATCAGCTCAACGGAGTGAGTCACCTCAATAAGCCCCAGGATCGGCCCGAGCATGAGCCCGGCGATAATGTAGGCCACGATCGACGGGATACGCAGCCGGTCGGCCACCAGCACCACCAGCGTGGAGGCGCAGACAATCCAACCGAGATTCTCGATGATTCCCGGCACCATCATCGCGCCCACCTCCAGGCCGGCAGCCTCTTCAGCGGCGCCCGCCCCTTGGCGACGCCCCCTTCAGCCGGGGTGGCTCCTGCTCTGCTCCTCATCCAGCCCTCCAGAACATCCAGTCACGCCTTCGCCAGGCCATTTATCACTCAGAAACGCCGCATTCCCTCGACACACCTGCGGAGGTGCACATCGTCTCTCAACCTCCCACGGGCTGCCAATGGTGCACACCATCACCGCAGATTCAACGCGCGACCGAGGCGTCGACACTGCTCCCGAGATGTACTAAGTTGAACGAAGATAGTCGTATCTACTGATTTGACACGCGGTCCCGGGTGACCCGAATCGCCCAACATCGGCAGGAGATCTTGCAATGATGCCTCGCTTCTCTCCCTTTACTCGCGGCGCCATGGCGCTGGGCGCCCTCGCAGCCCTTGTCGGCTGCGAACCCCAGTTCACCGATCAGGCCTGTGAGCTACCTCAGGACTGCTTCCCCGATGAAACCTGTCAGGCGGGCACCTGCGTGAACCTGAGCGACCTGCCTGATGTCGGCCCCGACGCCGACACCGACCTGCTCAACGCCTGCGGGGGCATCCAGACCCTGGAGAATGATCCGGGCGATCCCTGCGGCCCCTGCGATCTCGACCAGTTTGAGTGCCAGGGAACCGAGCTTGTATGCAGCGGCGAAACGGAGTGCCCGGAAACCGACATCATCACCACCATCCCCACCCTGGTGAACGCGACCGGCGCCCAACTCAACGGCCAACTCGCCGAGTTGCCCCTGGTCGGGCTCAACGAACTCGGCTTCTGCTGGTCGGCGACCGAGACCAGCCCCACACATGACAACGCCGAATGCAAGGCCATTACCGATGTGCTCACCGCGCCGGGAGAGTTCCAGACCGTGGCGCAGGGGCTGAGTGCCGGCACCCTCTATTACGTCGCTTCCTATTTCATCGACGGCGAGCAGGAGGTGGGCTACGGCAACATCATCGACTTCACCACGCTCGCTCCGGCCCCGACCAATGTGGTCGCTACGCCGGCCGACACGACCATCACGCTGACCTGGGACGAAGCCGCCGGCGCCACCGACTACGAGGTGCTGCGCGATGGTGAGTCCCTCGGCACGGTGAGCGAACTCACCTTTGACGACGAGGATGCCCCCCGCGGCACATTTGCCGGCTACGAAGATCTCAGCGCCAGCCAGGGTACAGAGACCGACGGCATTGAGTTGACGTGGTCGGCGGGCAGTGGCGTGGCCGGAACCGAAGTCAGCTACGAAGTCGTGGCGACCTACCCCAACGCTGTCAGTGATGCCTCCGAGGCCGTCACGGCGCAGCTCCCGGCCCCCGAACTCAGCGGCTACCAGGTGCAAATCGACGACGGCGCCTGGACCGACGTCGGCGCTGCGACCACCTATCTGGACGAAGGCGCCCCGCTGGGCAGCATCACCCTCGGTAGCGTCGACGTGAGCGCGGGCACCTACGCCGACCGCGTGGCGCTGAGTATCAATGGTTCGACCACCGATACCGGCGCCCAGCGTCAGTACCGCATTCGCGCCACCGGCAACGGCATTTCGGGTCCTGAAAGCCCTCAGATTTCCGGAGCGCGCGGGGTCGGCGAGTTGAGCTACCAGTGGCAGCGCACCACCGCCAACGCCGATGTTGAGGGCGACTACCAGGACCTCGCCGGCGCCACCACCGCATCGCACAACGACATCACCGCCCCGGATGATGGCTCGGAACGCTTCTACCGCGTGGTCCTCAACGCCCCCGGCGCTGAGCAAGCCACCAGCGCCGGCGCAAGCGGCTATCGCGCAACGTCTGCAGCCCAGGTGACCCTGGTCGACATCACGAACGTCGGGATCTACACCGCCGCCGCGAACGTTGAAGTCACCAACCTCGGTGAGCCAGCAGCAACCGAAGTCGGCGTGTGCGTGGACACCTCATCTGCGCCCAGCTACCCCGCCTCCGGCAGCACCCTCTGCTTCCCCCACGGGGCATCTCCCGGCGTCGGCACGTTTACCCTGGCGCTTACCTCCCTGGCCCCGGAAACCACCTATTACGCGCGCGCTTACATCGTGAACACAACCCAAACCTCTTACAGCGCTGAGTCGCAGTTCGAGACCCAGCCGGCGATCCCCGGGGCCCCGACCAACGTCGTAGCATCCACCCAATACCTCGACCGCATCGAGTTGAGTTGGAGCGCGGTGGACGGCGCGACGGGCTATCGCGTCTACGACGCTAGCAGCGCGACTCTTCTTGCCGACATCTCTGACGCCGGCGTCTACACTTTCACCGATACGACCACGGCCGCAGGTGAGCTCAGCGCTCCGACCAACCTGGGCGCCTCCGTCGACGACTCCACCGCCGTGAATCTGACGTGGAACGCGGCAGCGACCAGCCCCGGCGCGCCTCGCTCCTACATCGTGCGCGCCTACAACGTCTCCGGCGAGAGCGTGGATAGCAGCTCTGCAGAAGGCTCTCGCGCGGCCCCGACCATCACCGGCTACAAGGTCTTCCGCGGCGAAGACGAAATTGCCAGCTCGCTTGACGCGAACACCACCTCCTACGCAGACAGTGGGGCGCCGCCTCAACCCAATCCGGCCGCGCCGGCCAACGTCATGCTCACTGACGATAACCCTGACAGTGTGACGCTGAGCTTTGAGCCGGTGCTCCCTCAGCCTGGCGACGAAGCGTCCTACACCGTCGTCGCGCTCGCCGGTCTGCTGAGCAGTGATCCAAGCGACTCGGCCGAAGGGAACCTCGCTCCCGCTTCCATCGAGGAGTACGTGGTCTACAACAATGATGGCAGCGGCGTAATCACCCGCGGGCTTGCGACCAGCGACATTGATATCCCAGCCGCGCCCCCGACCATCAACTACAGCGCGATCGACGCCGACCGCAACAACGGCACCGGACAGGTCGCACTGTCGCTCATCGGCCCACAACCGTCCAACGGCGCGGACGTATCAGTCTACGTCGTCGCCGTGGACAGCCGGGGCGAAGAGTCCCCCGACTCCACCCCCGCCACCGGTTTCCGTACGGCCGATTCGGTGTCCTATCTATGGAACCGTTCCGACGATGGCGGCGCCACCTGGACCGATGTAGCGACCAGCGAAAACGCAACGGACGATCTCAGTAGCGCCTCCAGTGGCGAGAACTACGAGTATCAGGTCACCATCTCCATCGGAGATATACAGGAGACCATCTCCGGCGCCTCCGTCACGATCCCCTGACCCGTGACACCGCACTGGTAGCGAAGCGCCTGGTAGCGCAAAAAAGAATACGCCGCGTCCCCCGGACGCGGCGTATTCTTTTTTGAACCTTCACACTGGCACCGCCATGTGAAAACTTGTAAAACACTGCAATCCCGACGCGCCCGTTCCAGAAGCCAGTGCTATAGTTCCGCGCGGCGATGTCTGCAGGACACACGCCCGCGCGGGCCAGATTCATGTGAATTCGACACGGGTACTGCGCCACCTCACCGGGCTCGTCCCGAACTCGCACGTAGGGCTCGCCCCGTATTTTTATCTTTTGCGTCTTCTTGAGGAGACTGTTGGCATGATGGAAAGCGAAGCGACTGTCTTGATTGTCGAAGACGATCCCGCTCTGGCTAGCGCGCTCAGCGAGTTGCTGGAGACCGAGGGATTCAACACGCAGATCGAGTCCAATGGTGAGAACGCCATCTCTCGCATCCGCGATGAAAACCCCGACGCGGTGTTGCTCGATCTGGGGCTGCCGGACTCCGACGGCTTCGAGGTCTGCAAGGCGGTGCGCCCCGATTACATGGGGGCCATCATCATGCTCACCGGCTCACACGGCGACAACGACCACATCCGCGGTCTGGAGGTCGGCGCCGATGATTACGTAACCAAGCCGGTCTCTCCTCCCCTGCTCCTCGCCAGGCTCAAAGCCCTGCTTCGACGCATCGAGCAGATCAGCGAAGTGACCGACCTCTCGGTTGCCGGCGGTGACTCCAAAAAACTCAACATGGGTCCGCTCTTCATCGATCGCCGCGCCCGCCAGGCCACGATCTCCGACACCCTGGTCGAGCTGACCACCTTTGAGTTCGATCTGCTCTGGATGCTCGCTCGCCGCTCCGGCACCACAGTGCGCCGCGATGAGCTCTACCGCCAACTTCTCGATCGCGAGTACGACGGACTCGATCGCACCATCGACGTTCACATCAGCCGCCTGCGCAAGAAGCTCGTCGAATTTGGTGGCGACGCCGACTGGATCAAAACCGTCCACGGCAAGGGATACCAGTTCTTCGTGACCTGAATCCCCCCTTAAAATTTAAGTTCTTCCCGTGGCCGGGGAGCGCTACCCGCGCTCTCCGGCCACGTCGCTCTGGAGGTAAGCGCGGCGCTCTTCACGCGCCTCGAAGTTCGCCAGCGCGTGCATCATCTTGGTCACCGCGGCCTCCCCATGAAGTCCCCCTCCTCCGATGGCCCCGGCATCGGCAAGCCGACGGCTGTTCTCATAGAGCCCCAGATCGATCCTCCCGGCCGCCTGCGTAATCACCAGCACTTCCACGCCGCTGGCGACCGCCCGGCGAACGAATGCCGTCATGTCGGGCTCCCGCGCCGGAATCGTCCCCATACCGTAGGCGGCCAGCACCAGGCCCCGCAGAGCCCCGGAGGCGATCACCGGCTCAAAGAGCTCGGGCCGCAACCCGGGGGTGACATGCATCATCATCACCGCCGGATCGAATGCGGGCCGAAAGGTGTACGCACCGGCCACCGGTCGAAGCCCCTCGCTGAGTTCGATATCTACCCCCAGGCGTGCAATCGGCTCGGTGCCCGGGCTATCAAATGCCCGATAGTCATTGGCGTGACTTTTGGTGGCGCGAGTTCCCCGCACCAGAATGCCATCAAAGCAGATCCCGACTTCGGGAATCTGGCGAGTGGCCAGCTCCACGGCATCGGCCAGATTGCGCCGGGCATCGGTGCGCAACGCTCCCAGCGGGCGCTGGGCGCCGGTGAGAATCACCGGCTTCCCCAGGTTCATCAGCGCAAAGCTCAACGCCGCGGCGCTGTAGGCCATAGTGTCGGTCCCGTGGACGATGACAAAACCATCAAAATCGTCACGGCTGGCGTCGATCTCACTGGCGAGCACCGCCCAGTGCTCCGGGCCCATATCGCTGGAGTCCAGATTGAAGATGATCCGGGTTTCGATATCTGCCAGCGCCTCCAACTCCGGCACGGCTTCGGTGAGGCGAGTGGCATAAGCGTCGGGATACAGCGGCGAGCCACTCATCCCCAGTGTCCCCCCGGTGTGCAAAATCAATACGCGTGGCATCGAGAACCTCGTCATCTTGCGCATCCTCATGATTGGCATCGGGGGCATCTGCACCCGGGCGCCGCGACTATGCGCCAGCGCCCCAGCTCCAATCAAGCACAGACCTCGCGCACACCGCGCAACGCCCAGACCAACGCATCTTCGCGGTGGGCGCCGGCACGCAGCGTCCCCAGAAAACTCTGCAAGCGGTAGAGCTCCACCACCTCTTGTGCCTGCGGCACCACCGCCTCCGGCATCGCCCGGGCAAGCGCGTCGAGCACCTCTTCGCACTCCGCCCACCACCGGTCGAAACGCCGGGACGTGGTCCAACGCGCGACCTCGATCAGCGGGTGCCCGGCGCGCGCCAACTCCCAGTCGACCACCCGCCAGCTCGTACGCCCCTCCTGCTCCTGGCGCAGGATATGTTCGGCCTTTAAATCGCCGTGCATCAGATACGCAGCCTTCCCCAGCGCCGCCAGCGCCCCGCCAGCCCGAGCCGCCCGCGCCTCCACACGTTTGCGGAGCTCCTCTCCCAACCGCTCACAGACGACCTCCTCCGCCAGGGCCCACCCCATAAAGTCGTCCCACTCCTCCCGATGCGTTGCCCAGCTTTTCCCGGGCCTCAACCCCGTCTTCAAAAGCCCTGGCCGGGAGTAGCTCCGCGCCCGGGCCACCCCGGCGATCACCTCGGCCACATCCTCCCCCCGGGGCTCCACGTCCCCGGCAGCCGCCTCCACAAACTCCACCAGCGACCACCACAACCCTCCCCCCGACGGCGCCTCCTCCCCGCCCTCCAGAAGCGCGGGAGCCCCGACCTCGGTGGCCAGCTCCCCGCAGACGCCACACTCGGTCGCCCACGCTCGCCAGCCCCGCACATACTCGCGATAGACCGCCCGAGTACCATCGCCCAGCCGCACCACTGCACCGGCGTTGGTCCCGCCGGCCAGCGACGCCAGCACCTCGATCGGGCCCCATCTCTCGAGCCGTTGTGCCAGCTTCTGCGGCTCCACCTCCACCGAGTTCTTTTGCTCCCAGTGCCGCTGCTGTGATGCATCCTTCGCCATCCGCTCTCCCTTCTCCGGGATCGTACCTTCACAAAAAAACCCGGACGCCAACAGGCATCCAGGTCTTTACTTCACATGCGGCCTTCTGGGCCATGGCCCCTCGGGATGAGGCATCACTCCCGAGACGCCATCACAGCACTCACCGACGACGACGGCGAAGCGCCACCATGCCCAGCAGCGTTGCGACCAGCGCCAGGGGCCCCGAGGGACTGCCCGAAGTTACCAGCGAGCAGCCTGCGGTCTGTTCCACGGTCGTGGACCCGCCGCCAGAATTCGACGGCGGGGTATCATCGTCATCACCGCCCGGCCCGGGATTTCCGCCTACGGTCGAGCCGGAGTCCTCCGCACACGGGTTGATGTTCTTCAGGTTAAACGCGCGGGCCACAAAGGTCGCCGCGTGCGCGCGGGGAACTTCCAGCGTCGGGCAGAACTCTCCGGCCCGACAACCGTTGGTCACACAGCGATCGGCAAGCACCTCGATGTCTTTGTAGTGCGCGTGCGAGGTGGGCACATCTGCAAAACTCGGCGAGGAGGGGTTAACCTGAGGCCAGCCGGCGGCTCGCCGCACCATCGCCGCGGCCTGCGCGCGGTTGATGGCGTCGCCCGGGCAGAAGCGCCCACTGCCGCAGCCCTGCGTAATGCCGGCGCGGGCAGCCGCCTCGATCTCAGCGTAATGCCTGTGGGAGCGCGGCACGTCACTGAAGGTCGGCGTCGCCGGCGGCGTCGTGGTGTTCAGACCGGCAGCCCGAACCAACAACGCCGCCATAGCCGCCCGCGTGGTGGAGCAGTTCGGGCAGAACATCAGCGGAGACTGGCTGCATCCGGTGGTGATGCCCTCCTCATAGAGGAGCTTCGCCTCGCCGTACCCATTTTGCCCGACCGGCATATCAGCGAAGATCGAGCCCCGCGCGTTATCGCTGGCCGTGGGCACGCAGCCGCCGGGCTGAGCCGGCTCGGGAGCGGGCTCATTTGCCCCCACCAGGCGCTTATACGACTCCACCAGGCTCAGGTAGGGAGGGATGTAACGGCCGTTGCGACGAATATCGTAGTGGAGGTGAATGGTCGTGGGCGTGCCCCCCATGTAGTTGGAGACCTTGCCCAGCACCGTTCCCTTGGTCACCCGCTGATTCACCCGCACGGCCACCCGGCTCATATGCAAGAATCGATGGGTGGTGCCATCGGCCGAGGTCAGGCTCACCGAATAGGTGCCGATACCGGTGATGGTGCCGTCGACCGTCGCCACCACATCGTGCTTGTCCTTTTCGCAGGTGGAGGCCCGAATGTCCTGCCCCTGGTGACCTTTGCCGCTGGGACAAAGGGGCATGTTGTACTGGCGCGTCTCACAGTAATTGTCGCGCCAGGGGTACGCGTAGTTGGAGCTATCGCACTGAGAGCCGCCCAGAATGTATCCACCGGGGCGATGCACCTGCGAGTTGGCGTAGGCCGGCGCATCTTTGATCGGAAAGCGCATGCCCGGCACATACACCGTATTGTCGACGCGCCCCCGGCCACTGCCAGGCTCCAGATCACCGGGCGGGTGATAGCGAAAATCACCGTGGGCAAATCCCTGTGCCGGCACCATCGCCAGAGTCGTCGCTGCGGCCAGCGCCGCCATCATCATTCGCGCTGCGTTCATTGCACACCTCCGGCCAGCGCCAGCGACTCGGCCAGCTTCAGAATGAAGTCATCTTTCGCGCAGCGCGCATCCCCCATCGGATCGGCGCATTCCACAGTGATCGTGTAGACAAGGTTCGCCAGCGGAAAGCTCAGCTCCGCGATGCCCGAGGCCCGCCCCACCATCAACTCGCTCTCCGCGAGCTTTTCATCAGCCAGCTCCCCGGCGGGTCCGACGCGCTCAAATCCCACCCGCGACGCCGTCATCCACACCGAGTAGTCCCCCAGGTCGGCAAAGGCCGTGTACCACTGCTCGCCAGTGGAAACCTGCAGCTTCTCGGTAACTTCCGGAACCGCAGGAAGGAGCACCGGCAGCTCCAACACACTGACGTGCTTGAGAACCCCTGCATCGACCAGGGCCGGATCAAGCTCGGCGTAGCCGGCGACATCCTCCCAGGCCACATCGATCAGGTAGGACTGAGGCGATTCCCGGGTCTCCACGACCACCTCGGAGCCCTCCTCCGCCGCCCAGCCATCCCGGGCAGCGAGCTCCTCACGGTCGGTCAGCGCGCCATCCTCCACCAGCGCGCGCTGGGCCGCTTCCACCTCAGGTTCGGCGCTCTGCTGGACCTCCTGACAGCCCACGGTTCCAAACAGGGCCAGAAGCGCAACCAGCGCTCCAGATCCTCGTCGGTGCATTCTCTTCTCATTTCTCATTCAGCCTGACTCCATTACTGCTTAATCGTCATGATTTCAGGATATAAATGAAACCATCTATCCTACATACAACCACCCATGCACACACCATGCCACACCTCCCCCCTTGCGGCCGTCGTGGCGGGCGCACCATGCCATAGCGTCGCCCATCCGGAAACTGACCAAATGGTCGAAGCCTACGTTCCCCTTTGACGCGCTGCGTCTGTGCCAGATTGACACACCGTCCTTTTGTCCCGCCGGGAGCTTTTCTCACCCGGGTCACTGCTTACATTGTCGCCACTTTGAAGCGCGACGGCCCCCCAGGCGAACCGCCCTTTTTTCCCGAACGGAGAGCCCACATGTTACAACACTTCACCTCCCACGAACGTGGCACCACCCGCACAGCCTGGCTGAACTCTCGCCACACCTTCTCCTTTGGCGCCTACCACAACCCGGAACGCTCCGGGTTTCGCGCGCTTCGGGTCATCAACGATGACATCGTTTCACCAGGCGCCGGCTTCGATCCCCATCCCCACCGCGATATGGAGATCATCTCGTATGTCGTCGAAGGCGAACTCGTGCACCGCGACTCCATGGGCAACGGCTCGACCATCGGCCCCGGTGAGGTCCAACGCATGAGCGCGGGGACCGGTGTACGCCACAGCGAGTTCAACGGCTCCGACACCCAACCGGTGCGCTTCCTCCAGATCTGGCTCCCGCGGGACACCCCGGGACTCTCGCCATCCTATGAGCAGAAATCCTTCGATCTTCGGGGATCCCCCAATACCTTTCACCTTATCGCGGCCCCGCAGGTCGATGAGAATGCGCTGAGTATTCACCAGGATGTGCGCATCGTCGCCGCCTATCTTACACCCGGCCACTGCGTCACCATGGAGCTGGACGACAAACGCCATGCCTGGGTCCAGGTCGTGAAGGGAACGCTCACCGTCAACGACCAGAAACTCTCCGCCGGCGACAGCCTGGCCGCCAGCCAGGAGCCTCGCCTCACCTTCGAAGCCAGCGAAGACGCCGAAGTCCTCCTCTTCGACCTGGCATAAGCTCATCGTGGCCGCGCTCACCTGCACTCCTCACGCAGGCGACTTGCGCCCACCGGCGCACGCGGGCATCGTCGGCGCCGCGCTCCTCGCCCCGGCCTTCTCTCCTACGGATGCCCGCACTGCCATGGCCCAGACCTATTTCGCCACCACCCAGCCCGGCCTCGAAGAGGCGCTGCTCTCGGAGCTTCGCGACCTCAAGATCAAACGCCCGCGCATGGTCACCGGCGGCGTCGAGTTCGACGCCACCTACACCACCCTCTACCAGGCCAACCTGGCCCTGCGCTCGGCCACCCGCATCTGGCTGCGCCTCGACGAGTTTCGCGCCCGCGACACCTCGGAGCTCTTTCGAAAATGTCGCCGCTTTGACTGGGAACGCCTCATTCCCCCGGAGCTGGCGCTTAACCTGCGCGCCAGCAGTCGGCAGAGCCGCATGGTCCACACCGGCACCATCACCGAGGTCGTCGAAGAGGCCATCTCCCAGCGCTTTGTCGAAGAGCTGGGCCAGCCGGCGCCCCTCTTCTCCTCTGGCGACGACGCCCAGCGCATTCTCATTCGCATTGATGGCGATCGCTGCCAGCTCAGCCTCGACAGCAGCGGCTCGCGTCTCCAGCGCCGGGGGTGGCGCACCGAAGCCGGACCTGCCCCGCTGCGCGAGAACATCGCCGCTGGCCTCCTTCTTCAGATCGGCTGGCAGCCCCATCAACCCCTGCTCGACCCGATGTGTGGCAGCGGCACCATTCCCATCGAAGCCGCGCTGATGCGTCAGCGCATCGCGCCCAACCTCGCGCGCCGCTTTGCCTTTGAGCGCTGGGCCAACTTCGAGGCGGCCCGCCTCGACAAAGTCCGCACCGCCCTGCATCGCCCGGCACCGACGTCGCCCCCCGACCCCTCGCCAATCGAAGGCTCCGATCGCGATCCGGACGTGCTTCAGGCCGCCCGCGCCAACGCCCGCCGCGCCGGCGTCGATGCGCAACTTCATCTCACGCTCGCAACTCTTCAGGATCGGCCCGCTCCCGAATCTACGGAGCCGGGCTGGATTCTGACCAACCCACCCTACGGGGAGCGACTCGCCACCGGCGACGCGCTCTCCTCCCTGTTTCATCTCTGGCAGTCCCGCCTGCCCACCTGGTCACTGGCCTTTATCTGGCCCCGGGAGCGCGCGGACCAGGTGCGCAAACTCGCCGGCAACCGCCTCCAGAGCGTCGCCACCGTCTTCAACGGCGGCATCTCGGTGGACCTGTGGATCGGCACGCCCCCTGCAGCCAAATGACGACCGTAGACCGCACCACGCGGCATACGCTCCCTCAACAAGACATCAGGCCGTAGCGACATCGACGTACCTCGCAACTTCACCACCACGAAGTTCACCCTCCCTCTCGAGAGGACGCGATGGCACCTCAGACGCCCTGGAAGTTCTTTGGCCGACCCAGCCGACACCTTGAGCGCATTCGTAGAAAGCTCGACGCCATGTTTGAGGGGCGCACGCGCCGCCCCGCCGAAGCGCACCAGCAGGGCGATCCGGTGCTGGTGGCGTTTACCCCCGGGGGTAAAGCCAAGATCTACCATTTTAAACGCCCCCCACGGCCGCCCCGAGCCGACTACACGGCGCCTACCCTCCGGGAGCTCGGGCCGGCGTGCCACCGGGAGACCTTCCTGCAGCGGGTCCCGGCAACGCCTCGGCTCTCAGCCGAGGAGCAACAGGAGCGCCTGGACCAGGATCAGCCCGTCTAGACCTCCCGCGTAGTAGAGTTCGCCGGGGGGACGGCGCGCCGCAAAGCGGCGCTTGCCAGCCAGCAGCAAGCCGAGCGCAGCGAGGCTGGCGAGCGCCGTGGCCCACTGCCCGAACGCCACCCCACACAGCCCCCGTAGCAGGGCCGAGAGCACCACCACCGAGGCCGCGACCTGCGCGATGTCAAAACAACGCGCCTCCCCCAGTCGCCCGGCCAGCGTCAAGACACCGCCCAGGCGATCGCTTTGCAGATCGCGCACATCAAAAGGCAACGTGAGCGCGTAAATGAACAAGGTGCGCTCCCCCACAAGCCACGCGGCCACCTGCGGGCTCACCGCCGCTCCCGACTCCACCAGCGGCAGCCCGCAGGTCACCGCCGCCCACACCAGCGCGGTCGCCGGCGTCTTAAAACCCGGCACATCCTTAAGACGAGCGCTCCTCCAGACGAGCACCGGGAGACTGTAGCCCACCGACACCATCCCGGGCGGAATCAGCGCCAGGACCGTCTCCAACCGAACCCACCACAGCGAGAGCCCCGCACCAATCAGCCCCACCCCGATCAACGCACTCATCGTCCGGCGGTGCCCCTGCAGCCACACATGGCGCACGCTACCTGCCAGACGATCTTCCCCCCGCCCCTCCACCCAGCGATCCAGACTGTACACCGCCAACGTCGCGCAGAAGACCAGCGCGCCCAGCCCCGCCAGCTCACCCGCCGGCGTGCCCCAGAGATGCCCGCTGCCCAGCGTGAGCGCCCCGGCGCCGGCAGCCACCAGCACATTGGAGAAGATCAGGGCTTTTAGCAGGCGTTTCACAGACTCAACCTCGTACGTCGACGCCTCCTTAAGTATCAGTCACGCCCACGACGCTCCACCCCTCATCCACTCCCCGCGTCCCTTATGCAGGCTTCCCTTGATGCATCCAGCGCAGCCTCAACGCCCCTCGGACCGCTGAATCCCGGCTCAGAAATCTTGATCCCCCGGCCGTGGTCTGAAAGGGTGGCCGCCCCGATCCACACTGAGTGCAGGCGACCCCGATGAAACTCGAGTTTTTTAACGCGTTTGAGATCCCCGAACCCCAACGTGATCAGCTCTTTCGCAAGCTCCACACCCTGATCCTGCTCTATTTTCCCCGGGCGCCCTACCAGCACTTTCTCGACCAGTACCTCTACGAGGGCATCGAGTGCTGCCGGGGCGTCCTCCTCAAAGAAGGCGACAACATTCGGGGGTTTCAGCTCGTCGCCTCGATGCCGGTCACCCTCCACGGGCAAAAGTACACGGTGCTTCGCAGCGTCGTCGCCAAAGATCGCGAGCACAACTCCCGGGGCTCCCGAAGTTTTGAGCGCTTTGGCCCCCGCGAGTTGATTCGTCAGGCCCTACGCGCGCACCTGCAAGGGCGAGAGCCCTGGCTCATCGCCCAATCCGCCGGCCCGGTGACATACCTGCGCCTCTCCCGCTACTTTCCCGCAATTCTTCCGCCCACCGCCCTCGACGCCGACGTCCCCTCGGAACTACGCGCGACCTTCGATGGGCTGGCCGACCTCTGCCACATGCGCACCGACCACCCCGAGGGCTGGTCCATGTCCGAGGGCCCCTACTACCCGATCAGCGACCACGAGCTTCAGAGCTGGAAACAGCGCCCCGAGCCGGCGTTGCGCCGCTTCTTCAAGGAATGCCCCCGCGCCGGCCAGGGCCAGGTCCTGGTCTTTGCCGTCCCGCTCACGCTGACCACCCTCCTGAGCCTGGGACCGCGAACGATCCTCACGCTCCTCAACAAACGGCGGCGAGCTCGACACCAGACGCAGGCCAGCCCGCAAAACTAACTCTCCGGCAGGGCGCGGTGACAACGAAGGCCCGCTCCCCGGCCCTCTTCTCTCTCGCCCCCCAGTGCTTCCGCCCCACTACGGCGTCAGATACGCCCGGGCCCGTTACGCAAGAAACGAAAAACCCGCGAAGCAAAAGCTTCGCGGGTTTCTCCAAAAGTCGGGGCGACAGGATTTGAACCTGCGACCCCTTGCACCCCATGCAAGTGCGCTACCAGGCTGCGCCACGCCCCGACATTTCCGACTCGCTGCGGCCCCGTGTTGCAGGCCCTCGTCGAGTGGAAGGCTGTAATACCCATGCCAGACTGACCCGTCAACACCTTTTTGAAATAATTTTTCTCCCCCCCTCTTTCGGCCCTCATCCCAACCCTTGAACTTTCCCGATCCGCGATCCATCATGCGCTGCCCTCGTCGCCCCCCCGGGTCGACGCACGCCAGGATGGCAGGGGCACGCGAAAACGTATGGGGCTGGGAGCAGCCCCTGAGAAGCAGGTCTTTGAGGTGCGATCGTGAAAAAAGTCGTCGCAATTGCCAACCAGAAAGGGGGCGTGGGCAAAACCACAACCTCGGTGAACCTGGCAGCCTGCCTGGCCGCCGAGTCGTGCCGGGTCTTGTTGATTGACCTCGATCCCCAGGGCAACGCCACCAGTGGCGTGGGGGTGGACCGCCTGGAATGTGACACCTCGATCTACGACGCGCTCGTGGGCACCCGCACCATCTCCGGGCTTATCCGCGCGACCAACACCGAGAACCTGGACCTGATCCCCAGCACCACCGACCTTGCCGGCGCCCAGATCGAGTTGGTCAACGCCGGCGATCGCGAGTTTCGCCTGCGCAAAGCCTTAGAAGAGGTCCCCGAGGAGTACGACTTTATCATCCTCGACTGTCCGCCCTCGCTGGGCCTCCTCACGATCAACGCGCTGGTGGCCGCCAACACCGTGCTCGTACCCATCCAGACCGAGTACTACGCACTGGAGGGGCTGGGCCACCTCCTGCGCACCATTGAGCTTATCCACGAGCATCTCAACCCGGCTCTGACCATCGAGGGCATCCTGCTGACCATGTACGACTCGCGCACCAACTTAAGCGAGCAGGTCGCCACCGAAGTCTCCACCCATTTCGGCGAGCTTGTCTTCCAGACGGTGATCCCCCGGAACGTGCGCCTGGGGGAGGCGCCTTCGTTCGGGATGCCGATCAGCGAATACGACCGCAGCTCCCGCGGCGCGATTTCCTACCGCGACTTTGCCCGCGAGTTCCTCAAGCGTAACGGGCATCAGGGGCACAGCGCCTCGGCCTGAGCAGTCATCCAAGGAAAATCATGGCACCGACCGACGACCAGAAGTCCGGGCGCAAGGCGCTCGGCAAGGGCCTGGGCGCGCTCATCCCCAAACAGAGCGAGAGCGCCGAGAAGCGCGAGTTCATTCGCCTGCCCATCGCCCGCATCGACACCGCGCGCCCCCAGCCGCGCACCTTCTTCGACGGCGATCGCATCGAAGAGCTCTCCGAGAGCATCAAAGAAAGCGGGCTGATTCAGCCTCTGGTCGTGCGCGAGCGCCAGGGACGCTACGAGCTGATTGCCGGGGAGCGCCGCCTGCGCGCCTGCAAACTCGCCGGGCTCAGCGAAGTACCGGTCGTAATCAAGGATGTGACCGAGACCGAGGCCTACACCCTGGCTTTGATCGAGAACATTCAGCGCGAAGACCTCAACCCGGTTGAAGAAGCCCTGGCCTACCAGAAACTGCTGGATGACTCGGGCCTGAGTCAGGCCGAGCTGGCCACCCGCGTGGGCAAATCCCGCAGCGCCCTGGCCAACTCCGTGCGCCTGCTCACCCTCTCGGAATTCGTGCTCGACCTGGTCGCCAGTGGCGAGCTCAGCGCCGGGCACGCCCGCGCCATCATCACCCTGGAGGCCGAGCCCGCCGAACGCCTGGCAGCCCAGGTGGTGGCCGAGGAATGGTCGGTACGCGAGACCGAAGAGTACGTCCGCAACCTCAAAGAGCCCCCGCCGCAGCGCGCCAAACCCCAGCGCATTCGCTACCGCGATGATGCCCTGGTGCGCGATCTTACCGAACGCCTCCAGCACCGCCTGGGCACCCGCGTCAAAGTCAAAGATCGCCAGGGCAAAGGCAAAATCGAAATCTACTACGACGATCTCGAGATCCTTCAGTCGGTGCTCGAACGCATCCAGGTCGACGACGAGCCTGGCCCCACCGAGTAAGGGTAGCCCTCCAGAGAGCGACGAGCCCGGCGTGGACGCGCCGGGCTCGTCTTGGTTCTTTCCCCCTCTCTCCCCGGCGCTCAGCCGCAGCAGCCCTTTCGGCCGCAACGCGCGGCGACATCCGGCTTAAAGTACGCCTCCAGAAACTCTGGCGAGAAGACCTGCGAGGCGATCTCGGGCTCTACCTCCATGGCCTGGCGCACCCAGTACTGCACGATATCGGCATCGGAGCGCGTGGCGGCCTCACGGATCAGGCTGATGGCCGTCTCGCGGTGGTAACTCTTCCAGAGTTCTCCGATGGCGTGGTCCCAGAGCGTGGGTTGCTCCTTTGGCGAGGCCGACTCCACCGCTGCCAGCACGCCGGCAATCTCCCCCGTACGCATGGCCTGCTCCAGGGGTTTGGTCAGGCGCCCCGCCCCGAACTGCCAGAGCACCACGGCCACCGCCGCAATCGCCATCACGATCATCCACCAGGTAAGTGCCATCGTCTCCGCTCACTTGTGTTTAGATAAGTCCATTCGCCCGCTCGCCACGCTCACTCTACACCCGCACGCAAGCTTGCGTACTTGCCCACAGATAGCCCTGTAGCCTGCAAGGAGCAATCACCGCCTCGCCATGCCCCGGGCGCTTCACCCCAAGTGTGGCTTGACGCCGCCGACAATAGTAGCGATGCCCATCGCAGGCAATCGGGCCCCCCAAAGGCCACAATGCTCGGGCCGCTGTGCTTCCTGAAGGACGCCAACCTCCGGCCCCTCCTTTTTCAAACGCAAACGAGTGCACCATGGAACATCTGATCCCCTCCCGTCTTCGCAACACCTTCAACGATCTGGGCCTGCTGATCCTTCGCCTCTGGTTTGGCGGAGCGATGCTCTTTGCTCACGGCATGCCCAAACTTCAAACCTTTTCTGAGAAAGCCAACCTCTTTCCCGATCCTCTCGGGCTCGGAAGCCAGCTCAGCCTGGTACTGGCCATCGGCGCCGAGGTGGGCTGCGCCCTCCTGCTGATGCTCGGCCTGGCCACCCGTCTGGTCAGCGTTCCGCTGGTCTTCACCATGGCCGTGGCGGCCTTTGTCGTGCACGGCGACGATCCCTTCAGCAAGCAGGAGTTCGCCCTGATGTACGGCTTTGCCTACCTGGGGCTCTTCTTCACCGGCCCGGGTCGTTTCTCCCTCGACCAGCTCATCTCCCGCAAAAAGGGCGCTCGCCACTCCTGAGTCAGCCCCCCGGCGGCCAGGCCGGCCTTGTGCACAGCGGGCGCACGCGCTTTACTTCGATCCCCCCATCGAACCGAAGCCCGGGAGCAGCCCCTATGCAACGCATCAAACTCCACTGGTGGATCCTGATCGGCATGGTCGCCGGCGTCGTCTGGGGCATGGCCCTGCATACCGCTTACTACGACACGCTGCTGGAGCAGGCGCGCCAGGAGGTCCTGGGACCGGGCTACACCTCCGAAGCCCTGGTCGGTGCCACGCGCGAGATTCAGTCGGAGCTCAGCCGCCTGGTCCGCGAGACCCCGCCGGGGGCCGCGGCCCATGGTCTGGCCGAACTCTTTCTGGCGCTGCTCCGCATGCTGGTCATCCCCCTGGTCTTTGCCTCGCTGATCTGCGGGGTGACCGGCATGCGCGACTTCTCCCGGCTGCGCCGCATCGGCGTGCGCGCTGCCGCCTGGTACGTCACCACCAGCCTGCTGGCCATCCTCCTGGGCCTGCTCCTGGTCAACCTCCTGGAACCCGGCGTCGGGCTTCAGGTCCCCCTGGCCGTGGGCCAGGTCGAGATTCCGGAGCCCACCGGCCCCTGGGAGATGATCCTCTCGGTGGTCCCGACAAACGTGGTGGCGTCGGCGGCCAACTTCGATCTGCTGGGCGTGATCTTCTTTGCCCTGCTCTTTGGGCTCTTTGCCCTCCGCGTAGAAGAGCGCTTTCTGGAAACCATCGATGGCTTCTTCCAGGCGGTCTTTGCCGTGATGATGAAGATGACGCTCTTTGTCATCTCCCTGGCCCCGGTGGGGATTGCCGCGCTGATCGCGCGCCTGATCGCCATGACCGGACCGGATGCCCTGACCAGCGTCGTGGGCTACGCCGCCACGGTCGCCGCCGCGCTCCTCTTGCACGGTCTGATCACCCTGCCCCTGCTCTTCTGGCTGCTGACCCGGCGCAACCCCTACACCATGCTCGGGGCGATGAGCGCCACGCTGCTCACCGCCTTCTCTACGGCGTCCTCCTCGGGCACCCTGGGTATGACTCTGGAGCAGCTCGAAGATCGCGTGGGCGTCGACAACCAGGTCGGCGGCTTTGTCCTCCCCTTAGGCGCCACCATCAACATGGACGGCACCGCCCTCTACGAGTGCGTGGCCGTGCTCTTTGTCGCCCAGGTCTACGCCACGACCCACCCGGAGTTCGTGCTCACCTTCGGCACCCAGCTCACCATCGTGATGCTGGCGCTGATGGTCAGCATCGGCGCCGCCGGCATCCCGCACGCCGGCCTGGTGATGATGGTCATCATCTTCGAGGCCGTGGGCCTGCCGCTGGAGCTCATCGCCCTGCTCTGGGCCATCGATCGCCCGCTGGACATGGCCCGCACCATGATCAATGTCTGGAGCGACTCGGTGGGCGCCACGACCATTGCCCACCTGGAAGACGCCATCGACGAGTCGGTGCTCTTTGCGCGCGGCGCCGACGCCATCCCCTGACCATTTGCCCGCACACAACAGGAGATTTATGAGCTGGGAAGACGCCTGGCAGCAGGGACGCACCGGCTGGGACGCCGGTCAGTCCTCTCCCCTTCTTCAACACCTTGTCGCCTCCGGCGAACTCCGCGGTCGCCACGCCCTGGTCCCCGGCTGCGGCGCGGGCTACGACGTGGTCACCCTGGCCGAGAGCTTCGAGGTCGCCACCGGCCAGGATCTGGCCCCCACGGCCCGGGCCCGCTTCGAAGAGGTGCGCGCACAGGCCGGCATCTCGCCGGAGCGCGCCCTCTACCTTACCGGCGACTTCTTCCACGACGATCCGGGCGCCCCCTTCGATCTGGTCTGGGACTACACCTTTTTATGCGCCATCGATCCCTCCCTGCGCCCGCGCTGGGCCGCGCGCATGGCCGAGATCATCGCACCGGGAGGGATCCTGGCCGCCTTGATCTTCCCGGTACTCCAGGACCACCCCGAGCGCGAAGCCGAGCGCATGGCCCAGGGCCCGCCCTTTCCGCTGCGTCCGGCCGATGTGGAAGCCCTGATTGCCACCGACTTCACCACCCGACGCCTGGAGCCGGTGCCCGCCCGACTCAGCCACCCGGGCCGTGAAGGCCTGGAGTGGCTGGGGCTCTTTGTGCGCCGCTAGCCTCACCCCCGCTTCCCGCTGCGCGGCCCCAGCACCACCCGATCCAGGGCCAGCGAGCCATCGGACTCAATGTGCAGAATCGCCGCGTAGCGCTCGCTATGAAACCCGACCCTCCCGGCAGCCCCGGGATTGATCCACAGCGTGCCCCCCACCCTCCCGACCACCGGAATATGGCTATGGCCGACCACCAGAACGTCGGGCCGAAGCCGGGCGATCAACTCCCGCGCCGCCGCCCGGGGGCGCTTCGGCGAGCCGGCAATATGCAGGGCGGCAATCGTCGTGGCGCCGAGCTGAATCTGGGCCTCCAGCGGAAAAAAACGCAACTCCCCCCCGTCGATGTTGCCCCGCACCACCGTCACCGGCGCGACCCTCTCCAACTGCGCGATCACCGCCATCGTGCCCACATCCCCGGCGTGCACAATATGCTCGACGTTTTTGAATACTTCGAGCACGTGTTCGTCGAGCCACCCGTGAGTATCCGACACCAGCCCGATGCTTCGGCGTCCCATCACCACCTCTCTGCGTTCTCTCAAACCCGCATTATGACTGACCCGTCACGACGCGACGTGTCTAAAAATGATCTTGCACCCCACCATTCTCCTGTGCACGATGGCGCCAACTCGGGTCGAGAAAAGCTCCCTTCCCTGGCGCTTCTCGGCCCGAGGCGTACGAAACGCTGGTACCATGCAGGACTCTGAATCGTCACGGTAACACCACTCGACGTGAGGAGGCCGGAACGTTGCCCGGCCGCCTGTAATGGATGACCCCCGAGTCATCACAACCAAGGAGCAGTAAATGAAAATGAATGCGCAATTGCGTTGGATGTTCACCCTGGCCGCCGCCGGTAGCCTGACTGTCGCGATGGTCCCCGAGGCCGACGCCGCCCGCCGTGCCAGCCTGGGTCAGAACCGACTGATCCTGGACAAAAACGACGTCTACCTCTTCCCGCAGGCCGCCACCGAGTACAACAACCTGCTCAGCCTGGAGTACGGCGCGGCGCCCAATGCGGGCTCCGGCCTGGTGCTTCTGGGCAATGAGTCCTTCGCCTACGGTCTGGGCATCTACCGCGGCGACCTCCTCAGCCCTGGCACCTACCCCTACAACCTGGGGCACCCCAACCTGGGCAACGTTGCCAACCCGCTGCCTGGCCTGGTCGATCAGCCCCACACCATCCTCGACTTCTTCGTCGGCGCCGACATGGGCGGCGGCTCCGCCGGTGCGCGCCTCTCCTTTGGCAACGGCGCCACGCGCCAGGTCGACGCCGAAGACGTGGTCGATTCGACCTCGCATACCTTCGTTGGCCTGACCCTGGGCTACTCGATGCTCGGTGACACCCGCGTGGACACCGGCCTGAACATCCAGTTCAACTCCGGCAACCAGATCAACGGCGGAGACGACGTCCTCGACACCAACCGCCTCTTCGTCGGCGCCACCGCCCGGGCCTACCTGCCCATGGCCGAGCGCACCGAACTCGGTGTCCTGGGTGACATCAACTTTGAGAGCCGCGGCGCAACCACCCGCTCCTATGACGCCAACGGCGTGGAGACCGGCAGCAACGAGGGCGGCACCACCGCTTTCGGCCTGGTTGCCGGTGCCGGTCCGGTCTACCACATCAAAGAAAACACCACCCTGGCCGGGTACGGTCTGCTCGGCTTCTCCACCAGCAGCACCGATCTCGACAAAGATACCGACTTCGACGGCACTGGCATGACCAACCTGCTCCTCCCCGGTCTGCACGTCGCCGCCGACATCCAGCTGCTCGACTGGCTCTACTTCCGCACCGGCGCGCAGTACTCCTACAGCGTCACGATCGCTTCCAGCGAAGAAGATCCCAACGCCGGCAACAACGTCTCCGACTCCAGCAGCATGAGCGGCCGTGCCAGCAACTTCGGCTGGCGCGCGGGCCTGGGTGTGGAGCTGGGTAACTTCACCCTCGACGGCGCCTTCCAGTCCGGCTTCATCGTCAACGGCCCCGACTTCCTCGGCGGCGCCGGTGGCGGTATGTTCACCTCGGTGGCCGCGGGCTACAGCTTCTAAGGCGGACGCCACACCTTACGTATTGAGTCGCCCCCGGGCGGCTTAACACCAGACCTCGAGCGCCTTTTGGCGCTCGGGGTTTTTTAGTTCGTGTGCCACATCGACCAGGCCCCTTCCGCCCTCGTCAGCGCGCATCTCTCCTCGGCCCCCCTGTCGGTCGTCCCTCCTTGCCCCCCGGCTTTTCTTCGGGGCGCATACCCGGCCTTCCCCGGCCCCCCATCAGCGATCCTCAGCCTCACAGCTCACCCCTTCGCTTCATACCAGCCCCTTCCTTTCAGGACGCGCCTCGGCCCCTCCTCGACGGCCTCCGTGCGCCTGCTGGCTCCCTTCCTTCACCGGACGGGCCACCTGCTCGTCTGCGCCAGGTCCACGTTCTGCCTGCCGATCAAAAAACCCCGGAGCGCGCTGCGCGCGCCCCGGGGCCCTTTTAACCTTCGTTGGCCGAGATATCCCCGGCCCGATCCTCCCGCTTAGCTTTCGCCCTGCGGGGTCACCGACGATGCGCCCGCCGAGGCCTGTCCTTCGCTGGACTGACCGGTCACGCTCTCGAACTGCTCGGTGGAGATCCCCATGCGGCGAGCGCGGCGCAACCACTGCTTGCGCGCCATATCCCGCATGTCCTGCTCCACGTCGGACTCATCCACAATCTCCAGGCCCAGCAGCGTCTCCACCACATCCTCCATGGTCACCAGCCCGGCAATACCGCCGTACTCATCGACGACCACCGAGATATGATGCTGCTCGGCCACAAAGAGCTCAAACAGCTCCCGCACCGAGATATTCTCCGGCACAAACTTGATATCGCGACGGTGCTCCACCAGCGCCGTCTCCTCCCGGTCGCGGGCCATATCCAGAAGCAGATCCCCTTTGAGCACGTATCCCGTGATCTCATCGGTCTTCTCCCGATAAATCGGGATGCGCGAGAAGATCGGATTGGGATGCGCCTCAAAAAACTCCGCCACCGTGGTGTCCTGCTCCACCGCCAGCAGTACCGTGCGCGGGGTCATGATGTCGCGCACCCGCAACACCCCCACCCGCAACACATTCTGCAGCAGACGGGACTCCCCGATCTCCACGACTCCCTCCTGCACACCGATCTCGGTCATCGCGCTCATCTCTTCCCGACTCAGCTGCGGCTGCGCCTCCTTGGAGGAGAGCAGACTCATCAAGCCCTGAGAGATGATGACCAGGGGGAAGCTGATAAAAATCAGAATCGGCAGCACCCGCGCCACCGGCGCGCTCAGCGCGCGCCAGTAATTGGCGCCCACGGTCTTGGGAATGATCTCGGTCAGGAACAGAATCGCCAGGGTCATCACCCCCGACACCAACCCCACGTAGCCCTCGCCCCAGATCCGCGTGGCCTCGGCGCCGACGCCGACCGCCCCCACGGTGTGGGCGATGGTGTTAACGCTCAGGATTGCCGCCAGCGGCCGATCCACATCGCTCTTCAAACGATGGAGCAACTCACCGGTGGGCGCGCCCTCATTGCGCAATGCAGCCACGTAGGAGGGCGTCACGCTCAGGAGCACGGATTCCAGCAAAGAGCACAGAAACGATGTCCCCAGCGCAAAGAGCGCATACAAAATCAACAGTGTCATCGGGTCATTGTCCTCGCGCTTGCGCGCTGGTTAACGCCTGACCAAAGGCAACAAATTCTTCAAGCAACTCCACCAGTTGCTCGTGCAATTCAGCATTGGCGAGCCCGCCATCCTCGGCAAACGCCAGATGAGCCTGCGCCAGCCCGAACATCCGCGGGCTCACCACCGCGCCCGTCGCCTCCAGCGGAATCCGAGTCTGCCACAGACCGCGATTACCGCCCATCATTGACGGTGACGCACTCATTAAGAGCAAGGGCTTACCACGAAGTGGCACCGGACGGTAGCGCGAGACCCAGTCCAGGGCGTTCTTCAGGTAGCCCGGAATCGACGCATTATACTCCGGCGTCACTACGATCAGCGCGTCCGCCGCCTCGATCGCTTCTTTAAAGTCATCGGCCCCCTGCGGGAAGCCCTGCGCCTGGAGGTCCGGGTTGTACAGCGGCATCTCAAACTCGGCGAACGAGCGCCGCTCCACCGCCACGCCCTCCATCGCATCGAGCGCCTGAGCGGCCACCTCCCAGAGCTTGCCGTTCCATGAGCCCTCACGCAGCGAAGCTGCAAAGCCCATCACCTTCAACATCGTGTTCTCCTTGTATCAGAACGCTCTGACACCCTGAGTTCGCACAAAAAAGCGGCGCCCCCGAACCCTGGTTCGGAGGGCGCCGCCCCGCGTCTAAGACCTCACGGCCTCAGCCGCGTGTCTTACTTGGACTTCTCGGCACGCTTGGCTTCGTACTCCTTGATCAGCTCTTCCTGAACCGAGCGCGGAACCGGCGCGTACTTGGAGAACTCCATGGTGTACTCCGCCTTACCCTGAGTCGAGCTACGCAGGTCGTTGGAGTAACCGAACATCTCGCTCATCGGCACATCGGCCAGCACCACCGCGTAGCCCTGACGGGTACGCGAACCGGTGATCATACCGCGACGCTTGTTCAGGCCACCGAGCACCGCCCCGGAGAACTCCTCGGGCGACTCGACCTCAACCTTCATGATCGGCTCAAGGATGACCGGGTTGGCCCGACGGTAGGCCTCACGGAACGCCGCCCGCGACGCCAGACGGAACGCCATATCGGAGGAGTCGACCGCGTGAGAGTTACCGTCGACGATCGCCGCTTTCACGTTGACCACCGGGAATCCAATCAGCGAACCCTCGTCCATCGAGTCCTGGAAGCCCTTATCACAGGAGGGCTGGTACTCTTTGGGGATCACACCACCGGTGATGTTGTTGATGAACTGGTAGTGCTCACCTTCATCGGCCGGCGCCAGCCAACCCACCACGCGCGCGTACTGACCGGAACCACCGGTCTGCTTCTTGTGGGTGTAGTCGAAGTCGGCCTGCTCGGTGATCGTCTCGCGGTAGGCAACCTGCGGGGCGCCGACCTCAACATCGACACCGTACTCACGGCGAATACGCTCGATGTAGACCTCCAGGTGAAGCTCACCCATCCCACCGATGATGGTCTGGCCGCTCTCCTCGTCACGCGAGACGCGGAAGGTCGGGTCTTCCTTGGAGAAGCGGTTGAGCGCCTTGGAGAAGTTCTGCAGACCGTCCTTCTTCTTGGGCTCGACGGCAAAGGTGATGACCGGGTCCGGCACGTGAATCGAGGTCATCGTCACCTCGATATTGCCATCGGTGAAGGTATCACCCGAGGCGCAGTCGATACCGAAGAGCGCCACGATATCGCCGGCGGTCGCCGTATCGATGTCGTGCATCTCTTCGGAGTGCATACGCACCAGACGACCGACCTTGTGCTTGTTCTGGTTGCTCATGTTGTAGATGAAGTCGCCCTTATTGAGCGTCCCCTGGTAGATGCGGCAGTAGGTCAGCTGACCGTAGCGCCCGTCTTCCAGTTTGAACCCGAGCATCACCAGCGGCTTGTCCGGAGTCGGCTCAAGCTCAACCTTGGTCTCTTCTTCGTCCATCGCCAGCGCGTCGTAGCTCATTTCCAGCGGGCTGGGCAGGTAGCTGACGACGGCGTCAAGCAGAAGCTGAACACCCTTGTTCTTGTAGGCCGAGCCCATGAACACAGGGGTCATCGAGCGCGAGATCGTGGCGCGACGAATCGCCGGCACCAGCATCTCGGCCGTCACAGGCTCACCTTCGAGGTAAGCCATGGCGATTTCGTCGTCGAGATCGGCCACCGCCTCCACGAGCTTGGCGCGGTACTTCTCGACCTCATCCTTGATGTCTTCCGGGCAATCCTCGGTCCGGATGATCTCGCCGCCTTCACCTTCGAAGTAGTGCGCCTTGCGGGTAAGCAGATCGACCGCGCCAACGTGCTTGTCCTCCAGGCCGATGGGGTACTGCATGAGCACGGCGTTGTGCTTGAGCTGCTCACGCAGCTGCTCGGTCACCGAGAAGGGATTAGCACCGGAGCGGTCGCACTTGTTGATGAACGCCATGCGCGGGACGCTGTAGCGGCGCATCTGACGGTCAACGGTGATCGACTGCGACTGAACGCCGGCAACCGAGCACAGGACCAGAATGGCGCCGTCAAGAACACGCAGCGCGCGCTCAACTTCGATGGTGAAGTCGACGTGGCCCGGGGTGTCAATGATGTTAATGGCGTTTTCGCCCCACTTGCAGTAGGTGGCAGCCGACTGGATCGTGATGCCTTTTTCGCGCTCCAGATCCATGTTGTCCATCTTGGCACCAACGCCGTCCTTACCGCGGACGTCGTGGAACTGGTGGATGGTCCCGGTGTAATACAGAATACGCTCGGTGAGCGTCGTCTTGCCGGAGTCGATGTGGGCGGAGATCCCGATGTTACGAAGTTTGTTCAGGTCCATATTCCTACTCGGTTATGTTGAGACGATGGGCTCGCGCGGTTAGCGCGTAGCGCCTACCCCATTTCGGAGCACCTGTCACGTCGGTTGCCGATTTTTTTTGGTCGCCACGCTTCTCAGGAACGCGGCCACACACACCCTCGGGCCCCAGTGGCCCGACGCAACGCCGACTTTGTTCTCACCCCGTGGGGGCGTCTGCAGGCCGGCGGCTCGCCATCAAACAACGCGGCGCCAGCGTCGCGGTGGCTAACGGGGGCGGAATCTATAGCGGCTCGGTGAAAAATATCAAGCCCCATACCTCTGCCCTACACTCGGCCAACAACGCAGAGCCTTCGATGCTTCTTCCCGCCCGCAAGCTTTGACCCCAAAACCCGCCTCGTCTACCCTGCGCGCGAAGTCGCCCCTTAAAACGTCCTCCCCCCTCATTTCGGATGCTCGTGACCGGCCGCTTTGAGCCTGGCCGAGCCCCTTAATACTTGTGAACTCTGGAGCCTTGTATGCCTTATTCACGTGCGTCCCTCTCTCTACGATGGCTGGCTCTGACCGCAGCCCTGGCCCTCTCACTGAATGCCTGCAGCGACGATGTTCCCTCGGGGGGAGGCGACGGCGAACCCGACACCGACCTCACACAACCTGACACTGACACCGACACAGGTGGCGGCCCGCAGCCCGATGCCTCCGAGGATACCGACGTCGCGCCCGAGCCGCCCGCCTGCAACCCGGCCGTCGACCCGGAGTGCCCCTGCAACGCGGGACAGTTCCGCCGCTGCTTCTCGGGGGGCGACCCGGCGGCGATCCCGGCTGGCTCAAGCTGCCAGGCCGGCTTCCAGCGCTGCGTCGACGGGCAGTGGGCCGAGACCTGCGAGGGAGAGGTTCTTCCGCCAGACGGCGGCGACTGCGCTCCCCCCCTAAACCCGCAAGAGTGCCCGGGACACATCAACGAAGCCGGCGAGTGCGTGGAAGGCCCCGGCAGCGACCCGGCCGACCCCAATGTGCTCTGTCAGCAGGGCTCCACCGGAGGCCTGGGCGATCGCTGCTCCTGTGAAGTGCCCGAAGGCGGCGAGGACTACCTGCGTGAGGATCAGCCCTGCTACACCGGCCCGGTGGAAACCCTGGGTGTGGGGCTGTGCAAGGCCGGCGTGCGCAGCTGCCAGGCCGACGGCCAGTGGGGCACCTGCTCCGGTCAGATCACCCCTGAGGCCGAAGTCTGCGGCGACAGCCTGGACAATGACTGCGACGGGGTCGTCGACAACGGCTGCGAGTACTGCCCTCCCGGCGTCACCGACTGCGAGAGCGGCCTCATTGAACTGCCCTGCCCCGACGGCTCCCCGCGCAACGCCTGCGGCAGCTGTGGCGAAGTAGCCGAACGCGAGATCTGCGGCGACGGCCTGGACAACGACTGCGACGCGCGCGTCGACGAGGGCTGCGGCTGCTCGGCCAGCTCCCAGGCCTGCTACACTGGACCTGCCGAGTTCGCCGGGGTGGGCGCCTGCCAGATGGGCGTCCAGCGCTGCGCTGGCGAGTTCTGGGGCGCCTGCGAGGGCTCGGTGCTGCCGACCCCCGAACTCTGCGGGCCTGACGGGACCGGCGACAACATCGACAACGACTGCGACGGCGAAGTCGACGAGGGCTGCGGCTGCGCCGAGGGAGACACCCGCGCCTGCGGCACCGACACCGGCATCTGCCAGCGCGGCACCCAGACCTGTTCCGCCGGCCAGTGGAGCGCCTGTCAGAACGCCATCGCCCCGGGCCCCGAGGTCTGCAACGGGGAAGACTCCAACTGCAACGGCATCATCGACGACGGCCTGCGCAACGCCTGTGGCGAATGCCAGGGCCCCTGCTACGTCCATGACTCCGATCCCGCCGCCGGCGGGGTCTTCGACGGCGGCGCCGAATTTGTGGATGCCACCGACGAGAACAACCCTACCGGGCGCCCCGGCGTCTCGCTGACCCGCCAGTCCTTCTTCCCTCCCTACCTGTGGGCGGCAAACTCCTCAGGCACCCTCAGCCGTGGCACCGTCTCGAAGTTCAACACCGATACCGGCGAAGAAGACGCCCGTTACTGGGTAGGCCACAACCCCAGCCGCACCGCCGTGGACCTCGACGGCAACATGTGGGTCGTCGGCCGCAACGACGGCCGTGTCACCAAGGTCCTCTGGGATACCACTGCCTGCGGCCCTGGCGAGACCTCTCGCCGCCTGCCCGACGGCTCGGTCACCCAGGTCAACTCCTCGGGCGCGCCCCTGGCCGACCCCTGCGTGGTCTACAGTAAAAACCCCTCCACCGAGGCATCGAACAACACCACCTCTTACAACAGCGGGCGCGGGGTGGCTGTCGACCCCCAGGGCAACATCTGGATCGGATACTCCGCCCACGACGGCGCCGTCCAGCGCATCAGCCCCAACCCGCCCTACCAGGCCAGCGACATCTACGTTCCCTCCAACATCCCCACCTACGCGCCGGACGCTGACGGCGTGCAGCGCCCTACCGGCGCCACCGCCAGCGCCGGTCAGGTCTACGGGCTGGTCGGTGATTCCCAGGGCTACATCTACGCCGCCGCCCTGTGGGACGGCGTGGGCCTGCCCCGCTTCAATACCCACACCCTGGAGTGGGACCGCTACTACACCGGCTTCAACTGCGGGGTGTACGGCATCGCCGTCGACGCCGATGACCGCATCTGGATGGCCTGCTCCGGTTCGGACTGGGGCCCCAACCACGGCGATGCCGGCGGCGGCGTGGCCGTCTTTGACCCGGCCACCGAAAAGGTCCACCGTTTCTATGTCCCCAACGCCATGCAGGGCGTCGTGGCCGACCCGGCGGTGCATAACGGCCAACAGGTCGTCACCTCCTGCCCCAGCACCACCAGCTGCGCGCGCAGCTGGCGCACCCACGCCATCGCCGTCGAGCCGGCCACCGGCGATGTCTGGGCCGCAGTTCGCAGCAACGGCCACCTCCTGCGCCTGCACTTCAATGAGACCAACCCGGCTCAGAGCACCTGGTCCTTTATCCCCGCGCTGCGCGAGGGTCAGGGCTGGATTAATGGCATGACCAGCGGCGGCGACATGCGCGGCGTGGGCTTTGACCGTCTGGGCTACGCCTGGCACCTGGGCATGAGCTCGCAACTGATCTTCAAAGTCGACCCAATCACTGGGGACACCCTGGGCGGCTTCCCGGCCGGCACCGATGGGCACTACACCTACTCGGACTTCACCGGTGCCACCGCCTTTAACTTCACCGCCCCCCGAGGCTTCTGGCGTTACTACTTCGACAGCGGCTTCCCCACCGCCATCCTCGACGAGATCACCGTGGAGGCCACCGTGCCCGCCGGCACCTCTCTGGGCGTGCGCGTGCGCGGGCGCGACCTCAACGGCAACCCCACCTCGGGCTGGGTCCCGGTCGACCAGGCTCAGGGGTCCAGCGACTATCTGGACTACCCCACCGGCGCCCTCACCCACACCTTCGACATTCGAAGCGCCGGCGCCGCGGTGCAGGGACAGGAGTTCGAGATCGAGGTCCGCATGACCACCGACGACTCCGACGTACGCCCCTTCCTCCACGACCTGCGCATTGAGTGGTCGCGCCCCTGACCTCCCGCCTCGCCCCCGGACCTTTTCTCCCACGGCTCCGGGGGCGAGCCGCTCGGGGCTACATCCCCGGAACCGGCCCAAGGGGCACCAGGACATCCTCGAAAGCGGTCTTTGCGTGACCGCCTGTCGCGGTCGACGACCGCCGCGGCTCAGCGGCCAGACCTTAATCCCCGAACACGCGTCGAGAGGTCCGCGTCCGGCCCCCGACGAAAACTTGCAGGTCCCGGGCGCCGTGGTAGGTTGGCGCCGAGATAACTACGCACTCCTGCGCGCCCTTTACGGCCGAGCGCGGACGGCGCGCACGGACGCGCGCTCCCCGCCTCCCCCCCGGCCCCGTGCGCAGGGACCGCGACCCCAATGCGTTGCCACGGAGGGCAGTCATGGCGGCTAAGAGCGCGACAAGCTCATCCTCAAAGAAAAAATCCAGCGCCAAAACCGGTGCAAAATCAGGCGCCCGAGGCGCGTCGACCCCGAAGGTCAACGGCACCTCCTTTGCGCTGCAGCGGGAACTGGGCGGCGTAATCCTGCTGGCGCTGGCCCTGGTACTGCTCCTGGCCATCGCCAGCTTCAACCCTGCCGATCTGACCCGCGGAGAGGCCCCTCCCACCAACCTGATTGGGCCCTTCGGGGTCTGGGTGGGCGGCATGCTGCTGACCATCTTCGGGCTGGGCGCGTTCTTTGTGAACGCCCTGCTCTGGTACTTTGGCATCTCCATGCTCCTGGGCCGCCAGATCGAGGCCCGCGCCGGCGAAGTCTTCGGACAGTTTATCTTTGTCCTGGCGGGCACGGTGCTGGGGCACCTGGCGTTGAGCGGCTACCTGGTGCTCGGCCATGAGCCCGGCGGCTGGATCGGCGCGTTCACCGGCGAGCTGATGCGGGGCGCGGTAGGTACCGTCGGCACGGCCATTCTGGCCGGCTCCGCCCTGCTCATCGGCGGGGTGCTCGTCACCGATCTGAGTCCCGGAGCGGTCGCCCGCTGGGTGGCCGGGCGCATTCAGCGCCTGATGGCCTGGGTGCGTCACCGCCAGGCGGTGCGCCGCGAGTTCAAACAGCGCTACCAGGAAGAACGCGACCGCCTGCTGGCCGGCGAAGAACTCACCATCGCCGAAGAAGCCCGTCAGGAGGCGGAGCGCTCGGTTCGCGGGCTGGCCCCCGATCGCTACGACTTTGAAGAAAGCCTCGACGACGAAGTCGAGCGCAAGGTCGCCGGCCGACTCGCTCGCCTCTTCGGCCCGCGTCTGCGCAACGCCGAGCTGGCCGACGACGCCCCCGAGGAGCCCGCGTCCAAACGCCCCAAACGCGACAAAAAGGCCCCGGCAAAGTCTGACACCGACACCGACACCAAACGCGCCGAGGCTCCGGCACCGCCCAAGGCCCCCGAAAAGGACCTCGACAAGGACCAGGGCTGGGAGCTTGGCGAGCTGCCTCATACCGATCCGGATTTGAGCCAGGGCCCCATCCCAATCGCCGGCCTCGATGAGGCCGGGCAGACCGCGGAAGTCATCGAGGTCAGCGACACCCAGGTTATCGACATGCGCTCGGAGCGCCAGGCCAGCGGCCCGGTCAAGGGCGACTTCGGTCCCCAGATCGTCGAGAGTGAGGCCACCCGCAAGGCCCGCGAACGCCAGCAGATGTTGGAGAATGATTCCGACGGCGGCCTGCTCTTCAAGCCCCAGAAAAAGGGCAACTACGAGCTCCCCCCGATCAGCTTCCTCAACTTTGACCGCGGCGAAGAGGTGGCCATCGACTCCGATGCCCTGCGCGAGATGGCCGCCCAGATCGAGAAGACCCTGGCTGACTTCAAGGTAGAAGGCTCCGTGGTCGAGATCTGCCCCGGTCCGGTCATCACGATGTTTGAGTTCAGCCCGGCCCCGGGCGTCAAGCTCTCCAAGATTGCCAACCTCTCCGACGACCTGGCCATGGCCCTGGCCGCGCACAGCGTGCGCATCGTCGCGCCGATTCCCGGCAAGGGCGTCGTGGGCATCGAAGTTCCCAACCCGGCCCGCGAAATGGTCTACCTCAAGGAGATCATTGCCGATGAAGCCTTCGCCGATAACAAGAAGATGAAGCTGCCCCTGGCCCTGGGTAAAGACACCGAAGGCGGTCCGGTCATTGCCGACCTGGCCAAGATGCCGCACCTGCTGGTCGCCGGGGCCACCGGCGCCGGTAAATCGGTGGCGGTTAACACCATGATCTGCAGCCTGCTCTACAAGCACACCCCGGACGACGTGCGCATGATCATGGTCGACCCCAAGATGCTCGAATTCAGCATCTACGCCGACATCCCGCACCTGCTCCTCCCGGTGGTCACCGATCCCAAGCAGGCCACCGTCGCCCTGAACTGGACCGTCCAGGAGATGGAGCGCCGCTACCAGGCCCTGGCCGACATGGGCGTGCGCAACATCACCGGGTACAACGAGAAGGTCGAGAAGCTCACCAAACAGGCCGAGCTCGACCAACTCAACGGCCTCGACGATACCGAAGCCCTGCGCGCCCTGGGGATCGATCACAGCGGCAACCCCGAGCACCGACGCCTGCCCTTCATCATCGTGATCATCGACGAGTTCGCCGACCTGATGATGACCGCCTCCAAAGACGTGGAGACCGCAGTGGCTCGCCTGGCCCAGAAGGCCCGCGCCGCCGGCATTCACCTGATCCTGGCCACGCAGCGCCCCTCCACCGACGTGATCACCGGCCTCATCAAAGCCAACTTCCCCACCCGACTGGCACTGCGCGTGACCAGCAAGACCGACAGCCGGGTCATCCTCGACGCCAACGGCGCCGAGAACCTCCTGGGCAACGGCGACATGCTCTTTGTCCCCCCGGGCACCAGCTTCTTGCAGCGCACCCACGGGGCCTACGTCTCCGAGAAAGAGATCGACAAAATGGTCGAATTTCTCCGCGGACAGGGAGAGCCCAACTACGACGAGTCGATTCTGGCCGACGATGGCGAGGAGGACGAAGGCGGCGTGGCCGACGAGGATAAGGACGAATTCTACGAGGAGGCCGTTCGCCTGGTCGTGGAGTCCGGCCAGGCCTCCATCTCCATGCTCCAGCGCAAGCTCCGAGTGGGCTACAACCGCGCCGCCCGCATGGTCGACATCATGGAAATCGAGGGCATCGTCGGCTCCTCCGATGGCTACAAGCCCCGCGAGGTCCTGGTGGACGTCTCTCCCTATTAACGAGGCGCCTCTCCCCCACCTCCGCTCGCCACCTAAAAAAACGCCGCGTTCCGCGGCGTTTTTTATTCTAGCTATGGTTCCCGCCGCCCCCAAAGGGGCCCGAGCTCCCGTAGAGCGCCTCGCGCACCGAGGCGTACACATCCCGGTGCGCCAGCTCCGAGAATCCCTGCCAGAAGGTTTTGACATCACGGCGACTCGAATCGGGAAAGGTGTCGCAGACCGGACAGGCCACCGGTGCCAGGCCCACCTCCTCGACCCAGGCCTCGATCTTGCGCTCTTCCACCAGAATCAGCGGGCGAATCGTGGTCACCGGGTGGGTCTCCGCCGGGGTGGCCGGTTTGAGCGGGTCCAGGCGGCTGCCAAAAAGCAGGTTCAAAAAGTACGTCTCCACCGCGTCGTCCAGGTGGTGGCCCATCGCCAGCTTGGTGTAGCCCCGCTCGGCACAGTGAGCATTGAGGATGCCCCGGCGCATGCGCCCACAGATCGCACAGGGGATCTGCCCGGGCTTCAGCATGCTCTGCACCACCGAATGCGTATCGCGGTCAATAATCTCCAGCGCTACCCCCAGACGAGTCATCGCCTGCTGGAGTCCCTGACGGTCAAAGCCGGGTTGATTCTGATCCAGGTGAATCAACGTGACCTGAATATCAAAGTCATCTCGGGCTGCGATCTCCAGCATCGCGGCGGCCAGCAGCAGGGAATCTTTCCCCCCGGAGATCCCCACGGCAACGTGGTCCCCGGGCACCACCAGCTCAAAATCTCGCAGCGCACGCTCCACGAGTTTCATCACCGGGCGACTCACCGGCGGACGTTCGACAGAAGAAAGAGGGGCAGCGCTCATGATGGGCTCGGGGCTGACGAGGTAAACCGGGGTAGAAACCACGGCGGGAGTTCGGCGGCGAATTCTACCGGGCGCCCCTCCCGGTGCAAGCCTCGCGCGCGCCTATACGTACCCCGGCGATGCGGGTAAAGTGTCTCCCGACCCGGCCATTCCTGGCCCGCCCTGTTCTGGACCACGCACCTGGAGGAGTTCGATGTCCGACGCCATCATCTGTCCCCAATGCCAGACCGCTCACTACGCCGACGAGCCCTACTGCGAGAACTGCGGCGCCGATATGAGCACGGCGATGCGCGCGACCGACGAAGATCCCTTCGCCTTTGAAGAGATCGCTCCGGTCCCGGAGTCGAACGCCGCCGATCAAAGCGATGACGCCCTGGAACTGACAGAAATCCCGGTCGAGCCTCTGGAGGCCGTCGACGCCGAGCCTCTGGAGCTCGCCGAAGTTCCGGTGGAGCCCCTCGCCCCCGCGGCGCCTCAGGGTTTGGAGAAGTCCGGCTACGAAGAGTTCCCCGAAGTCTCCGTGGAAGCCGAACTGGCCGGCGATGACGATATCGTGTTCGATGCCCCCGTCGACGAGCCCTTCGAGAGCCTGGCCCCCCCGGCGGCCCCCCTGGACGCTCCTTTCAACCAAGAAAACAACGACTCGCTGGCCCCGGCGGCGGACGCACCGGCCGAGTTTGATAACGAACTGCCGGAGGCCGCGCCGGTCGCCACCATCGAGGCCCATCGCACCACGCCGCGCCACACCACGCAGGTCGAGCCCCTGCCCTCCCCGGGAACCTACGAAGAGCCCGCCCTGCTCACGCTCTACCGAGATCAGAAGGCCCTGGAAACCTACGCCATTGAGCTCGACACGCTGCTGATCGGCCGGGGCGAATCCGCAGACGATGACGAGCCGGCGCCCGAGGCAGCCTACTCCCCGCACATCGACCTCGCCCCCTACGGCAGCGAGGAGGTGGCCCGGCGCCAGGTGGCCATTTACCGCCAGCATAAAAACTACATCGTGTACAACCTGGCGGCCCGGGGCACCCAGTTCAACGACGAGCTTCTGGGCCTCGGCGAGCGCCGTCGCCTCTCCGAGGGCGACACGCTGGTGATCGCCGAAAAGGTCGCCCTGCGCTTCTCGCTGCCGGCCTGATCCCGCACGCCCGGTGGTGCCGGGTCGTTGAGCGCCCCTGAGCCCGGCGCGCCATGTGCGCGCCGGGCTTTTTTTGCGCGGCTCCTCCTTAAGGCTCCCTGCATGTCATTCCCCGATCAAAAAAAAGCCCCGGGCAATGCCCGGGGCTCTTTTAGGTTCTTGAAGCGATGCCGCTGCCCCTTACTCGGCCTGCGCAGCTTCCAGAGCGGCCTGACCCAGGTCGATGGTCGCCTGTACCGAAGCCGGCACACCGCTGAAGTCCAGTACGCTCTCCTGTGCGATTTCGACCGCGCGGGCCGGGAAGAGCCCCAGGTACAGGGTCATCAGCGCACACACCACCATCGCAACCTTCGGACCGGTGTGGTCCAGCGGGCGGAAGACGCGCTTCTCGGGCTTCATGTACATGTAGATCAAAACCTTCAGGTAGTAGTACACGCCGGCCACGCTGCTGAGCACCCCGAGGATCGCCAGGCCGATGAAAGCAAACTCATCGGTTTGCATGCCCACATCGATCGCCGAGCGGAAGATGTAGAACTTGCCCAGGAAGCCCGCCGTCGGCGGGATCCCCGCCGCCGAGAAGATGCTGACGGCCATCACAAGCCCCATCATCGGGTACTTGATGCCCAGCTGTCCCAGGTCTTCGAAGGTCTCGACCGCCTCACCACGACGACCGAAGTACGAGAGCACGGCAAAGGCGCCGATCGTACCGAAGGTATAGGCCACCAGGTAAAAGAGGATGGCGTCGTTGTGCAAAAAGAAGCGCGGGTGCGCGTTGGCCGCAGTAAAGCCCACCAGCAGGTAGCCAGCGTGGGCGATCGATGAGTAGGCCAACATGCGCTTGACGTTGTTCTGCACCAGCGCCACCACGTTCCCCAGCACCATCGAGAAGGCCGAAAGCGCAAACGCAATGTCGATCCAACCGTAGCCAAAGAAGCCACCACGCAGCGAATCGAGCGGGAAGGCCACCACAAACACGCGCAGCATTCCGGCAAAGGCAATGGCCTTTACGGCGGTGGCCATGAAACCGACCACCGGCGTGGGGCTACCCGTGTACACATCCGGGGTCCAGATGTGGAAAGGCACCGCGGCGACCTTAAACGCAAAGCCGCTGAAGATCAGAAGCACGCCGAACATCGCCAGACCAAAGCCCTGGTGCTGGCCCTCACCACCTTCGAGGTAGTAAAGGTTCTGCGCGATCATCTCCAGGTTGGTCGTGCCGGTGGCGCCGTAGATCATCGCGATGCCGTAAAGCATCAGCGCCGCGGAGAACGCCCCGAGCACAAAGTACTTCATCGAGGCTTCGGCGCTGCGCGAGTCTTCGCGCAAGAAGCCCGCCAGCACGTAGATCGGGATCGACATGACCTCAAAGGCGATGAAGAGGCTCAGCAAATCAGCTGAGCCCGCCATAAAGATCATGCCCGTGACGCTGAAGAGCACCAGCAGGTAGTACTCCCCGCGGTCCATCTTGTGGCTGCGCAACACCGCCGGCGAGCAAAGAATCGCCAGCGCACCACTGATCGACGCCAGCGCCGAGAAGAAGAGCGCAAAGCGGTCCAGGTAGAGCATCCCGAAGAAGGTCGGCGCTTCCAGCGGGCTATCCCACAGGTACCAGCAGCTCGCCGCGGCCACGCCCAGCCCGATGACCGAGAAGTAGGCCAGGTAATCACGCGGCGTCCCCTTGCGGTGGAAGACGTCGATGATGATGAACGCCAGAGCCACCAGCGTGACGATGATGCCGGGGACGATCGCGGCAAACTCCGCGCCCTGCGGGGGCGCGAGCATCGCGAGCGTGTTCAATGTCGAGAGCAATTGCATGGTCATTACATCCGTCTCAGCAGCTACGGCGCAGAGATTCGCGCCGAGTTAACGTCCGGGCGCACGTTCGTGCGGCTTACCGACGCTCCTTGGCCAGATCGATCATCGAACCCTGGGGCACCCAGCTCGGGTCAAGGGGCTCGACCACGACCGTATTGGTCTCGGTGACGTTCTGGTCCATGTAGGTCAAAAACTGGTGAATCGAGGGGTCCATCCGGCTCAGGAAAAACTTGGGGAAGACGCCCATAAACACCGCCATCAGCACGATGGGCACCAGCACACCGATCTCGCGGGCGCTCAGGCGCGGCATCTTCGCGACCTCATCGTGAACCACCGCGCCAAACATCACGCGCTTGAACATCCACAGCAGGTAGGCCGCACCCAGGATGACACCCGAGGTCGCCACGATGGTGAAGATAAAGGCGGTGATTTCCGGACCGGCCTGGCGGGCCGAGCCAATGGCCACATCGGTCATCGCGGTCAACTCGTAGACCCCGTAACCACTGCCGCCGGCTCCACGCACGTAACCAAAGGGCGTATCAAACCACAGGAAGTGGCTGCGGGAGGTCCCCATGATGCTCAGGAATTCGCCCACGAAGCCGTTGAGCCCCGGCAGACCCGCCGACGCAAAGGTGATGACCATGAAGAGCGCCGCGAATACCGGCATCACCTTGGCCACACCGCCGAAGTCCGCGATCTGACGAGAGTGACGGCGTTCGTAGATCACGCCCACGCACAGGAAGAGGCCGCCGGTGGCGATCCCGTGCGCCAGCATCACATACATCGCGCCGCTGAGCCCCTGGGGCGTCATCGCCACCAGACCCAACACGCAGAATCCCAGGTGGCTCACCGAGGAGTATGCGACCAGCTTTTTGACGTCGTCCTGCACCAGCGCGACGATCGCCCCGTACACGATGCCGATCACCGAGAGCACCGCGATGTAGGGCGCGAAGGTCTTCAGCGCATCCGGGAAGAGCGGAAAGGCGTAGCGCAGAATCCCGTAGGTCCCCATCTTCAGCATGACCGCAGCCAGGATCACCGAGCCGGCCGTCGGGGCCTGAACGTGCGCCAGGGGCAACCAGGTGTGGAAGGGGAAGAGCGGCACCTTGATCGCAAAGGCCAGGAAGAAGGCCGCGAACAACCAGAACTGCTCGGTGGCCGAGAACTCCGCGGCCAGAATGTCGGTGTAAAGGAACGAGAAGGTCCCCGTCTGACCGCCGGCCTGGAAGTACACGTACATGATGGCCAGCAGCATCAGAATCGAGCCCAGCATCGTGTAGATGAAGAAGGTCGCCGCGGCTTTCACGCGCTCGGCCCCACCCCACACGCCGATGATGAAGTACATCGGGATGAGCATCACTTCCCAGAAGATGTAGAAGAGGAACACATCGGTGGCCACCAGGGCCCCGATCATCCCCACTTCCAGGAAGAGCAGGCAGATCATGTACTCTTTGACGTTCTTATGCACCGCCGAGTACGTCGACCAGACCGCCAG